>NZ_JBIALO010000018.1:173120-181376 GCF_042873595.1 Streptomyces sp. NPDC004629 | reverse complement strand
CGCCGAAGAACATCGAGCTCGCCGCATAACCCAGAAACCCCGAACCGCCTCAAACCCGACATAGGCGCCTTGACGAACGACATAGAGGCACCCCCCGGGGGCAACCGCCAGCCGTCGGCCGCCGCGCCGTCGTGGTTGATCGCGCCGTTCCCCGCGCCCCTCCGGGGGCAACCGCCAGCCGTCGGCCGCCGCGCCGTCGTGGCTGATCGCGCCGTTCCCCGCGCCCCTCCGGGGGCAACCGCCAGCCGTCGGCCGCCGCGCCATCGTGGCTGATCGCGCCGTTCCCCGCGCCCCTTCAGGGGCGGCTGCCGGTCGTCGGCCGCGGCGCCGTCGTGGTTGGTCGCGCTGCCCTTTGGGGTGCCCTCTGTGGCGGTTTGGGTCAGGTGGTGGGGACGCAGCGGCCGTTTTCTGTGTGGTAGTGCCACTTTGCGCCGTCGCGGACGAGTTGCCGTACGGCGGTCACGAAGCGCTCGACGTGTTCGTCGGGCGTACCCGCGCCGAAGCTGACGCGGATCGCGTTGAGGGACTTCTCGCCGGGCGCGGCCTCCGGGGCGCCGCACTCGCCCTGGGACTGCGGGTCGCTGCCCAGGAGGGTGCGGACGAGGGGGTGGGCACAGAAGAGCCCGTCGCGGACGCCGATGCCGTACTCGGCGGAGAGCGCGGCCGCGAAGTGGGAGCTGTTCCAGCCCTCGACCACGAAGGAGAGCACGCCCACCCGGGGCGCGTCGTCGCCGAAGAGGGAGAGGACCCGGACCTCGGGGACCTCGGCCAGGCCCGCACGGACCTTCTCGATCAGGTGCCGCTCGCGGGCGACCAGGGTGTCGAAGCCGGCCTCCGTGAGGGCCTTGCAGGCGGAGGCGACGGCGTAGGCGCCGATCACGTTCGGCGAGCCGGCCTCATGGCGGGCAGCCGTCTCGTGCCACTCCACGGCCACGCTCCCGTCCGCCCGCCGGGTGAC
Organism: Streptomyces sp. NPDC004629; assembly: GCF_042873595.1. Taxonomy (NCBI): domain Bacteria; kingdom Bacillati; phylum Actinomycetota; class Actinomycetes; order Kitasatosporales; family Streptomycetaceae; genus Streptomyces; species Streptomyces sp. NPDC004629. Next base: position 180,418 of record NZ_JBIALO010000018.1, on the reverse strand, counting down.
CGTACGGCTCGCCCCACCGCCCGCGAGGTACGGCTCGGCGGCGCGCAGCCAGTCGGCGCGTCCGGCGAGCACGCCGGTCCCGAACGGCGCGTACAGCTTGTGTCCGGAGAAGGCGACCCAGTCGACGTCGAGATCCCGTACCGACACCGGGTGGTGCGGGGCGAGCTGGGCGGCGTCGAGGACGATCCGGGCGCCGTGCGCATGCGCGGCGGCGGCCAGCTCGCGCACCGGCCACAGCTCACCGGTGACGTTGGAGGCGCCGGTGACGCAGACCAGGGCCGGGCCGTGCCCGTCGCGGCCGGCCAGCGCCGCGTCGAGGGTCGCGACCGCCTGCGCCGGGGTGCGCGGTGCGTCGAGGTAGCTGACCTGGGCGTCCTTCCAGGGCAGCAGTGAGGCGTGGTGCTCGGTCTCGAAGACGAAGACCTGACAGTCGGCCGGGAGCACGGCCGCCAGCAGGTTGAGCGAGTCGGTGGTGGAGCGGGTGAAGATCAGCTGGTCGTCGGGGCGGCAGTCCAGGAACTCGGCGATGGTCGCGCGGGCGTTCTCGAACAGGTCGGTGGACAGCTGCGAGAGGTAGCCGGCGCCGCGGTGCACGCTGCCGTAGTAGGGGGCGTAGGCGGCCACGTCGTCCCAGACACGCTGGAGGGCGGGGGCGCTGGCCGCGTAGTCGAGGGCGGCGTAGGTGACCTCGCCGCCGGTGACGAGCGGCACGGTGACATCACGGCCGAGGACGGGCAGCGGGGCGCGGACGGACTGGGCGGAGGCAGCGGTGGAGACGGACATGGCACAACTCCCGTGAAAGCAGGCGGAATTCACCACGCGAGGAGACACCTGCGGCATCGGGCAGGGCTCGACGTGGGGAGGAAAAAGGGGTATGCGGAGGCGGGGCTCTGCGGCCCTATCGCATTCGCTTGCTCACGAGAGGCTCCCTCGACGACCAGGACCCCTGGGCTTGTCACTCAGCAGAGTGCGAGGGGTCCGCGCTTGCCGCAGACCTCGCTGCCTACGGCCTGGTCTTCACCCGGGGCACCCCGCCACGGACGGAGGGTTGCCGGACAGTCGGCCGGGGCCGAATGACTGTCGCTCATGACCTGATGGACATCCTGCCACACGATCATCGATGCGCAAGGCGCGGTCCGGATCCTGGACCACGCCCTGCGTCACATCGCCGTACGGGGCTTCACGCGTGGCTGGCGGCGGCCCAGCGTGCGAGCGTCCGGCGGGCCGCGCCGGAGTCGATCGCCTCGGCGGCCTTCGCCATGCTGGCCCGGATCTGCTCGGCCAGCGGCCCGCTCCCCGGTTCCAGGGCGACCAGGGCCGCCGCCGAGTTCAGCAGCACGGCGTCCCGCACCGGGCCCGTCTCGCCGTCCAGCAGCCGCCGGGCCACCCCGGCGTTGTAGGCGGGGTCGGCGCCGCGCAGCGCCGCCACGGGGACCAGGTCGAGGCCGACCTCGCGCGGGTCGAAGACATCCTCGGTGACCTTGCCGTCGCGCACCACCCAGACCCGGGAGGTGGCGGTGGTCGTCAGCTCGTCCAGGCCGTCGTCCCCGCGGAAGACCAGCGCGGACGAGCCGCGTTCGGCCAGCACCCCGGCGATGAGCCCCGCCATCCGGGTGTCGAAGCAGCCGATCGCGGAGGCGGTGACCCGGGCCGGATTGGTCAGCGGGCCGAGGAGGTTGAACGAGGTCGGAATCCCGAGGTCCCGCCGGACGGCGCCGACGAACCGCATCGAGGGGTGGAAGGTGGCCGCGAAACAGAAGGTGATCCCGGCCTCCTCGACCACCCGCGCCACCCGTTCCGGCGTCAGATCCAGGTTGATGCCGAGCTGTTCGAGCACGTCGGAGGATCCGCTCGCCGAGGAGGAGGCCCGGTTGCCGTGCTTGACGACCTTCGCGCCGGTCCCCGCGAGCACGATGGCGGACATCGTGGAGATGTTGACCGTCTTGGCCCGGTCGCCGCCCGTGCCGACGATGTCGACGGCCGGACCGGGGATGTGCAGCGGCTTGGCGTGCTGGTACATCGCCTCGACCAGGCCGGTGATCTCCTCGACCGTCTCCCCCTTGGCCCGCAGCGCCACCAGAAAGCCGGCGACCTGGGCGTCCGCGGCCTCGCCGGACATGATGCGGTCCATGGCCCAGGCCGTGTCACCGGCGCTCAGGTCCTGGCCGCCGAGCAGCGTGCTCAGCAGGTCGGGCCAGGAACGGCCCGCCGCGGTGTCGCCTCCAGCGGGGGTCACAGCGCTCATCAGCCGCTCCGGTCGTCGGTCGTCGTCAGGTACGGATCGGCTCCACCCTATCCATCCGGCGGATACCCGAGGGGCCCCGTCCGAACACCGGACGGGGCCCCTCGCGCGTGGCGTGGCGTGCGCAGCGATCAGTGGTGGCCGTGGCCGCTCGTGATCTCCTTGTACTCCTCGACGGTGGGCTTCGGGATCTGGGCGTCCTCGCCGTAGTAGGCGTCGCTGAGCTTGGCGCGCAGCTTCTCGGCCCCCTTCACCTTCCGCTCGACACCGTTCTCGTCGACCGTCGGACCGACCTCGGCCGGCTCGTACTGGTGGTGGGCCGTGAGGGTGTGCAGCTGCTCCTGGGTGAGCGGCTCGTGGACCTCGATGAACTCACCGTGCGGCAGGCGCTTGATGATGCCGGTCTCGCGGCCGTGCAGCACCTTGTCGCGGTCGCGGCGCTGCAGGCCGAGGCAGATCCGCTTGGTGGCGATGAACGCGATGACCGGTCCGACGAAGAAGAAGATCCGGACGAACCAGGTGACGGCGTTGATCGACAGGTGCAGATGCGTGGCCCACAGGTCGTTGCCACCGCCGACCAGCGTGATCATGTAGACGGTGATCCAGGCGACACCGAACGCGGTCCGGGTCGGGGCGTTGCGCGGGCGGTCCAGGATGTGGTGCTCGCGCTTGTCGCCGGTGATCCAGGACTCGATGAACGGGTAGACCGCGATCGCCGCCAGGACCAGCGGGAAGACGACCAGCGGGATGAAGACGCCCAGGACGAGCGTGTGACCCCAGAGGTTGATCTCCCAGCCCGGCATGAAGCGGATCAGACCCTCGGCGAAGCCCATGTACCAGTCGGGCTGGGCGCCGGTGGACACCTGGTCCGCACGGTAGGGGCCGATGGCCCAGATCGGGTTGATCTGCGCGACGGCCGCGATGGCCGCGATGACACCGAAGACCAGGAAGAAGAAGCCTCCGGCCTTGGCCATGTAGACCGGCAGCAGCGGCATGCCGACGACGTTCTTCTCGGTCTTCCCGGGGCCCGCGAACTGCGTGTGCTTGTGGTAGAAGACCAGGATCAGGTGGCCCACCACCAGGCCGAGCATGATGCCCGGCAGCAGCAGGATGTGGACCGAGTAGAACCGGGCCACGAAGTCGTGGCCGGGGAACTCGCCGCCGAAGAGGAAGAACGACAGGTACGTGCCGACGATCGGCACGGACAGGATCGCGCCCTCCATGAAGCGGACACCGGTGCCGGAGAGCAGGTCGTCCGGGAGCGAGTAACCGGTGAAACCGGTGAACATGCCGAGGACGAACAGCAGGAAGCCGAACAGCCAGTTGATCTCACGCGGCTTGCGGAACGCACCGGTGAAGAACACGCGCATCATGTGCACGAACATGCCGGCGAGGAAGATCAGCGCCGCCCAGTGGTGGATCTGCCGGACCAGCAGACCACCGCGCACGTCGAAGGAGATGTGCAGGGTCGAGCTGAACGCCTCGGACATCAGCTGGCCCTGCAGCGGGACGTACGAGCCGTGGTACTCCACCTCGTTCATCGACGGGTGGAAGAACAGCGTCAGATACACACCCGTGAGGATGATGATGATGAAGCTGTACAGGCAGACCTCGCCCAACATGAACGACCAGTGGTCGGGGAAGATCTTGCGCATGTTGGCCTTGGCCAGGGAGTAGATCCCGAGCCGGCCGTCGGCCCAGTCGGCGACGCGCTCGCCGGCCGGTGCCTTCCCGCGAGAGCGGGACTCTTGGTTCGATGCAGTGCTCATCCGCGCTCCCAGAAAGCAGGACCGACGGGCTCCGCGAAGTCGCCGAGCGCCTGGAGGTAGCCCTCGTCGCTCACGCCGATGCGCAGCTGCGGCAGGGCGTGACCGGCGGGGCCGAAGATCACTCGGGCACCGTCGGAGAGGTCGAAGGTGGACTGGTGGCACGGGCAGAGCACGTGGTGCGTCTGCTGCTCGTACAGCGAGATCGGGCAGCCGACGTGGGTGCAGATCTTCGAGTAGGCCACGATGCCCTCGTGCGACCACTCAAGCTCGCGCTTGTCCTTGATGTTGTCCGGCTGGATCCGGACGATCATCAGGGCCGCCTTGGCGATCTCGTTCTGGAAGTTCTCGTCGTGCTCCTCCAGGCCCTCGGGCTTGGCGAAGGTCAGCGAGCCGACGGCGACGTCCGAGGGACGCAGCGGCTCGTTGGTGTTCATGTTGACGAGCAGCGTGCCGTTCTTCCACATCGTGTGGCGCAGCTTGCTCTCGGGCAGCGGGCCGAGGTCGCGCAGCAGCACGACGCCGGAGAGCGGCACCAGGGTGAGCGCGCCGAACATCGTGTTGCGGATCAGCTTGCGGCGGCCGAGCGCGGACTCCTTGGCGCCCTGCTTGAAGTCCTCGTGCACCTTGGCACGGACCTCGGGGGACGCCTCGATCGCGTGCCGCTCGTCGGCGATCTCCGCGTCGGACATCAGGGTGCGGGCCCAGTGGACCGCGCCCGCGCCGATGCAGAACAGCGCCGCGCCGAGCGTCATGCCGAGCGCGAAGTTGAGCGCGCTGATGTGACCGATCGGGAAGACGAAGATCGACTTGTCGTGCGGGATCGCCACGTACGCGGCGATGAAGCCGACGGTGGCCAGCATCGACACCGTGAACAGCAGGGCGACGACCCGCTCGGACCGCTTGGCGGCCCGCTCGTCGATGTCCTGGATACGGTGCTCGTGCGGCGGCAGCCCCGGGTCGGCGAACGGATCCTTCTCGTCCGCGACGCTCAGCGCGCCGGCCTGCTCGGCGGGCAGGTTCTCTTCTGGAATGTCTTGGCTACTCATGACCTCTTGGCCTTTGCGGTCCGAGCGGCGACCCAGACGGCGACCGCGACCAGTGCGCCCAGTCCGAAGATCCACGCGAACAGACCCTCGCTGACCGGTCCGAGACCGCCCAGAGACAGGCCACCGGGGTTCTCGGTGTCACTGCTGTTGACCGCGTCCAGGTACGCGATGATGTCCTTCTTGTTCTTCTCCGACAGCGTGGTGTCGGGGAAGGAGGGCATGTTCTGCGGGCCGGTCTGCATGGCCTCGTAGATGTGCTTCGGGTCGACGCCTTCGAGGTTCGGCGCGAACTTGCCCTTGGTCAGCGCACCGCCCTTGCCGGTGAAGTTGTGGCACTGCGCGCAGTTGGTGCGGAACAGATCACCGCCCTTGGCGATGTCCGCGCCCTCCGGGCCGTACTGCGCCTTCGTCGGCACCTCAGGACCGGCGCCCAGCGAGGCGATGTAGGCCGCGAGCTGGTCGATCTGGGCCTGCGTGTAGATGTTCTTCTTGCTCGGGACCTGGGCGCCCTGGGAGGTCGCGGCCGGCATCCGGCCGGTGCCCACCTGGAAGTCCACGGCCGCGGCGCCCACACCCACGAGGCTCGGCCCGTCGGAGGAGCCCTGGCCACCGGTGCCGTGGCAGCTGGCGCAGCCGACCGAGTAGAGCTTCTTGCCCTCCTCGATGGTCAGGGACTGGGCGGTCGTGTCGGCCTGCGCCTTGCTCGCGGGCGCGAACGCGGCGTACAGCCCCCCGGTGGCCGCCAGCGCGAAGAGTAGGACGACGACCGCCGCCAGCGGATGGCGTCGTCGTGCGGAGAGCTTTTTCACGGATTACCCCGGTGTCAGGATCTTCTGCGTCGATGCTTCTGTGGTGGATCGGTGGCCGTCGTCCGGCGCGCCGATTTACTTGATCAAGTAGATCGTGGCGAAGAGGCCGATCCAGACGACATCGACGAAGTGCCAGTAGTAGGACACGACGATGGCGGCGGTCGCCTGCTCGTGCGTGAACCTCTTCGCCGCATAGGTGCGGCCGAGGACCAGCAGGAAGGCGATGAGCCCGCCCGTCACGTGCAGGCCGTGGAAGCCGGTGGTCAGGTAGAACACGGAACCGTACGGGTCGGAGGACAGCGAGATGCCGTCCTTCTTCACCAGCTCCGTGTACTCGTAGATCTGACCGCCGATGAAGATCGCGCCCATGATGAAGGTGACGATGAACCAGCCGCGGAGCTTCTTCACGTCACCGCGCTCGGCGGCGAACACGCCGAGCTGGCAGGTGAGCGAGGAAAGCACCAGGATCGTGGTGTTCGTCGCCGAGAAGGGCACGTTGAGCGCGTGCGCCATCGACTTCCAGTGGGTCGGTCCCGTCACCGATCGCAGGGTGAAGTACATCGCGAAGAGGGCCGCGAAGAACATCAGCTCGGAACTCAGCCAGATGATGGTTCCGACGCTGGTGAGGTTCGGCCGGTTGACCGACGGGTGCGCGTGCCCGGTTTCTACTGTCGTTGCTGTCGCCACGCCCGACATTATGTCGGTCGCTTATCCCGCCCTCACTCCCGGGGGTGCCGTTCGGAGTGTCCGCCCCTGTCATACCGGTGTTGACATGGTGTTCATGGGAGTAGCATCCGGCCCAACGGCCTTGCCCGCACGACGCCGACGTCTCGGAGGAACAATGCAGCCGACCGCCACGGTGCTGGTCTACAGCGACGACTCCACCACCCGCGAGCAGGTACGGATGGCCACCGGCCGGCGGCCGGCCCCCGATGTGCCCCTGGTCGAGTTCGTGGAGTGCGCGACCCCGGCCGCCGTCCTGCGTGAGTTGGACCGCGGCGGGATCGACGTCTGCGTGCTGGACGGTGAGGCCGTGCCGATGGGTGGCATGGGGGTCTGCCGGCAGATCAAGGACGAGGTGTTCCACTGCCCGCCGGTGCTGTTGCTGATGGGACGGCCCCAGGACGCGTGGCTGGCCACCTGGAGCCGGGCCGACGCCGCGGTGACCCTGCCGGTTGAGCCGGTGGAGTTCGCGTCGGCGCTGGCGTCTTTGCTGCGGTCGAAGCGGCTCGCTCCGCTGTAGGGGGCGGCTGCGGCTGCGTTGTGGCTGGTCGCGCCCCCCGGCAGGGCCGCATGCCGTCCGGCGGCTGCGGCTGCGGCTGCGGCTGCGGCTGCGTTGTGGCTGGTCGCGCCCCCCGGCAGGGCCGGATGCCGTCCGGCGGCTGCGGCTGCGTCGCGGCTGGTCGCGCCCCCGGCAGGCCGTGCAACGCCT
>NZ_JBIALO010000018.1:145689-173022 GCF_042873595.1 Streptomyces sp. NPDC004629 | reverse complement strand
GGTCGGGCGGCTGCGGCTGCGTTGTGGCTGGTCGCGCAGTTCCCCGCGCCCCTAAGGGGCACAGACCGCCGTCGGGCGGATGCGGCTGCATCGTGGCTGATCGCGCCCCCCGGCAGGCCGTGCAACGCCGTCGGGCGGCTGCGGCTGCGTTGTGGCTGGTCGCGCAGTTCCCCGCGCCCCTAAGGGGCACAGACCGCCGTCGGGCGGATGCGGCTGCATCGTGGTTGATCGCGCAGTTCCCCGCGCCCCTAAGGGGCACAGACCGCCGTCGGCAAGCCTCGGCAGCGTCGGGGTGGGCGCGCCCGTGCGGTGGAGGCGCGGATCGATGCACCCCCGCGCCCATTTGGGGCGCGGGGGGTGTGGGGGTTATAGGGGCTTGGGGTCCAGGCGGGGGGTGGTTTGGTGGGGGGCTGTGGTGCCGGAGGCCAGGGCGCTGCCGGTGCGCCACTTGGTCCAGTCGATGTTCCAGTCGCCGTAACCGTTGTCGAACGGCTCCATCGGGTCACCGTTGGAGTTGATGACCTTGACGATGTCGCCGGGGCGGACCGTGTCGTAGAACCACTTGGCGTTGCCGGTGCTCATGCCGGTGCAGCCGTGGCTGACGTTGGCGGAGCCCTGGGAGCCGACGGACCAGGGGGCGGCGTGGACATACTCGCCCGACCAGGTGACACGGGTCGCGTAGTACACCGGAAGGTCGTACGAGTCCGCGGTGCCCTCGGCGATTCCGACGGTGGTGCCGCGCATCCGTACGAAGTACTCCTTCTCCAGCACCACCTTGACGCCGTTGCGTGTCTCGAAGCCCGGCTTGCCGGTGGTGATCGGGACCTGGTTGATCTCCTGGCCGTTCTTGTACACCGTCAGCGTGTGCGTGGCGGCGTCCGTGACGGCCTCGACCCGGTCCCCCGTGGTGATCTTCAGGGGTTTCGCCTTGCCGCCCCGCAGCCGGTCGTCGATCCGGATGCCCTCCAGGTTGCTGTGCACCTGGATGGTGGCGTGGGCGGGCCAGTAGTCCTCGGGGCGGTAGTGCAGCTGCTTGTCGTCCACCCAGTACCAGGAGCCCTTCACCGCGGGCGTGGAGTCGACCCGGAGGGCGTTCTCCACGATGGCGCGCTGCGCCTTGTCCTTGACGGGCTCGTTCAGCTCGGCCGTGATGGGCTGGCCGACGCCGTACTCGCCCGCCTCGGGGCCGAAGGTGACGTCGAGGGTCTTCTTCGTGGTGGGCCGACTGGTGTCGAAGGTGAGGGTCTTGCGGCCGGGCGCCCCGTCCGCGTTCTCCGTGCTGACCCGCACCGTGTAGTGGGCGTCGGCGGCGAGCGGTGAGGTGCTGTGCCAGCGGCTGCCGTCGGCCGCGAGTTCGCCCGCCACATAGCGTCCTGTCGCGTCCACGGCCGTGACGTCCGTGATGCGCCCCTCTCCGCTCTTGGCGGTCACCTCAAGGGGCTTGTCCGGGTCGGCCTTCTTCCCGGCGTCCTTGGGAGCGTTGAAGGAGATCTGGCCCGCCGCGTCGTACGGCTTGGCCGCCAGGGGGTCTTCGCCGTGCGAACCGCAGGAGATGACGCCGGTACCGAGGGCGGTGACCAGCAGCGTGCAGCCGACGACGGTGCGGATGCGGGCTCGGGGGAACGCAGTCTGGCTCATGACCTCACGCTAGGAAGCATCGTCAACACCGGCGCGCTGGGTGAGCCGTCCGGGTGAATGTCCCCGAAATAATGACGACGGGAGCCCGGCCCCCTTGCGGGGACCGGGCTCCCGTGCGTGTCCGGTGCGTACTACTGAGTGCGGCTCTCGCCGTGGTAGTACTCGAAAACCCAGCCGAACAGGCCGACCAGGATGATCGGCAGCGAGAAGTACAGCAGCCACCAGCCGACCGCAATCCCGAGGAAGGCCAGCGCGCCGCCGATGCCGAGGGCGAGCGGCTGCCAGCTGTGCGGGCTGAAGAAGCCCAGCTCGCCCGCGTCGTCCGCGACGTCGGCCTCCTTGTCGTCCTGGGCACCCACGTCGACCCGCCGGGCGGTGAAGCCCAGGTAGAAGCCGACCATGATGCACAGGCCGAAGGCCAGGAAGAGCGCCGTGGTACCGGCCGGCTCCTTCGACCACACGCCGTAGACGACCGCCACGGCGAGCACGAAGACACTCAGCCACATGAACAAATGGCCCTGGATCTTCACTTGCCGGCCTCCTTGCCGCCCGCGATGGCGCTGCTGCCGTGACCGGCGTACTCCAGCTGCTCCAGGGCCACGATCTCAGGGTGGTGCAGGTCGAACGCCGGGGATTCGCTGCGGATCCGAGGCAGGGTGAGGAAGTTGTGCCGCGGCGGCGGGCAGGACGTCGCCCACTCCAGCGAACGGCCGTAGCCCCACGGGTCGTCGACCTCGACCTTCTTGCCGTACTTGGCCGTCTTCCACACGTTGTAGAGGAACGGCAGGATCGACAGACCCAGCAGGAACGACGAGATCGTGGAGACCGTGTTCAGCGCGGTGAAGCCGTCGGCCGCCAGATAGTCGGCGTACCGGCGCGGCATGCCCTCGGCGCCCAGCCAGTGCTGTACCAGGAAGGTGCCGTGGAAGCCGATGAACAGCGTCCAGAAGGTGATCTTGCCGAGGCGTTCGTCCAGCATCTTGCCGGTCCACTTCGGCCACCAGAAGTGGAAGCCGGAGAACATCGCGAAGACGACGGTGCCGAAGACGACGTAGTGGAAGTGGGCCACCACGAAGTACGAGTCGGAGACGTGGAAGTCCATCGGCGGCGACGCCAGGATGACACCGGTCAGACCGCCGAAGACGAACGTGATCAGGAAGCCGGTCGCCCAGAGCATCGGTGTCTCGAAGGACAGCGAGCCCTTCCACATGGTGCCGATCCAGTTGAAGAACTTCACCCCGGTCGGGACCGCGATCAGGAAGGTCATGAAGGAGAAGAACGGCAGCAGCACACCGCCGGTGACGTACATGTGGTGCGCCCACACGGTCACGGACAGGCCGGCGATGGCGATGGTCGCGGCGATCAGGCCCATGTAGCCGAACATCGGCTTGCGGGAGAAGACCGGGATGACCTCGGAGATGATGCCGAAGAACGGTAGCGCGATGATGTACACCTCTGGATGGCCGAAGAACCAGAAGAGGTGTTGCCACAGCAGCGCTCCGCCGTTGGCGGCGTCGAAGATATGGGCGCCGAACTTGCGGTCGGCCTCCAGCGCGAACAGGGCGGCGGCCAGGACCGGGAAGGCGAGCAGCACCAGGACACCGGTCAGCAGCACGTTCCACACGAAGATCGGCATGCGGAACATGGTCATGCCGGGGGCGCGCATGCAGATGATGGTGGTGATGAAGTTGACCGAGCCGAGGATGGTGCCGAAGCCGGACATGGCCAGACCCATGATCCACATGTCGGCGCCGATACCGGGCGAGCGGACCGCGTCGGACAGCGGGGAGTAGGCGAACCAGCCGAAGTCGGCCGCGCCCTGCGGGGTGAGGAAGCCACCGACCGCGATGAGCGAGCCGAACAGGTACAGCCAGTAGGCGAACATGTTCAGCCGGGGGAAGGCCACGTCCGGCGCGCCGATCTGCAGCGGCATGATCCAGTTCGCGAAGCCGGCGAACAGCGGCGTCGCGAACATCAGCAGCATGATCGTGCCGTGCATCGTGAACGCCTGGTTGAACTGCTCGTTCGACATGATCTGCAGACCCGGCCGGGCCAGCTCGGCGCGCATGACCAGCGCCATCACGCCGCCGATCAGGAAGAACGCGAACGACGTGACGAGATACAGCGTCCCGATCGTCTTGTGGTCGGTGGTCGTCAGCCACTTCACCACGACGTTGCCGGGCTGCTTGCGCCTGACCGGCAGCTCGTTCTCGAACGAGTCTTCAGCTGCCGCGGCACCCTGGGGTTCGTTGAGGATGCTCACAGGTTTGTCGTCTCCCGGTTCTTCTCGTGGCTCGTCTGCGCGATGCCCGCGGGAATGTAACCGGTCTGCCCCTTCTTGGCGAGGTCCTTGAGGTGCTGCTCGTAGCGCTCGGGGGAGACGACCTTCACGTTGAACAGCATCCGGGAGTGGTCGACGCCGCAGAGTTCGGCACACTTGCCGAGGAAGGTGCCCTCCTGATTGGGGGTCACCTGGAAGGCGTTCGTGTGGCCCGGGATGACGTCCTGCTTCATCAGGAACGGCACCACCCAGAAGGAGTGGATGACGTCACGCGAAGTGAGGACGAAGCGGACCGTCTTGCCCTTCGGGAGCCACAGCGTCGGACCCGGGTTGTTGGTCTGCGGGTTCCGGGTGCCCGGCGTACCGACGTCGTAGACACCGCCGGCGCTCGCCGGGAACTCGTCCTTGAACCGGCTCGGAATGGCTTCCAGGTTCTTGTCGGTCTTCGCGTCGCCGGTCGAACCGGGAACGCTCTCGATGTAGTTGAAGCCCCAGCTCCACTGGAAGCCGACCACGTTGACCGTGACGTCGGGCTTCTTCGAGAGGTCCAGGAGCTTCGTCTCGTCCCGGGCGGTGAAGTAGAACAGCACCGAGATGATGATGATCGGGACCACGGTGTACAGGGCCTCGATCGGCATGTTGTACCGAGTCTGCGGAGGAACCTCGACCTTGGTCCGGCTGCGCCGGTGGAAGATCGCACTCCACAGGATCAGGCCCCACACCAGCACGCCGACGGCGAGCGCGGCAGCCCAGGAGCCCTGCCACAGCGAGAGGATCCGCGGAGCCTCTTCCGTGGTCGGGGTGGGCATACCAAGGCGGGGGAAGTCCTTGTATGTGCAACCGGTAGCGGTCGCCAGGACCAGGCCCGCGGTCATTGCCTGCAGCAGCTTCCGCCGCATCGGGCGCCGCGGCGAGCGGTCGGAGCCGTTGGGACTCACGTAGCGCCTTCCCGAGAGTCTCGCCCGCGCGGTTCGGCTGCGGCCTTCTCGCTGGTCGGTCGCCGCCCTGCGTCGGGCAGGGGTTTGGATGTTTATGCGGACCAAACCCTAGCCCACGCCCTCCGGGGGGTTGCGGGGAGGGGGCCCTTCGCGCCGCGGGTCGTGCCATGAAGGGTTTGGGCGGCTGAGAGCGGGGTGCTGTGGTGTGGGGGCGCCTTGGAGGTCGGGGGTTCGGGGGCTTTGGCGGGTGCGGTGGCGTTGTGGCTTGGCGTGCGGTTCCCCGCGCCCCTTTGGGGGCTTGGTGTGTGGGGGGTTTTAACGTTGCTGTATGGGCTACTTCGATGGTGCTTCTGCTGCTCCTCTTCATCCTGTCGCTCGGCAGGCGTTGCTGGCCTCGTTGGATGAGGGGTGGGCCGATCCCGCGCGGCTGTACCGGGAGGGGCGGCGGGCGCGGCTGCTGCTGGACGCCGCGCGGGAGACCGCGGCGGAGGCGGTGGGCTGCCGTCCGGACGAGCTGGTGTTCACCTCGTCCGGGACCCGGGCCGTGCACACCGGGATCGCGGGGGCGCTGGCCGGGCGGCGGCGGGCCGGTCGCCACCTGATCGTGTCAGCCGTCGAACACTCCTCGGTGCTGCATGCCGCCGACGTGCACGAGCGGGACGGCGGGACGGTCACCCGAGTGGCGGTCGACCGATCGGGGGCGGTGGACCCGTCGGCGTACGCGGCCGCGCTGCGTCCCGAGACCGCGCTGGCCTGTCTGCAGTCGGCCAATCACGAGGTGGGCACCGTGCAGCCGGTGGCGGCGGTCGCCGAGATGTGCCGGGCGGCCGGGGTGCCGCTGCTGGTGGACGCGGCCCAGTCGCTGGCGTGGGGGCCGGTCGAGGGCGGCTGGTCGCTGCTGACGGGCAGCGCCCACAAGTGGGGCGGACCGCCCGGGGTGGGCCTGCTGGTGGTGCGCAAGGGCGTCCGGTTCGCGGCCCAAGGACCCACGGACGAACGGGAGTCGGGCCGGGCGGCCGGGTTCGAGGACATTCCGGCGATCGTGGCCGCGGCGGCCTCGCTGCGGGCGGTGCGGGCCGAGGCCGCCAAGGAGGCGGTCCGGCTGCGGGAACTGACGGACCGGATCCGGACCCGGGTGCCGGGGGCGGTGCCGGACACGGAGGTGGTCGGCGATGCGGACCGCCGGCTGCCCGGGATCGTCACGTTCTCCTGTCTCTACGTCGACGGCGAGACGCTGCTGCACGCGCTGGACGCGGAGGGCTTCTCCGTCTCGTCCGGCTCGTCGTGCACCAGCAGCACGCTGACGCCGAGCCATGTGCTGCGGGCGATGGGGGTGCTCAGCGAGGGGAACGTACGGGTGTCGCTGCCGCCGGGGACGGCCGAGGCGGACGTCGAGCGGTTCCTGTCGGTGCTGCCGGGTGCGGTGGCGGGGGTGCGGGAGAAGTTCGGCGCGCCGGCGCCGGCGCCGGTGACGGCCCCCGCCCGGTCCGGGGCGCTCGTCGTGGACGCCCGCGGCAAGCGGTGCCCGATTCCGGTGATCGAGCTGGCGAAGGTCATCGGGGACGTACCGGTGGGCGGCGAGGTGCGGGTGCTCGCGGACGACGCGGCGGCCCGGCTGGACATCCCCGCGTGGTGCGAGATGCGCGGGCAGGAGTACGTCGGCGAGGAGCCGGCGGACCACGGCTCGGCCTATGTGGTCCGCCGGGCGGCCTGAGCGGTTCCGGTGAGTACGCTGCGGTTCGACAGCGCCCCGAAGGGGCGCGGGGCTGTACGCATCGCCGCGCATCCAGCGGAGCGCTTGGTCAGGCGAGGCGGCCCTGCACCTCGGCCGCCGCGTCATGGCCGTACGCCTTGGTGAAGCGGTCCATGAAGTGGGCGCGGCGCAGCTGGTACTCCTGGGTGCCGACCGTCTCGATGACGAGGGTGGCGAGCATGCAGCCGATCTGGGCGGCACGCTCCAGGGAGACGCCCCAGGCGAGACCGGACAGGAAGCCGGCGCGGAACGCGTCGCCGACGCCGGTGGGGTCGGCCTTGCGCTCCTCCTCCGGGCAGCCGACCTCGATCGGTTCGTCGCCGGCCCGCTCGATGCGGACGCCGCGGGCGCCGAGGGTGGTGACCCGGTGGCCGACCTTGCCGAGGATCTCCTGGTCGCTCCAGCCGGTCTTGGACTCGATGAGGCCCTTCTCGTAGGCGTTGGAGAACAGGTACGTGGCGCCGTCCAGCAGTATCCGGATCTCCTCCCCGTCCATGCGGGCGATCTGCTGGGAGAAGTCGGCGGCGAACGGGATGCCCCGGGAGCGGCACTCCTCGGTGTGCCGGAGCATCGCCTCCGGGTCGTCCGCGCCGATCAGCACGAGGTCGAGGCCGCCGATCCGGTCGGCGACGGTCTTCAGCTCGATGAGCCGCGCCTCGCTCATCGCGCCGGTGTAGAAGGAGCCGATCTGGTTGTGGTCGGCGTCGGTGGTGCACACGAAGCGTGCGGTGTGCAGGGTCTCGGAGATGCGCACGGAGTCCGTGTCCACGCCGTGCCGCTCCAGCCAGGCGCGGTAGTCGTCGAAGTCGGAGCCCGCGGCACCGACCAGGATCGGCCGCGTACCGAGCTGCCCCATGCCGAAGGCGATGTTCGCGCCGACACCGCCCCTGCGGACGTCGAGGTTGTCGACCAGGAACGAGAGCGAGACGGTGTGCAGCTGATCCGCGACGAGCTGGTCGGAGAAGCGACCCGGGAACGTCATGAGGTGGTCGGTGGCGATGGAGCCGGTGACTGCGATGCGCACGGCGAGGACTCTCCTGAGGGAGGCAGTTTGACAGTTCACGCTACCCGGTTCGCACAGGGCGCTGAAGTCGGCAAAAATAGCCGATAGCAGATCCTTCTCCGCACAATCCGGTCTGTCTACGGTGCCCTCATGACGAACCTCAAGGTCCACTCCCCCGCCCCGGCCGACCTCGAAGGAGACCTGGCCTCGCTGCGCGGCGACTGCGCCCGGATGGCTCCGCGCTGGACGGTGCACCGGGACGCCGACGCCCGTCCGGTGCCGCCGTCGCTCATCCACGGGGTGACCGTCCCGCCGCGCTCCGCCCGGCTGCTGGACGCGATGTCGGACTACGGCGACTGAGCCGCCCCGCGGGGGCGCGCGGCCGGTCCCGGCGCGCGCCCGTGGGAACCGCGCGCTCCCGTTCCTCGTCCCATCGCTGTCCCCCTGGAAGGGGATGCGGGAAACGACCCACCAAGGAGCGATGCGGTGAACACCGAGCGACCCGACAACCCCGACACCCCCGACCGGGACGACGAGGACGCGGCCGCGGGTACCGCCGGAAGGACCGCGCCGGAGAAGGAGACCACGGAGGAACAGGGGAACGGAGAGGCACGGGGAAACGGCGAGGAACAGGGGAACGGGGAGGCACAGGGGAACGCGGAAAAGCAAGTAAGCGCGGAAGAGGGGGATGCCGTGCGGGCCGGGGCCGGCGGGCGGCGGCGGTCTTCCGTGGTGGTGTCCGTCGCGGTGGCCGTGTTGCTGGCCGGGGGTGGCGGGGCCTATCTGGCCGCCACCGCGGGCGGCGGTTCGGGCGGTGGCCCGGGCCCGGCGTCCGGTGCCGGCGGGACTCCCCCGCGGCTCGCCCTGGACGGATACGCGGCGCCTTCGGCGGGCTCGCCGGCGCCCTCGGGCGGCACGAACGGGATCGCGCCCGGTGAGCCCGCTCCGTACGGCGTGACGTACAAGGCGAGCGGCGCCCTGCCCGACGGGCCCGGCTCGGCACCGGTGTACCGGCCCGCGGGCGAGGTCACCGCAGAGGACGTGGCCCGGCTGGCGGTGGCACTCGGGGTGGACGGCAAGCCGGTGACCGACACGGCGGGCTGGCGGGTCGGCTCCGGGCAGGACGGCGCGGGGCCGAGCCTGCGGGTGGCCGGGCAGGCGCCGGGGAACTGGACCTTCCAGCGGTACGCACCCGGCACCGACAACTGCAAGGGCACCACCACCTGTACGCAGGGACCCGCCGACCCCGCCGCCGAACCCGTGAGCGTGCCCGCCGCGGAACAGGCGGCGGCGCCGGTCCTCAAGGCGCTCGGCCAGGACGACGCGAAGATCGACGCGAGCCGGGTGGTGGGCGCCCAGCGGGTGGTGAACGCCGATCCGGTGGTCGGCGGCCGGCCCACGTACGGCTGGACGACCGGGCTGACCGTGAGCGGGCAGGGCGACGTGGTCGCCGGCAGCGGGCTGCTGAAGGCGCCGGAGAAGGGCGACACGTATCCCGTCCTGAGCGCGCGGCGGACGCTGGACCTGATGAACGCGGCGCCCAGGACCGACCACCGCATGGGCATCGGCGGCTGCGCCGGCCCCGTACCCCTGAAGGACCGGCTGGAGCAGCCGTGCGAGGCCGAGCCGCCGACGGCCGCGCCGCGGCAGGGCACGGCGACCGTACGCGCGGCGGTCTTCGGGCTGGCCGCGCACTCCGTCCGGGGGCGGCAGACGCTGGTGCCGTCCTGGCTGTTCGAGGTGCGGGGCACGGGCGCACGGGACGCCTTCACGGTGACGTATCCGGCGGTGGACCCCGAGTACCTGGGCGCGGCGAGCCCGTCGGCCGCGCCGCCCGCGGAGTCCGGACCCGCGCCGAAGACCCGGGACGTCACCGTGGACGGCTACACGGCCGAGGACTCAAAACTGACCGTGAGCTTCATGGGCGGGGTGTGCGCCGACTACACGGCGTCCGTCGAGGAGAGCGCGAAGCGGGTGACGGTCACGGTGACGGAGAAGCCGTGGCCGGACAAGGTCTGCATCCTGATCGCCAAGGAGTACCGGAAGACCGTTGCGCTGGATGCGCCGCTGGGTGGCCGAAGCGTGGTCGGGACGGACGGCAAGCCGATCCCGGAGGGCGGGCGCGGACCGCTGCCACGGCCGTGAGTGCGCGGTCGGTCGGTTGCGACGGCGTTGTGGCCGGACGCGCGCCCCTTCCGGGGCGCTGCTGCCGGAGCACGCACGGGGCGGCGGCGCCTCGCTCGGGAGGGGCCGCCGCCTTTGGGTGGCTCAGCTGAAGGAGTCGCCGCAGGCGCAGGAGCCGGTCGCGTTCGGGTTGTCGATCGTGAAGCCCTGCTTCTCGATCGTGTCCACGAAGTCGATGGTGGCGCCACCGAGGTACGGAGCGCTCATCCGGTCGGTGACGACCTTGACGCCGCCGAAGTCCTTCTCCACGTCCCCGTCGAGGGAGCGCTCGTCGAAGAAGAGCTGGTAGCGCAGGCCGGAGCAGCCGCCGGGCTGGACGGCCACGCGCAGCGCGAGGTCGTCACGGCCTTCCTGGTCGAGCAGGGCCTTGACCTTGGACGCCGCGGCGTCCGTCAGGATGATGCCGTCGGTGACGGTGGTGGTCTCGTCCGATACGGACATCTACATCTCTCCCGGGTTGTACGGAGACTGCTTGCCGACGAGTGCAACCGGCGGGTCCGCGGATTCATTCCGGGCCGGGCATTCGCGTTGTCGCGTTCTTTCCTCTGGATTCATGCTCGCACACGCCCGTGCGCGCGGACAGCGGCCCGTGAGCGACCCGGCCGGGATTCACGTCACATGGACGCTATCGCCATCGTCAAAGTGACGTGAACCGGTTATGATAGATAACGTCAGGTTGACGAAAAATAGAAAGGGTGCGTGTCGTGACCACCGCCCAGACCCCGGATCTCGACGTACAGCCGAGTCCCCTTGCCCTGCTGCTCCTCGGCCGTGAGGCCGACCCGAAGAGCGAACGCGGCGTCGAGTGTCCCGGCGAGCTGCCCTCGCCCTCCGACCCCGACCTGGTCGAGCGCGCACGGGCGGCCAAGGAGAAGCTCGGGGACAAGGTCTTCGTGCTCGGCCACCACTACCAACGCGACGAGGTCATCCAGTTCGCCGACGTCACGGGCGACTCCTTCAAACTGGCCCGGGACGCGGCGGCCCGCCCGGAAGCCGAGTACATCGTCTTCTGCGGTGTGCACTTCATGGCGGAGTCCGCCGACATCCTGACCGGCGCCGACCAGAAGGTCGTCCTGCCCGACCTCGCCGCCGGGTGCTCGATGGCCGACATGGCCACCGCCGAACAGGTGGCGGAGTGCTGGGACGTGCTCACCGAGGCCGGGGTCGCCGAGCGGGTCGTGCCCGTCTCGTACATGAACTCCTCCGCCGACATCAAGGCCTTCACCGGCCGGCACGGCGGCACGATCTGCACGTCGTCGAACGCGCGGCGGGCCCTGGAGTGGGCCTTCCAGCAGGGCGAGAAGGTGCTCTTCCTGCCCGACCAGCACCTCGGCCGCAACACCGCGGTGCGGGAGCTGGGCATGTCCCTGGAGGACTGCGTCGTCTACAACCCGCACAAGCCGAACGGCGGGCTGACGGCGGAGGAACTGCGCGACGCGCGGATGATCCTGTGGCGGGGGCACTGCTCCGTGCACGGGCGCTTCGGCCTGGAATCGGTCAACGAGGTGCGGGAGCGGATACCCGGGGTCAATGTGCTGGTTCACCCGGAGTGCCGGCACGAGGTGGTGGCCGCGGCGGATCAGGTCGGCTCCACCGAGTACATCATCAAGGCCCTTGAGGCCGCTCCCGCCGGGTCCAAGTGGGCCGTCGGCACGGAGCTGAACCTTGTACGGCGGCTGGCGAACCGTTTCGCTCCGGAGGGCAAGGAGATTGTCTTCCTGGACCGTACGGTGTGCTTCTGCTCGACCATGAACCGCATCGACCTGCCGCATCTCGTGTGGGCCCTGGAGTCGCTGGCCGAGGGGAACCTGGTCAACCGGATCGAGGTCGACGAGGAGACGGAGCGGTACGCGCGGCTGGCGTTGGAGCGGATGCTGGCGCTGCCCTAGGCGGGGGGCGCCGTGGGGGTGCGGGGGGCTGTTCTGTGCGGGTGGGTTGTGGCTTGTCGCGCAGTTCCCCGCGCCCCTGGGTGGGCTGCGCCTGGCGCGTGATCGCAGACGTGGCGTTGGGTGTGGGGCCTTGGCGCCGTGGGGGTGCGGGGAGACTGGCCTGTGCGGGTGGGTTGGGGCTGAGCGCGCAGTTCCCCGCGCCCCTGGGTTGGCTGGGCCTGAGGCGTGATGGTGAAGGGCTCGGTGTGTGTTTTGTGGGTGGGGACCAACCGCCGCGTAGCGGCTGGTCCCGCACCCGACCTAGGCGCTGCACCCCCGCGGGGTCAGACGCCCACCGGTTCCCGTACCTCCGGTGCTGCACGCTTCGCCGCGCGCTTCTTCGCGCGGCGCTCCTTGCGGAGTTCGAGCATCGCGTACAGCGTCGGGACCAGCAGCAGCGTCAGCAGCGTCGACGTGATCAGACCGCCGATCACCACCACCGCGAGCGGCTGGGCGATGAAGCCGCCCTCGCCGGTGACGCCGAGCGCCATCGGCAGCAGGGCGAAGATCGTCGCCAGGGCCGTCATCAGGATCGGGCGCAGCCGGTGCCGGCCACCCTCCACCACGGCCTCGACGACGCCGTACCCCTGGCGCCGGTACTGGTTGATCAGGTCGATCAGCACGATCGCGTTCGTCACCACGATGCCGATCAGCATCAGCATGCCGATCATCGCGGGCACGCCCATCGGCGTACCGGTGACGATGAGCAGACCGAGCGCGCCGGTCGCCGCGAACGGGATGGACACCAGCAGGATCAGCGGCTGGGCCAGCGACCGGAACGTCGCCACCAGCAGCATGAAGACGATCGCGATCGCCGCGAGCATCGCCAGACCCAGGTTCTTGAACGCGCTGTCCTGGTCGGAGCTGACGCCGCCGATCTCCGCCGTCGCCCCCGCCGGGAGCTTCAGCGCGTCGATCTCGGACTGGAGCTTGGTGCTCACCGCACCGGTGTTGTCACCCGTCGGCCGCGCCGTGATGGTCGCCGCGCGCTGGCCGTCGATCCGGGTCATCGACACCGGGCCGTCCACCAGCTTCACCGCCGCGATGTCGCCGAGCTTCACCGCGCCCAGGTTCAGCGCGCGCAGCTGCGCCAGCGTCTCGGCCGGCTCGGCCGACCTGACCACGATGTCGCGCTCGGTGTCGTCCAGGGTCGCCTTCCCGGCCGTCGTGCCCTTGACCGCCTGGGCCACCGCGGCGCCCAGCGTCTGGTCGTTGAAGCCCGCGGCGGCCGCCTTCGCGTTCGCCTTGACCGAGATGCGCGGCACGCTCTGCGCCAGGTCGCTGGTCACGTCGGTGACGTGGTCGAGCCCGGCCACGGTCTTGCGTACCTGCTCCGCCGCCGCGCCCAGCGCGTCCCCGTCGGCCGCCTTCACGACGACGCTGAGGTCCTGGCTGCCGAAGCCGTCACCGGCGGAGACCGTGGTGGTACCGATGCCCTTCAGCTCGGCCAGGCCGTCCTCGATGTGCGTCTGCACATCGTCGTAGGACGCGGAGTCCTCCAGCATCACCTGGTACGACGCCTGGTTGGTGTCGGTGCCGCCGCCGAAGGCCGCCATGAAGCCGGACGAGCCGATCGTGACCTGGTAGTCCTTGATGCCCTTGGTGTCGCCGAGCAGCTTCTCCACCCGGCGGGCCTGCTCGTCGGTGGCCGCCAGGCTGGTGCCGGGCTTCAGCTCCTGCTTGATGCTGAGGACCTGCTGCTCGCCCTGGTCGAAGAAGTTCGTCTTCAGCAACGGGGCCATGCCGAAGGTGGCGAGCAGCACCACCACGGCGATCACGACGCTGGTGATGCGGCGGCGCGTGGCGAACCGCAGCACCGGGACGTAGAAGCGCTGGAGGCGGCTGTTCGCCTCCTTCTCCTCGGCCTGCCTGCGGGCCTCCTCCGCGTCCTCGGGAGTGCCCTTCGGCGCGCGCAGGAACCAGTACGACAGGACCGGGACGACCGTCAGCGACACCAGCAGGGACGCCAGCAGCGCGGCCGTCACGGTGAGGCTGAACGAGCCGAACAGGGCGCCCACCATGCCGCCGACCAGGCCGATCGGCAGGAAGACGGCGACCGTGGTGAGGGTCGAGGAGGTGACCGCGCCGGCCACCTCGCGGACGGCGCCCAGGATCGCCGCCTGGCGCTCCTCGCCGTAGCCGAGGTGCCGCTTGATGTTCTCCAGGACGACGATCGAGTCGTCGACGACCCGGCCGATCGCGATGGTCAGCGCGCCCAACGTGAGCATGTTCAGGGACAGGTCACGCGTCCACAGGACGATCAGGGCGAGGACGACCGAGAGCGGGATGCTCACCGCCGTCACCAGCGTCGAGCGCACCGACGCCAGGAACACCAGGATGACGAGGACCGCGAAGAGCAGGCCCAGGGCGCCCTCGGTGGTCAGGCCCTTGATGGACTTCGAGACCGCCGGGCCCTGGTCGCTGACGACCGTGATGTCCGTACCGGAACCGAGGTCCTTGCGCAGCTCGGGCAGCTTGTCCTTGACCGCGTTCGAGATGGAGACCGCGCTGCCGTCGTGGTCCATGGTGACGTTCACGGCGAGGCTCGGCCGGCCGTCGGTGCGGGTGATGGAGTCGGCCGGGGCCGGCTGCTCCTTGACCGTGGCCACGTCGCCGAGGCGGACCGGCTTGCCGCCGCCCTCACCGGTGACCCTCAGGTCCCGGATCTGCGCGAGCGAGGTGAGGCCGCCGCCGACCTGGACGGTGCGGTTGGCGCCGCCCTCGTCGAAGGAGCCGGCCGGGACGGTGGCGCCGCCCGCCTGGAGCGCCGGGACGAGCGCGGCGGGGGTGAGGCCCGCCTTGGCCAGCTTCGCGTCGTCGGGGGTCACGGTGACCTGGAGGTCCCGTACGCCGTCGACCTGGACCCGGCCGACGCCGTCGATGCCCTTCAGGTCCGGGACGACCGTCTTGTCGAGCTGGTCGGCGAGGGCCTGCTGGTCCTTGTCCGAGGTGACGGCGAGCACCACGGTCGGGATGTCGTCCGTGGACCCGGAGATGACCTGTGGGTCGACGTCGTCCGGGAGTTGGGCGCGGGCCCGGTTGACGGCCTGCTGGACATCGGTGACAAGCCGCTTGGTGTCGTTGCCGTAGTCGAAGGACGCCATGATCACGGCGCTGCCCTCGCTGGCCGTGGAGGTGACGCCGGTGATCCCGTCGACGGCTTCGAGGTTGTCTTCGAGGGGTTCGACGACCTGCTTCTCGACGACGTCGGGGGACGCGCCCTGGTAGGGCGCGAGGACCGACACCATCGGCAGCTCGATGGTGGGCAGCAGCTGCTGCTTGATCTGCGGTATCGCGATCGCCCCGAAGACGATCGCGATGATGGACATCAGCCCGATCAGGGCCCGTTGCGCGAGGCTGAATCTGGACAGCCAGGACATGGGTCAGGGTCTCTCTTCTGTGAGCGGCAGAAGGGCGTGTGAGCGCCCACGTCACCACCCTGGTCCATGCACGAGGGCCGATCCGTCGCCCCCAGGTCCATTTCCTTATCCGGGACCTACTCCGGGCGCAGTACGCCCGGGTGGAGGTCAGTCCATCCTTGGACGTACCAACCCCGACTCGTAGGCGATGACCACCAGCTGGGCGCGGTCCCGCGCACCGAGCTTGGCCATGGCCCGGTTCACATGGGTCTTCACGGTCAGCGGGCTGACCTCAAGACGCTCGGCTATCTCGTCGTTGGAGTGGCCGCCGGCGACCTGGACCAGGACCTCGCGCTCCCGTCCGGTGAGCGCGTCCAGCCGGTCCGAGCGTGCGGGGTCGCGGCCGTCGTCCGCCGCGTCGCCCTGGGCGAGGAAGCGGGCGATCAGGCCCTTGGTGGCCGTCGGGGACAGCAGCGCCTCGCCGCCGGCCGCGACGCGGATCGCGGCGAGGAGTTCCTCCGGTTCGGAGCCCTTGCCGAGGAATCCGGAGGCGCCCGCGCGCAGCGCCTGCACCACGTAGTCGTCGACCTCGAAGGTGGTCAGGATGACCACGCGGACATGGGCCAGGGTGGGATCCGCGCTGATCAGACGGGTGGCCTGAAGTCCGTCGGTGCCGGGCATCCGGATGTCCATGAGGACGACGTCCGTCCGCTGTTCCCGGGTCAGCCGCACCGCTTCCGCGCCGTCGGACGCCTCCCCCACCACCTCCATGTCCGGCTCGGAGTCGACGAGCACACGGAAGGCGCTGCGCAGCAGTGCCTGGTCGTCGGCGAGCAGGACACGGATCGTCATGCGGGCTCCCCCGTGGCGGCGGTGCGGGTCTTGACGGGCAGGATCGCATGGACGCGGAAGCCGCCTCCGTACCGGGGGCCGGTGGTGAGGCTGCCGCCGAGGGCGGTGACCCGCTCCCGCATGCCGAGCAGCCCGTGCCCGCCGCCGGCCGTGGCACCGTTCACCGCCGTGCCGTCGTCGAGGACGGTCACCTCGACGAGCGGGCCCACCCGTACGACGCTGACCTCGGCCCTGGCGTCCCGGCCCGCATGCTTCTGCACGTTCGTCAGGGCCTCCTGGATGATCCGGTAGGCGGCCAGGTCGACGGCGGCCGGCAGGGCCTCGCCCTGGTCGGCGTGGGCGACCTCGACCGGGAGGCCGGCGTTGCGGAAGGTGCCGGCGAGTTCATCGAGGCCGCTGAGGCCGGGGGCGGGTTCCGTGGGGGCCTCCGGGTCGCCGGTCTGGCGCAACAGGCCGACGGTGGCGCGGAGTTCGTTGAGCGCGGACCGGCTGGCCTCCCGGACATGGGCAAGGGCCTCCTTCGCCTGGTCCGGGCGCTTGTCCATGACGTGGGCCGCGACCCCGGCCTGCACGTTGACCAGGGCGATGTGGTGGGCGACGACATCGTGCAGATCGCGGGCGATGCGCAGGCGTTCCTCGGCGACACGGCGCCTGGCCTCCTCCTCCCGGGTGCGTTCGGCCCGATCGGCGCGTTCCCGGATGGCCTGGACCACGGCACGGCGGCTGCGGACCGCGTCGCCCGCGGTGGCGCCGATGCCGGTCCAGGCAATGATCGCCAGGTTCTCCTGGGCGTACCAGGGCAGGGGGCCGGCCAGCATGGCCGCGCCCGTCAGCACGGTCATGGTGAGCAGGCCGACGCGCCAGGTGGTGGCGCGGTCGGTGGTCGCGGCGACCGTGTAGAGCGCGATCACGGCACACATCGCGACCGGGGCGCGCGGATCTCCGGTGATGCTCTCGACGAGGGAGGCGGTGCCGGTGACGTCGAGGACGGCCTTGGGGGCGCTGCGCCGGAAGACGAGGGCGGCGGCGCCGAGGGTCATCAGGACGAGGCTGAACGGGTCGGGGGTGCGTACGCCCCAGCTGACGCCGTGCTCTCCGCCGGGGGCGACGAAGGAACCGACCACCATGCACACCAGCGCGCCCGCCGCGATGGCCGTGTCCAGCGCGAAGGGGTGCGCCGTGAGCCGGCGCCGGGCGCGTTGCAGTGTGCTCACGTGTTGCAGGGTACGGGGGCCCGTGCGGGGCTTTGGCTGGGTGCGCGGTTCCCCGTGCCCCTGGGTGGGCTGCGGTCTGCGCGTGACCGCGGGCCGGCCGGGGATGGTGGGCTTGTGCGCCGTCGGGGTGCGGGTGGTGTGGGCTGTGCGGGTGGGTGGGGGCTTGTCGCGCAGTTCCCCGCGCCCCTGGGTGGGCTGCCGTCGGCGCGTGACCGCGGGCGGGCCGGGGGATGGTGAGGGGCGTGCGCCGTCGGGGTGCGGGTGGTGTGGGCTGTGCGGGTGGGTGGGGGCTTGGCGCGCAGTTCCCCGCGCCCCCGGGGTCGGCTGGCCCTGACGCGTAATCGCAGACCGCCCGGGGGACAGTGAAGGGCGCGCGCCGTCGGGGTGCGGTGTGGGGGGCTGAGCGCGTAGTTCCCCGGGCCCCTGGGTGGGCTGGCGTCGGCGCGTCATCGCAGAGCACCCTCCCCGTGCTCCTGGGTGGGGTCAGCCTGGGATTAGGCCGTCGTTTTTTAGGAGGTCGCGGACCTGTTCCAGGGTTGCGTCGGGGGACGGCAGGATGAGGTCGGACGGTTCCAGGGAGTCGTCGGGTACCGGTTCGCCCAGGTCGTGGACCCTGGCGAGGAGGGCCTGGAGGGTGCGGCGGAAGCCGGGGCCGTCGCCGTTCTCCATCTCGGCCAGGAGTTCGTCGTCCAGCTTGTTCAGCTCGGCGAGGTGGCCGGCCGCCAGCCTCACCTGTCCCTCCCCCATGATCCGTACGATCATGTCAGCCATCTCGCCCTCCAGGCCGTCGGCTCTACTGCTTCCCTACTGCTTGTCGAAGCGCGGAGTGTCCTGCGGCTGCTGCTGGGACTGCTGCTGCTGACCCTCACCGCCCTCGATCGCCTGCTGGGGCGAGCCCGAGGCCAGCTCCGCCTTCATGCGCTGGAGTTCCAGCTCCACATCCGTACCACCGGAGAGGCGGTCCAGCTCGGCCTGGATGTCGTCCTTGGCCATGCCGGAGGGGTCGTCCAGGGCGCCGGAGGCCAGCAGTTCGTCGATGGCGCCGGCCCGCGCCTGGAGCTGGGCGGTCTTGTCCTCGGCGCGCTGGATGGCCAGGCCGACGTCGCCCATCTCCTCGGAGATGCCGGTGAAGGCCTCGCCGATCCGGGTCTGGGCCTGAGCCGCGGTGTACGTCGCCTTGATCGTCTCCTTCTTGGTGCGGAAGGCGTCGACCTTGGCCTGGAGGCGCTGCGCGGCCAGGGTGAGCTTCTCCTCCTCGCCCTGGAGCGTCGCGTGCTGCGTCTCAAGGTCCGTCACCTGCTGCTGGAGCGCCGCGCGGCGGGACAGCGCCTCGCGGGCCAGGTCCTCACGGCCCAGCGCGAGCGCCTTGCGGCCCTGGTCCTCCAGTTTGGAGGACTGCTGCTGCAACTGGTTCAGCTGGAGTTCCAGGCGCTTGCGTGAGGTCGCCACGTCGGCGACGCCGCGGCGGACCTTCTGGAGCAGCTCCAGCTGCTTCTGGTACGAGTAATCGAGGGTTTCGCGCGGGTCCTCGGCCCGGTCAAGGGCCTTGTTCGCCTTCGCGCGGAAGATCATCCCCATACGCTTCATGACACCGCTCATGGGCTTCGCGCGCCCCCTTCTGACGGACTCCAGCTCACCGATCTGCGACAGAACCCACAGTACGGGCCCTGCCTCCATTACCGCACTGTTCGGAGACGGATGCGCTCATCCCCAAGGACGACTGCGTACGCTCCCGGTCCGGCGTAGGGAGTAGGTGGCCCCCCTGGCGACCTCCCGGGTGACCGCCGGATGAACCGTGCGCAACGTCCCCTCTGTCCCCTTACAGACGACTGGTGTTGCCGGATCGTTCCCCGCCTGGCTGGGGTCCACTCCTCACCACCCCGTACCCTTGGGTTTTGTGTTCCGTAGCCGTGCCAAGGAAGAGAAGGCCCCGTCCGCCGCCAAGGCGACGGTGACCGACTCCAAGCAGCCCCGCGACCCGCAGGCCCCCAAGGGCCGCCCCACTCCGAAACGGAGTGAGGCGCAGTCCCAGCGCCGCAGCGTCGCCAATACGTCGATGACGCGCAAGGACGCCGCCAAGCGGCAGCGCGACGAGCGCCGTGCCCAGATGGAGCGGCAGCGTCAGGCGCTGGCCGGCGGTGACGAGCGCTATCTGCCGGCCCGGGACAAGGGTCCCGTCCGCAAGTTCGCACGGGACTGGGTGGACTCGCGTTTCAACATCGCGGAGTTCTTCCTGCCGCTGGCCGTGGTGATCCTGGTGCTGAGCGTGGTGCGGGTGCCCGCGCTGCAGAGCATCTCGCTGCTGCTGTGGCTGGTCGTGATCGTGCTGATCGTGCTCGACTCGCTCCTCAGCGGCTTCCGGCTGCGCAAGCGGCTCGGCGAGCGTTTCCCCGACCAGAACCGCAGGGGTGCCGTCGCCTACGCGCTGATGCGCTCCCTCCAGATGCGCCGGCTGCGGCTGCCGAAGCCCCAGGTCAAGCGTGGAGAGCGGCCCTGAGCGCAGCTTCTTTCCCTGAGGGCGCGACGCAGGCCCGACCGGGCTCGGTCGGGCTGCGTGATGTCGTACGGCAGGAGTTGGTGGCTCGCCAGCTCGACGAGCAGATAGTCGGGCGGTTCCCGGTCGGGCAGCGGCTTCGGGTGCTCGACGTGGGGATGGGGCGGGGGGCGCGGGCGCTGCGGCTGGCCCGGGCCGGCCATCAGGTGACCGGTGTCGAGCAGGAACCGGCGATGATCTCGACGGCCCGCAGGACGCTGACCGCGGAGCCCGAGGGGATCCGGGAGCGGCTGCGGATCGTGCAGGGGGACGGCCGGGACACGGGCGTGCACTTCCTGCCGGGCAGCTTCGATGTGGTGCTGTGCCACGAGGTGCTGATGCATGTCGAGGAGCCGGACCCGCTGCTGGCGGGGCTGGCCCGGATGCTCGCGCCGGGCGGTCTGCTGTCGCTGGTGGTGCGCAACGGGGACGCGCAGGCGATGCGGCCGGGGCTCTCCGGGGACTGGGCGGCGGCGCTCGCCGCGTTCGACGCCGTGCCCCGGCCGCCGTCCCGCGGGGACGCGGACACGGGGGCCGCGGACCGGCCGGGCCCGGAGGTACGGGCCGACCGGCTGACCGCGCTGACGGCGACGCTGGCCGGGATCGGGGCGCCGCTGCACGCCTGGTACGGGGTCGGGGTCTTCATCGACACGGCGACGGACACGGACGCGACGCCCACGGCGGACACGGACCCGGAGGCGGTTCCGGGGGTACTGCTCGCCGCCGAGGAGCGGGCCGGCCGCACGGACCCGTACCGCGGGGTGGCGGCACTGCTGCACCTGTGCGGCGTAAGAGGCTGACGACCCGGAAACACTCGCCAGGCCCAGCCCACCCAGGGGCGCGGGGAACTGCGCGACAAGCCACAACCCACCCGCACAGCCCAGACCACCCGCACCCCACGACGCAGACGCCCCACAACCAACGGGGCCTCTGCGAACACGCCCCAGGGCCAGCCGACCCAGGGGCGCGGGGAACTGCGCGACAAGCCACAACACACCCGCACAGCCCACACCACCCCCACCCCCACGACGCAGACGCCCCACAACCAACGGGGCCTCTGCGAACACGCCCCAGGGCCAGCCGACCTAGGGGCGCGGGGAACTGCGCGACAAGCCACAACTCACCCGCACAGGCCAGATCACCCGCACCCCCACGACGCAGAGGCCCACAGCCCACGGCACTTCACCATCACGCCCCAGGGCCAACCCACCCACGGGCCAAAAAACACCCGCCCCGTTCGGCCGTACTCCGCGGGCCCGTGGCCTTGCCCCGCGGTGAGACTCGGGACATGGACGCTTCCCGTACCGCTGCCTCGCGGGCCGTCGCCCTCCTCGCCGCGCTCGTGTGTTCCGCCGTGCTCGTCACCGGGTGCACCGACTCCGATCCGCGGGCCGAGCAGGCCGCGACCACCGCGCCGGCCGCGGTCCCGCTGAACGGCGACAGCCTGCAGAGCGACTACCAGCGGGTGATCAAGGACGTACTGCCGTCGGTGGTGCAGATCCGGGGCAGCCGGGACCTGGGTTCGGGGGTGGTGTACGACGACAACGGGCACATCGTCACCAACGCGCACGTGGTGGGCACCGAGAAGACCTTCCGGGTGACCATCGCCAACAGCGAGTCGCCGCTGACCGCCCGGCTCGTCTACTCCTACCCGGAGCAGGACCTCGCGGTCGTCAAGCTGGACCAGGTACCCGAAGGGCTGAGGGCGGCGCGGTTCGGGGACTCCGACAAGGTGGAGGTCGGGCAGATCGTGCTCGCCATGGGCTCGCCGCTCGGGCTGTCGTCCAGCGTGACGCAGGGCATCGTGTCGGCGACTGGACGGACCGTCAGCGAGGGCGACTCGGGCGGCGGCACGGGGGCCACCATCGCGAACATGGTGCAGACGTCGGCGGCGATCAACCCGGGCAACAGCGGTGGCGCGCTGGTCAACCTCGACGGGCAGGTCATCGGCATTCCGACGCTCGCCGCCGCCGACCCCGCCCTCGGGGGCAGCGCGGCGCCTGGCATCGGGTTCGCCATCCCGGCGTCGATGGTGAAGACGGTCGCCGACCAGATCGTCAAGCAGGGCCGGGTCACCGACTCGGGACGGGCGGCGCTCGGCATCACCGCGCGGGACGTCGTCGACGACTCCTTCCGGCCCGCCGGGGTCGCCGTGGTCGAGGTGACCGGCGGGGGCGCCGCCGACCAGGCGGGTATCCGGCCGGGGGACGTGATCACCCGGCTCGGCGACACCGTCATCACCACGATCACCTCGCTCTCCGAGGCGCTGGCGGCGAACCGGCCGGGGCAGCGGACGACGGTGACGTTCACCCGTGACGGCACCGAGCAGACGGTGAACGTGACGCTGAGCGAACAGTGAGCGGACGGGGACCGCGACGCCGGGCGAACGGTGCATACGGGGTGGCCGCCCATGCGGCCACCCCCCGCCGGGGCCGGCTACGCGTCGGCGGCGTGCAGGCTCATCGGCCCGTAGATCTCCGTGCCGTCCTCGAACAGCCACACCTGGTCGGCGCCGCCCGCGAGCAGGTCCTTCCAGTGCTCGCCGATCCAGGACTCGGCGTCACCCTGCGTGGTGAACTCCTCGGGCTGCACCGCCGGCTGGACCTCCGTCCCGTCGGCCTTCTCGAACCGCCACGTCCATGCCGCCATGTACGCCTCCTGATGTCAGCACATGCAGAGCAGAGCGGGAGCCGGATCCTGGTCCGGCTCCTGCCCGCAGCCTAGTCGGATGCGCGAGACCTGCGGCGACAGGTGAAAATCGGTCCGTGGACGTGACTGTGCTCGGTACCGGAGCCCCGGCGGGGCTGCCCCGCCCCGACTGCCCCTGCGCGGCGTGTGCGACCGCGCTCGGCGACGACGCGCGGGCGGCCACCGCGGTGCTCGTGGACGGCGTGCTGCTGCTCGACCTGACGCCGGGCGTGGCATTGGCCGCCGCGCGGGCGGGGCATGCGCTCGGCGGCGTACGGCAGGTCCTGCTGTCGCATCCGCACGACGGGCCCGCGGTGGAGGTGCCGGCCGGGCTGCCGCAGCCCGTACGGGTGCCGGACGGACGGGAGTTGACGCTGCTGACGGGGCATCGGGTGCGGGCGCTGGCGATGGACGCGGGCGGCACCGGGTACGCGGTGACCGGACCGGGCGGCCAGCGGCTGCTGTATCTGCCGCCGGGCAGTGCCCCGGCGGGGCTCGCGCGGGGCGCGGAGTCCGCCGGGGCGTACGACCTGGTGTTCGGGGACGTCGTGGGGCGGCCGGACGCGCTGGCCAGGCTGCGTGCGGTGGGCGCGGTGGGACCGACGACGGACGTGGTCGCCGTGCACCTGGACCACGACGTGCCGCCGGGCGCCGAGGCGCGGCGGCGACTGGCCGCGGCGGGCGCCCGCGCGGTGCCGGACGGGACGACGCTGACGGTGGGGGGACCCGAGGACGTATCGGCGGGGCCGGGCGTGCCGCGCCGGACGCTGGTCCTGGGCGGGGCGCGCTCCGGGAAGTCGGTGGAGGCCGAGCAGCGGCTGGAGTCCTTCCCGGACGTGCTGTACGTGGCCACGGGCGGCTCCCGCAACGGGGACACCGAGTGGGCGGCCCGGGTGGCGGCGCACCGGGAGCGGCGCCCCGGGTCCTGGCGTACGACGGAGACCTGCGATCTCGTGCCGCTGCTCGCGAAGGACGGCCCGCCGCTGCTGATCGACTGTCTGTCGCTGTGGCTGACCGACGCGATGGACGCGGTCGGTGCGTGGGACGACGCCGAGTGGGCATCCGGCGGGGAGCGGGCCCTGCGGGAGCGGGTACGGGAGCTGACGGCGGCGGTGCGGGCCACGCGGCGCACTCTCGTCGCCGTGTCCAACGAGGTGGGGTCCGGGATCGTGCCCGCGACGGCGTCCGGGCGCCGCTACCGGGACGAACTGGGCCGGCTGAACGCGGCGTTCGCGGGCGAGTGCGAGCAGGTGCTGCTGGTGGTGGCCGGCCAGACGCTGGTGCTGCGCGGCTTCGGCCGGGTGCTGCACGGCTGAGGCGGGGTGCTGCGCAGCTGAGGCCGGGCGTGCGGCTGAGGCCGGATGGTGCACGGCTGCGGCCCTGTGCGCGGCTGCGGCCGGGTGCTGCACGGCTGAGGCCGGATGCGCGGCTGCGGCCGGGTGCTGCACGGCTGAGGCCGGATGCTGCGCGGCTTCGGCCGGATGCTGCGCGGCTTCGGCCGGATGCGCGGCTGAGGCCGGATGGTGCACAGCTGAGGCCGGATGCACGGCTGCGGCCGGGTGCTGCACGGCTGAGGCCGGATGCACGGCTGCGGCCGGGTGCTGCACGGCTGAGGCCGGATGCGCGGCTGCGGCCGGGTGCTGCGCGGCTTCGGCCGGGTGCGCGGCCCGGTCAGTCGGTTTCCTTGCGGGCGATGACGCGGTACGCGTTCGAGAAGCGGGTGCGACGCAGCAGCGGGGCCAGGCCGCGGTCCAGGGCGATCGCCGCGGCCACCAGCGGGCCGGTCGCCCGGAGCAGGCGTCCGGGCAGGGTGTTGGCGAGGGCGAGGGTCAGGGCGGCGGACAGGTCGTAGGGGGTGTGCGCGGCGCGGCGGTCGGTCGCGACGATCGTGCAGCCCCGGGCCCGAAGTTCCGCACGGAGGTTGTCCAGCGGCACCAGGTGGGCGTGGCGGGGCTGGCCGTGCGGGAGCCACCACTTGCCGAGCAGGGCGGCGAACGCGCTGGCCGGGTCCGGGACTTCGAGGATGAGGTGGCCGCCGGGGCGCAGGACGGTCAGGGCGGCACGGAGTTCGTCACGGGGGTCGGGCGTGTGCTCCAGGTGGTGGAACAGGCTGACCACGTCGTAGCGGGCGCGCAGGCGATCGGTGAGGTGCGGATCGGCCAGCCGGCCGACGTACGCCTCCTCGATCCGGCCCGCCGCGCGGGCCCGGAGCACCCGCGGGGTGGTGTCGAGGCCGTCGAACGACGTGTAGGGGAACAGGCCGCGGGCGGTTTCCGGGAAGCGGGCGTGGCCGGTGCCGACGTCCAGCCAGCTCTCCGGTTCGGGGAAGCCGGGGCAGCGAAGCAGTGCCTGGGCCGCGGCGCGGTGGCGGCGGGCCGAGCGCACGCGGTCCACGAGCGGCCGCACGTGCGCGTCGTCGAACTCCCGCTGATGGAAGGCCAGTCCCTGCGGGGTCAGGCGCGGGTTCTGGAAGACGTGGGCGCAGTCGTGACATTCCTCGACGACGAAGACGCCCGGGGCTCGGTGGCGCAGGTCGGGCGCGCGGAGCCGGGTGCGCAGGCGCCGCGAGCCGCACCAGGGGCAGTCCGGGCGGCGCGGATCGTGGAAGGGTGCGGTGGTACGGGGCGCGGGCGTCTCCGACGGAGGGGCGGACTCCGGCGCAGACGCGGGCTCCGGCGGAGATGTGGGGGGCACGGTTCGCAGGAAAGACCCGGCCTGCGCGGAAGCCTCGGTCTGTGCGGAGGATCCAGCGTGCGCGGAAGGCCCGGCGTGCGCGGAAGACCCGCCCTGCGTCGAAGGCCCGGTCTGCGCGGAAGCCTCGGCCTGCACGGGAGGCCTGGCGTGCGCGGAAGACCCGGCCTGCGCGGAAGACCCGGCGTGCGCGGAAGGCCCGCCCTGCACAGAAGACCCGGCGTGCGCGGGAGGCCTGGCGTGCGCGGAAGGCCTGCCCTGCGTGGAGGGCTCGGCTTGCACGGAAGACCCGCCCTGCGCCGAAGGCCCGGTCTGCCGGGAAGCCTCGGCCTGCACGGGAGGCCTGGCGTGCGCGGAAGACCCGGCGTGCGCGGAAGGCCCGCCCTGCACAGAAGACCCGGCGTGCGCGGGAGGCCTGGCGTGCGCGGAAGCCTCGCTCTGTGCGGAGGATCCGGCGTGCGCGGAAGGCCCGGCCTGCACGGAAGACCCGGCGTGCGCGGGAGGCTCGGTCTGCGGGGGAGGCTCGGTGTTCGTGGCCGGTGCGGCCGGTGTCGCCGGTTCCGCCGGGGCGGGTGGCTCGGGCTGCATGGACGGCTCCGGCTGCATCAGCGCCTCCCTGTACGACAATCCGCTGCAAAACGGAACGTATGGGATAGCGATCTTGGGTGCAAAGACGCTGCGCGGATGCGGTGCCCACGTGGCGCGGAACCGACGCGGAACCGTTCGTTCGGTGCCGGTACTGTTCGGCGAATGAGCTCGCTGAATCTCGACGACTTCACGGATCTGATCGAGCGCCCGGACGGCGGTGTGCGCCGTGACGCAGAGGCCCGCCGGGAACGTCTGATCGTGCCGCCCGGGTCCCTCGGGCGCCTCGACGACCTGGGTGAGTGGCTGTCCGCCGCGCAGGGCGCCGTACCGGTACGGCCGGTCGAACGGCCGCGGGTCGTGCTCTTCGCCGGCGACCACGGAATCGCCGGACTCGGGGTCTCCGCGCGCCCCGCGGGCAGCGCCGGGGAACTGGTGCGCGCGGTCCTGGAGGGCGGCAGCCCGGCGTCGGTGCTCGCCCGGCGGCTCGGGGTGCCGGTGCGGGTCGTGGACATGGCACTGGACTGCGCGCCGGATGCCTTCCCGAAGGACGTCGTACAGCACCGGGTGCGGCGCGGCAGCGGCCGGATCGACATCGAGGACGCGCTGACCCCGGAGGAGGCCGAGGCCGCCTTCCGCGCGGGGATCGCGGTGGCCGACGAGGAGGCCGACTCCGGTACGGACGTGGTGGTGCTCGGCGATGTGAGCGTGGGCGGGACCACCGCGGCGGCCGTGCTCGTCGCCGCGCTGTGCGGGACCGACGCGTCCGTGGTGACCGGGCGGGGCGGCCTGGCCATCGACGACCTCGCCTGGATGCGCAAGTGCGCCGCGATCCGGGACGCGCTGCGGCGTGCGCGGCCGGTGCTCGGGGACCAGTTGCAGTTGCTGGCGACCGTGGGCGGGGCCGATCTCGCGGCGATGACCGGGTTCCTGTTGCAGTGCGCGGTGCGGAAGCTGCCGGTGATCCTGGACGGGGTCGTGGCGGCCGCGTGCGCGCTGGTCGGGCAGCGGATCGCCTTCCGGGCGCCGGACTGGTGGCTGGCCGGGCACGACAGCGGGGAGCCGGGGCAGGCGAAGGCGCTGGACCGGATGGCACTGGAACCGCTGCTGAAGCAGGGGGTCACGGTCGGCGAGGGAGCCGGGGCGCTCCTGGCCCTGCCCCTGGTCCAGGCGGCGGCAGCGCTGGCCGCGGAACTCCCCGAGAAGCCGGCGGACGAGCCGGCGGAACCCGACGAGGACCGGCCGGAGCAGCAGCCCCCGACGGAGGAGTGACACCCGCCAGAAGCCGGACACGGACGGAAGCCGGGCCCCGACGCCAGCGACGCACTGCCGGAGAACCGACCCCGACGGAACCGACGGCCGAGAAGCGGCGGACTCCGGCGAAAGCAGACGGACGCGGATACGGACCGGCGCGGCACCGGGCGACTCACGCCACCGGCCCGTTGGCACGGTGCGCGGGGCTGTCCGGGTCCGTCGACCGCGACGCGGCTGCCCGGCAACCGGCCCGCCCCCACCGCGCCTGGAAGCCGAGCGTCAGCGGGAGCGGGCGGCTCACACCACCGGCCGCGCCCAAGCGCGCTACCGCCCCGGGCGGTGCTACCGGCCCGACAGTCGACCACCGGCCCGTTGGCACGGTGCACGGGGCTGTCCGGGTCCGTCGACCGCGACGCGGCTGCCCGGCAACCG
>NZ_JBIALO010000018.1:0-145592 GCF_042873595.1 Streptomyces sp. NPDC004629 | reverse complement strand
CCGGCCCGCCCCCACCGCGCCTGGAAGCCGAGCGTCAGCGGGAACGGGCGGCTCACACCACCGGCCGCGCCCAAGCGCGCTACCGCCCCGGGCGGGGCTACCAGCCCGCCTGTCGGCCACCGGCCCGTTGGCACGGTGCACGGGGCTGTCCGGGTCCGTCGACCGCGACGCGGCTGCCCGGCAACCGGCCCGCCCCCACCGCGCCTGGAAGCCGAGCGTCAGCGGGAACGGGCGGCTCACACCACCGGCCGCGCCCAAGCGCGCTACCGCCCCGGGCGGTGCTACCGGCCCGGCTGTCGGCCACCGGCCCGTTGGCGCGGTGCGCGGTGCGCGGGGCTGCCGGCCCGGCTGTCGGTCGTCGGCTCGTTGGCGCGGTGCGCGGTGCGCGGGGCTGCCGGCCCGGCTGTCGGTCGTCGGCTCGTTGGCGCGGGGCGCGGGGCGTCGACCGTGGTGGGGCGCGGGTGTGGGCGGGTGTGAGGGGTTCGTCGGGGTCTCGGACATATGATCCTTCCTCATGGGAGATGCCCGAATTGCCGTGGAGCAGGACGCCGGCCCGGGGCGGTCGGGTGACCGGGAGCGGCCCGGCGGCACGGCCTCGGCGCGGGCCGCCGCGTTCGCCGTCTGGTACCTGCGGGCCGTCGCCTTCGTCAACTTCCTCAGCGCGGTGTGGGTCTCCCTCGGGCAGGACGTGCGCCGCCACAACCAGGAGAACTACTTCACGCCGTACCTGCTGACGGCGGGCTTCGCCTCGGGCCTGTTCACCGCCTTCCTGGCGATCACCATGCGGCGCCGCAAACGCGCCGCGTGGATCCTCAACCTGGCGCTCAGCGGAGCGTTCCTCGCCCTGTTCGCGTTCGCCATGACCTTCCCGGAGATCCGGCAGTACGCGCAGAACTGGATCTCCCTCGCGCTGACCGCCGGGTTCGTCGCCGCGCTGCTCGTCGGACGCCGCGAGTTCTACGCCAAGGGCGACCGGTCCAACCCCCGGCTCGCCGCCGGCGTCGCGGTCGGCGGCGGGCTAGCCGCCTCGCTGCTGGCGGCGCTGTTCGTGACGGTCACCAACCGGGCGCCGGACGCCGGGCGTTCGACGTTCCCGGAGCGCTGGCACTACGGCACGCTGCGGCTGGTCTCGGTCGCCGCCGACGAGTCGTACTTCCCCGGGATCTCGACCCCCAACTGGGTCAACGTCGTCATCAACGTGCTGAGCACCGCCCTCGTCCTGGCCGTGTTCTACGCCGCCTTCCGCTCCCGGCGCGCCGTCGACCCGCTCACCGGGGACGACGAGAAGCGGCTGCGGGTGCTGCTCGACGGGTACGGCGAACGGGACTCGCTCGGCTACTTCGCGCTGCGCCGGGAGAAGAGCGTGGTGTGGTCGCCGACCGGGAAGGCGGCGGTGGCGTACCGGGTCGTGGGCGGGGTGTCGCTGGCCTCCGGGGATCCGCTCGGCGATCCGGAGGCGTGGCCCGGGGCGATCGTGCCGTGGCTGGCCCAGGCCCGCGCGCACGGCTGGATCCCGGCCGTGATGGGCGCCGGTGAGGAGGCGGGGACCGTGTACGCCCGGCACGGCCTCGACGCCCTGGAACTCGGCGACGAGGCGATCGTGGAGGTGGCCGACTTCACTCTGGACGGCCGGGCGATGCGCACCGTACGGCAGGCTCACAACCGGGTCGGGCGGGCCGGGTACGCGGTGCGCGTGCGGCGGCACGAGGAGATCCCGGCCGACGAGATGACGTATCTGGTGCAGCGCGCGGACGACTGGCGGGACGGTCCCACCGAACGGGGGTTCAGCATGGCGCTCGGACGGCTCGGGGACCCGGCGGACGGGCGCTGTGTGATGCTCGAATGCACCGATGCCGACGGCGAGTTGAAGGCGCTGCTGTCGTTCGTGCCCTGGGGGCCGCACGGGCTGTCGCTGGACCTCATGCGGCGGGACCGGGACGCCGACAACGGGCTGGTGGAGTTCATGGTCATCGAACTGCTGCGCCGGGCCGGGGAGGTCGGGATCACCCAGGTGTCCCTCAACTTCGCGATGTTCCGGTCCGTCTTCGAACGCGGCGCGCGGCTCGGCGCGGGTCCGGTGCTGCGGCTGTGGCGCTCCCTGCTCAGCTTCTTCTCGCGCTGGTGGCAGATCGAGTCCCTGTACCGTGCCAACGCCAAGTACCGGCCCATCTGGGAGCCCCGGTTCCTGCTCTTCGAGAAGAGCGCGGACCTTCCGCGCATCGGCCTGGCGTCGGCGCACGCGGAGGGTTTCCTGGAGGCGCCCGGACGGCCCGGGTGGCTGCACCGCAGACACCTGGACACGCACCGATGAGGTCCGCCGGATGAGCGGGGTCGCCCGCTGGGCCCGTGCCGAGTGGGGACTGCTGTACGTCACGGTGCGCGAGCCGCTGCTGAAGCGCGGCCTGCGGGCGATTCCGATGACGCTCACCGCGGTGTGCCTCACCGCGGTGCTTCAGGTGGTGCAGAACCAGTCGTGGGGCTTCCAGTTCGTACAGAACGTGGGCGCCGTGCGGGCCCGGGACCCGTTGTGGCTCGCTCTGCTGCGCACCCCGCTGTCGCTGTTCGTCCCGGCGCTGGACCTGCCGGTGTGGGGTGCGCTGGCGCAGATCCTGTTCGTGTTCGGCATCGCGGAGATCTGCCTCGGCTGGTGGCGCACGCTGACCGTCGCGTACGTCGCCACGCTCGCCGGGACCTTGTACGCGCGCGTGGGCATCGCGCTCGGACCGCACACGCCGCTCGGCCTGCCGGCCTCGGACGCGCAGGTCGTGGACACCGGCCCGTCGGCGGCCGTGGTGGGCCTCGCCGTGTATCTGAGCCGGCGGTACGGCGCCTGTGCGACGGGCGGCGCGGTGGTGCTCGCGATGGTGATCGAGGTACTGGTCAAGGACAACCTCGCGGGCAAGGAACACATCGCGGCCCTGGCCGGCGTCACCGCCCTGTGCACCCTGCTGACCGTCCTCCACCACAACAACCGCCACCGAACAGAGAACGGCTAGCGGCGCGCCCCGCAGGGGCGCGGGGCTGCATCGATATGCGGCTCCGCCGCGCGGGCGCGAGCAACCACAACCAAGCCGCAGACGAACGACGGCCCATCCCCCGGCGGGGCCCGTCACCGGCCCCCCGCAGAGCGGTCGGGCGCGCCGGCGATCCAGTCCTGGACGGCCCGGCCGGGACCGGACCAGCGGCGGTCGTGACGGTACGCGCGCACCAGCGACCGGGCACGGGCCCGTGGCCGGCGCCGGTAGAAGCGCCTGGCCCACGGCGAGCCCGGCCGGGCCAGGCGAACCGCGCCGACGAGGGCGATCAACGGGACGACGACGCCGTACAGGGCGGTGCGGGTCTTGCCCTTGCTGAGGGAGACCAGGGAGAACAGGAAGTTCACGGCGACGCTCGTGATGGCCGCGCCGCGGCCCTGGAGTTCCTCCGTGGACAGGTCGTTGACGCCGAACGGCGCGAAGCCCGCGAGGAGCAGGCCGACGAGCGCGGCGGTCAGGACGACCGCCTCTACGCTCTTGCGGCCCTCCTCGGTCCAGTAGACGTCGTTGAGGTGCAGGATCAGCGCGAACTCGTCGAGGACGAGGCCCGCGCCGATACCGAAGACCACGGCGGAGAGGAACGCGCCGAGCCCGTGCCGGCCGCTGGCCACCGCGCCGAAGCCGCCGATCACGGTGAGCACGACACCGGGGACGGCATGGTGGATGTGCAGCCCGCCCGCGCTGACGTTGCGGAAGGGGCCCTTGCCCGCCCGGATCAGCCGGGTGATGGACCGGGTAACCAGGAAGGTCACGACGAACGCGGCGAGGGCCAGAAGCAGCGGGAGCTTGCCGGGCTCGATGATGTTCCGGTCCAGCCAATGTCCCATGTGCGCACTTTATCCCTGGCGGCCGATCGGGAATCCCGGCGCCCGGCGGTGTCCACGCGACCGCCGGGTACCCTGCGCCGGTGTCCACGACCTCGCCCGCCTCGTCCGCCTCGCTCTCGGATGGGCTTCGCTTCGCCTTCGGCACCCTCACCGTGCTGCCCGTCGCCGTGCGCCGCTGGGACCGGGAGGCGGCCCGGCTCGGCATGCTGAGCGCCCCGCTGGTCGGGCTGGTCGTGGGCGGCTGCGCGGCCGGGGCCGGGCTGCTGCTGCTCCTGCTGGGCGCGGGCCCGCCGCTCGCCGCCGTCGCCTCGGTCGCCGTACCCGCCGTACTCACCCGCGGTCTGCATCTGGACGGCCTCGCCGACACCGCGGACGGGCTGGGCAGCGGCAAGCCCGCCGAGGACGCGCTGCGGATCATGAAGCAGTCGGACATCGGCCCGTTCGGTGTGGTCACCCTGCTGCTCGTGGTGCCGGCCCAACTGGCCGCCCTGGCGCAGGCGTACGGCGACTCATGGGCCCGGGGCGCGCTCGCCGCCGTGGTCTCGGCGACCGCCGCCCGGCTGGCGCTCACCGCCGCCGCCCGCGCGGGGGTGCCGGCCGCCCGGCCGGAGGGGCTGGGCGCGGCGGTCGCGGGAGTGGTACCGGCGGGCGGCGCCGTCGCGGCCGGGGTCGCGGTGGTGGCGGCGGTGGGGGCCGGGGGTGCGGTGGTGGCGGCGGCCGGGGCCGGGGGTGCGGTCTTCGGGGCGTACGACGGCGTCCGTGCCGCCCTCGGGGTGGTCGTCGCTGTGGGCGTCGCCGAAGTCCTGCTGCGCCACTGCGTGCGCCGCTTCGGCGGGGTCACCGGAGACGTGTTCGGCGCGGTCGCGGAGACGGCGGCGACGACGGCGCTCGTACTGCTGACGCTAGGCGCTCCGCTGGGGGGGCCGTGACATCGCGGTTCGGCTGCGGCGCCGTACTCAGCCGCGGCGCCGAACTCCGCCGCGGCGCCGTCGTGGCCGGGCGCGCCGTTCCCCGCGCCCCCTCCGGGGCAATGGCTGAACCCGGCGGACAGACGTGATCGGCGCGCTCGCCACTCCGCCGCAGCGCCGAACTCCGCCGCGGCGCCGTCGTGGCTGGGTGCGCCGTTCCCCGCGCCCCTTCCGGGGCGGTGGCTGAACCCGGCGGATAGACCTGTTCGGCGTGCTCGTCATTCGGCTGCGGCGCCGTAGTCCGCCGCGGCGCCGTCGTGGCTGGGCGCGCCGTTCCCCGCGCCCCTTCCGGGGCGGTCGCTGAACCCGGCCGATAGACGTGCTCGGCGTGCTCGCCGTTCGGCCGCGGCGACATCGTGGCTGGGCGCGCCGTTCCCCGCGCCCCTTCCGGGGCGGTGACTGAACCCCGCGGATAGATGTGATCGGCGTGCTCGTCACTCGGCCGCGGCACCGTACTCGGCTGCGGCGGTGTCGTAGCCGGGTGCGTCGTTTCCCGCGGCCCCTGGGGGGGCGGCTGGGCGTGGCATATACAGGAGGGTGACCGGTCCCTTGTGGAGTTCGCGGGGGTGATCGGTGAGAATTCGGCGAACGGGCAGTGGGGGTGCCCGTCGGGGACCGGCGCATGTGGCTCAGGTCACCGAAGCGCAGGGGCGGCACATGGCCACGACGTCACCCACGGGTGAACGACCAGGGGAATGAGCAGGCGCACACACACGCGTAGGCTCGTCCCGGGTGCTCGCCGGCAGGGCGAAGGCCCCGGTCGCGACGCGCCCTCAGGCCAGTTCTAGGGTCGGTCCCCGGGCCCGGTCCACCCACCCATTCGGCCACAGCAACTTCACATCGGAAGCGAGATTTCACCACAGTGACTGCTCTGACTCTCAGCACCGCCGCGGCGCCCGGCCTGCGGGCCGACGCGATCGTCGTCGGTGTCGCAAAGGGCGCCAAGGGCCCCGTCGTCGCACCGGGCGCCGAAGCCGTGGACAAGGCGTACGACGACAAGCTCGCCGGCGTCCTGGAGACCCTCGGTGCCACCGGCGCCGAGGGCGAGCTGACGAAGCTGCCCGCGCCAGCCGGCTTCAAGGCGCCGCTCGTGGTGGCGGTGGGCCTCGGCGACGAGCCCGCGAAGGGCGCCACCCACGGCACCGAGGCGCTGCGCAAGGCCGCCGGTGTCGCCGCCCGCGGGCTGAACGGCGCCAAGAAGGCCGCCTTCGCGCTGCCCGTCGCCGACGCCGCCGCCGTCTCCGCGATCGCCGAGGGCGTACTCCTGGGCGCCTACTCCTTCGACACCTACAAGGACAACGCCGGCAACGGCAAGGCACGCAACGGCAAGACGCCGCTCGCCGAGGCCGCGCTGCTCGGCGGCAAGCCCCGCGACAAGGAATACAAGGCGGCCCTGGCGCGCGCCACCGCCGTCTCCGAGGAGCTGAACCGCGCCCGGGACCTGATCAACACCCCGCCGAACGACCTCACCCCGGAGGCGTTCGCGGCCATCGCCCAGGCCGCGGCCAAGGAGCACGGCATCAAGGCGCAGGTGCTCGACGAGAAGGCGCTGACCAAGGGCGGCTACGGCGGCATCCTCGGCGTCGGCGGCGGCTCGGCCGCGGCACCGCGCCTGGTGAAGCTGTCGTACACCAACCCCGCGGCGAAGAAGCACCTCGCCCTCGTCGGCAAGGGCATCACCTACGACTCGGGCGGCATCTCCCTCAAGCCGGCCGGTCACAACGAGACGATGAAGTGCGACATGAGCGGCGCCGCCGCGGTGTTCGCCGCGGTCGTGGCCGCCGCGCGGCTCGGCCTTGAGGTCAACGTCACCGGCTGGCTGGCGCTCGCCGAGAACATGCCGTCGGGCAGTGCCACCCGTCCGGGTGATGTGCTGCGCATGTACAGCGGCAAGACCGTCGAGGTGCTCAACACGGACGCGGAGGGCCGGCTGGTGCTGGCGGACGCGCTGTGGGCCGCCTCGCAGGAGAAGCCGGACGCGATCGTGGACGTGGCGACCCTGACCGGCGCCATGGTCCTGGCGCTGGGCAGCCGCACCTTCGGGATCATGGCGAACGACGACGCGTTCCGCTCCGCGGTGCACGAGGCGGCCGAGCAGGTCGGCGAGCCGGCGTGGCCGATGCCGCTGCCGGACCACCTGCGCAAGGGCATGGACTCGCCGACCGCCGACATCGCGAACATGGGTGAGCGGATGGGTGGCGGGCTGGTCGCCGGCCTGTTCCTGAAGGAGTTCATCGGCGACGGCATCACCTGGGCGCACCTCGACATCGCCGGCCCGGCGTTCAA
Source organism: Streptomyces sp. NPDC004629 (assembly GCF_042873595.1). Lineage (NCBI taxonomy): Bacteria > Bacillati > Actinomycetota > Actinomycetes > Kitasatosporales > Streptomycetaceae > Streptomyces > Streptomyces sp. NPDC004629. Next base: position 138,476 of record NZ_JBIALO010000018.1, on the reverse strand, counting down.
CGAGGGCGGACCGTTCGGGTACACGCCGAAGGGCGGTACGGGTTCGGCGGTGCGCACGCTGGTGCGGCTTGCGGAGCTTGCGGCGGGGGGTGGCCTGGGCTGAGTTCGCCCGCGGGCGGCTGCGCCGTGCTTTGGCCGGTTGCGCAGTTCCCCGCGCCCCTTCGATGCGGGTGCGGCGCCGTCGTGGCCGGTTGCGCCGTTCCCCGCGCCCCCACGGTGCGGTGCCGGTCGTCGGTCGGGTGCGGCGCCGTCGTGGACTGTCGCGGCGTTCCCCGCGCCCCCCGCGGTGCGGTGCCCGTCGTCGGTCGGGTGCGGCGCCGTCGTGGCCGGTTGCGCCGTTCCCCGCGCCCCCACGGTGCGGTGCCGGTCGTCGGTCGGGTGCGGCGCCGTCGTGGCTCGTCGCGCCGTTCCCCGCGCCCCTACGGTGCGGTGCGGGTCGTCGGTCGGGTGCGGCGCCGTCGTGGCCTGTCGCGCCGTTCCCCGCGCCCCTTGAGGGGCGCGGGGGTGATCGGTCGGGTGCGGGGGCGTCGTGGCCTGTCGCGCCGTTTTCCGTGGGCCTTCGGTGGGGGCGCGGGGTTGCGCAGGAGCGGGTCTTTGAGGGTGGGGTCCTTGGGTTCGGGGGGACGTGGGGTGTCTCACACCCCGGCCCCGCGTCCCGTCCACCCCCGGCAGGTGCGAAGATGGAGCCCGGCAGGACAGGGCCCCACCACAGGGCCGAAGAAAGAGCGGCCGGACACCAGCCGACCGACCGGTCAACCCCGGGATGGGACCAAGGGGCCCGGCGTACGGCGCACATGCATGGAGGACGTGACGTGGCGAACGACGCCAGCACCGTTTTCGACCTAGTGATCCTCGGCGGTGGCAGCGGTGGTTACGCCGCGGCGCTGCGCGGGGCTCAGCTGGGCCTGGACGTCGCCCTGATCGAGAAGGACAAGGTCGGCGGCACCTGCCTGCACCGGGGTTGCATCCCCACCAAGGCCCTGCTGCACGCGGGCGAGATCGCCGACCAGGCCCGCGAGAGCGAGCAGTTCGGTGTCAAGACCACCTTCGAGGGCATCGACGTACCGGCCGTCCACAAGTACAAGGACGGCGTGGTCGCCGGCCTGTACAAGGGTCTGCAGGGCCTGATCGCCTCCCGCAAGGTTACCTACATCGAGGGTGAGGGCCGACTGTCCTCCCCGACCTCCGTCGACGTGAACGGCCGACGCGTCCAGGGCCGGCACGTCCTGCTCGCGACCGGTTCCGTGCCGAAGTCCCTGCCGGGCCTGGTGATCGACGGCAACCGCATCATCTCCTCCGACCACGCCCTCGTCCTGGACCGCGTGCCGCAGTCCGCGATCATCCTGGGCGGCGGGGTCATCGGCGTCGAGTTCGCCTCGGCGTGGAAGTCGTTCGGTTCGGACGTCACGGTCATCGAGGGCCTCAAGCACCTCGTCCCGGTCGAGGACGAGAACTCCTCCAAGCTCCTTGAGCGCGCCTTCCGCAAGCGCGGCATCAAGTTCAACCTCGGCACCTTCTTCGAGAAGGCCGAGTACACCCAGAACGGGGTCAAGGTCACCCTCGCCGACGGCAAGGAGTTCGAGGCCGAGGTCCTGCTCGTCGCCGTCGGCCGCGGCCCGGTCTCCCAGGGCCTCGGCTACGAGGAGCAGGGTGTCGCCACGGACCGCGGTTACGTCCTGGTAGACGAGTACATGCGTACCAACGTCCCCTCCATCTCCGCCGTCGGTGACCTCGTCCCGACCCTCCAGCTCGCGCACGTCGGTTTCGCCGAGGGCATCCTGGTGGCGGAGCGGCTGGCCGGTCTGAAGGTCGTTCCGATCGACTACGACGGTGTGCCGCGGGTGACGTACTGCCACCCGGAGGTCGCCTCCGTCGGCATCACCGAGGCCAAGGCCAAGGAGATCTACGGCGCGGACAAGGTCGTCGCTCTGAAGTACAACCTGGCGGGCAACGGCAAGAGCAAGATCCTGAACACCGCGGGCGAGATCAAGCTCGTCCAGGTCAAGGACGGTGCCGTGGTCGGCGTCCACATGGTCGGCGACCGCATGGGCGAGCAGGTCGGCGAGGCCCAGCTGATCTACAACTGGGAGGCGCTGCCCGCCGAGGTGGCCCAGCTCATCCACGCCCACCCGACGCAGAACGAGGCGCTCGGCGAGGCCCACCTGGCCCTGGCCGGCAAGCCCCTCCACTCCCACGACTGAGCCTTCGGTCTACGGGCGCGACGACACAGACTTCCGCAATTCGTTAGGAGCAACCGAAACCATGGCGGTTTCCGTAACCCTTCCGGCGCTCGGCGAGAGCGTCACCGAGGGCACTGTCACCCGCTGGCTGAAGGCCGAGGGCGAACGCGTCGAGGCCGACGAGCCACTGCTTGAGGTCTCGACCGACAAGGTGGACACCGAGATTCCCTCGCCCGCCGCGGGCGTCCTCGCCTCCATCAAGGTCGCCGAGGACGAGACCGTCGAGGTCGGCGCCGAACTGGCCGTGATCGACGACGGCACCGGTGCGACCGCCGCCGCACCGGCACCCGCTGCCGCCGCGGCCCCCGCCCCGGCCGCCGCACCGGCTCCGGTCGCCGAGGCCCCGGCCGCACCGGCTCCGGCTCCGGTCGCCGAAGCCCCGGCCGCACCGGCTCCGGCCGCGGCCCCCGCTGCCCCCGCTCCGGCCGGTGGCGCCGAGGGCACGGACGTGGTCCTGCCCGCGCTCGGTGAGTCCGTCACCGAGGGCACCGTCACCCGCTGGCTGAAGTCGGTCGGCGACAGCGTCGAGGCCGACGAGCCGCTGCTTGAGGTCTCGACCGACAAGGTGGACACCGAGATCCCGGCGCCCGCCGCGGGCGTGCTGCTGGAGATCGTGGTGGGCGAGGACGAGACCGCCGAGGTCGGCGCCAAGCTCGCCGTCATCGGCGCCGCCGGCGCCGCCCCCGCCCCGGCCGCTCCTGCCCCGGCCGCCGCTCCGGCGCCCGCGCAGGCCGCCCCCCCGGCCCCGGCCCCCGCCGCACCGCCGGCTCCGGCTCCGGCTCCGGTCCAGCCCGCTGCCCCGGCCCCGGCTGCGGTTCAGCCCGCTGCCCCGGCCCCCGCTCCGGCCGCCCCGGCTCCGGTCACCCCGGCCGCTCCCGCTCCCGCCGCGATCGCCGGTGACGAGGGCGCCTACGTGACCCCGCTGGTGCGCAAGCTCGCCGCCGAGAACGGCGTCGATCTGGCCACCGTCAAGGGCACCGGCGTCGGCGGCCGTATCCGCAAGCAGGACGTCATCGCCGCCGCCGAGGCCGCGAAGGCCGCCGCCGCTGTCCCGGCCCAGGCCGTTGCCCCGGCCGCCCAGAAGGCCGCGCCGAAGCTGGAGGTCTCCCCCCTCCGCGGCCAGACCGTCAAGATGCCCCGCATCCGCAAGGTCATCGGCGACAACATGGTCAAGGCGCTGCACGAGCAGGCCCAGCTGTCGTCGGTCGTCGAGGTCGACGTCACCCGCCTGATGCGGCTGCGTGCCCAGGCGAAGGACTCCTTCGCGGCGCGCGAGGGCGTCAAGCTCTCCCCGATGCCGTTCTTCGTCAAGGCCGCCGCGCAGGCGCTGAAGGCCCACCCGGTCATCAACGCCAAGATCAACGAGGCCGAGGGGACCATCACCTACTTCGACGCCGAGAACATCGGTATCGCGGTGGACTCCGAGAAGGGCCTGATGACCCCGGTCATCAAGAACGCCGGCGACCTCAACATCGCGGGCATCGCCAAGGCCACGGCCGACCTGGCCGGCAAGGTCCGCGGCAACAAGATCACGCCGGACGAGCTGGCCGGTGCGACCTTCACCATCAGCAACACCGGTTCCCGCGGGGCGCTGTTCGACACGATCATCGTGCCGCCGGGCCAGGTCGCGATCCTCGGTATCGGCGCCACGGTCAAGCGTCCGGCCGTCATCGAGACGGAGGAGGGCACGGTCATCGGCGTCCGCGACATGACGTACCTGACCCTCTCCTACGACCACCGCCTGGTGGACGGCGCCGACGCGGCCCGCTACCTCACCGCGGTCAAGGCCATCCTGGAGGCAGGCGAGTTCGAGGTAGAACTGGGCCTGTAACTCCCCCACCCCCGCCCCCGCCCGACCCCCGGGCGGGGGCCCCGTCATATCCCCCCACCTCACCCCCTCCGAGGGGCACGCTTTGACGAGCACGAGGAGCTACTCAACCCGCACCAAACAACCGACGCTCAACCCACCCCCCTAGGGGCGCGAGGAACTGCGCGACAAGCCACAACCAACCCGCACCAAACAACGAACGCTCAACCACCCCCTAGGGGCGCGGGGAACTGCGCAACCAGCCACAACCCACCCGCACCAAACAACGCACCCCCACCACCCCCTCAGGGGCGCGAGGAACTGCGCAACCAGCCAAACGCACCCCGCACGTGCCCCGAAAACAGCACCCCCCACCCCCCAGGCGCCCCGGCCAAAACCAAACTGTAAGCCTCGTCTCACCTGCACGAAAGCGCCCCCACACGCCCTACCCGCGGAGCGAACCGGCCGTATTGTCTAAACGTCAATGCCCCCGGGGGCCGATGCGCGGCCCCTCCCTAAGGAGCCGTCATGACCGCGCCCGTCGTCCACTCGCTGCGCGAACAGATCCGCGAGCACATCGTGGAGGGAATCGTCAGCGGGCGCTGGAAGCCGGGCGAGCGGATCGTGGAGCGGCGGATCGCGACCGAGCTGGAGGTCAGCCAGACCCCCGTACGGGAGGCCCTGCGGGAGCTGGAGTCGCTGCGGCTGATCGAGTCGGCGCCGAACAAGGGCGTACGCGTGCGCAATCTGACGGCCGCCGACCTGGAGGAGAGCTACCCGGTGCGGGCCGGTCTTGAGGCCATCGCGGCGGAGCTGGCGGCCGAGCGGCTGGCCCGGGACTGCTCGGCGCTGGAGCCGCACGTCGCCGCCCTGTACGAGGCCGACCGCAGGTCCGACGGCACGGCCCAGGTGCGGCACACCGTGGCCTTCCACCGCGAGCTGGTCCGCGCGGCGGGCAATTCGGTGCTGCTGCACACGTGGGAGGGCCTGGGCATCGAGGTGTTCACGGCGCTGTCGATCCGCTGGCTGGGCACCGTGCAGCAGTCCTACGCCGAGGAACACGAGGATCTGGTGGCCGCGTTCAAGAGACGCGACCCGCTCATCGCAGAGCTGGTAAAGGCCCACGTCCTGGGCTGCGCCCCAAGACCCTAAAAACAACACCGCACCCCGCCGCGCCCCGCACTCCACCGCAACCCAACCCTCGCCGCGCCCGGAACCCACACCCCACAACGCCCCACACCCTGCCGCGGCACGCACCCCGCACCGACACAACCACACTCCGCACCGCCGCAACCACACTCCGCCGCGCCCCGGATCCCACACCCCGCGCCCCACAACCCCGATCCCAGCCCCAGCCCCAGCCCCCAACCTCAGCCACCCAGCCACCCCAGCCACCCCGCCCCCAACCCGCACCCATCACCCCCACCCCGGCCCCTCCCCCAAACGCCGCTCCACCTGCGACAACACCGACAAACCGCCGTCACCCGGTGCCACCGCCGGAGGCACCCCGTGCCGAGTTTCTCGGAATCGAGAGGTTTTGCCCGTCAACCCTTTGATCGATCATCGATCAGCGAGTTACAGTCACCGACGGACTACCACCCGAGTCCAAGCCCTGTCCTGCCAAAGACCAAGGGCACCCCTGAACTCTTACCCGATAAGGGAACCCCCTTCGACTGAGGAAGGCGGCGACATGACCGACCCCAACGCCATCCAGCCGAGCGCGCTCGACCAGCTCCCGGACCGCGACCCAGAGGAGACCGCCGAATGGCGGGCCTCGCTCGACGCCGTCGCCAGGGAGGCCGGGCCGCACCGCGCCGCGTATCTGATGCGTCGCACGCTGGAGCGCGCCGAGGCGGCCGGTGTCGCGCTGCCGAAGCTGCTCGAAACCGACTACGTCAACACCATCCCCACCGCCGCCGAGCCGGCCGTACCCGGCGACGAGGCCATGGAGGCGCGGATCACCGCCTGGAACCGCTGGAACGCGGCGGCGATGGTGACCCGGGGCAGCAAGCACGGCGTCGGCGGCCACATCGCCACCTTCGCCTCCGCCGCCTGGCTGTACGAGACCGGCTTCAACCACTTCTTCCACGGCAAGGAGGGCGACGGCTCCGGCGACCAGCTGTACGTCCAGGGCCACGCCTCCCCCGGCATCTACGCCCGCGCCTTCCTCGACGGCCGGCTCGGCGAGACGCAGCTCGACAACTTCCGCCAGGAGGCTGGCGGCAACGGCCTGCCGTCCTACCCGCACCCGCGCCGCCTGCCCTGGCTGTGGGAGTTCCCGACGGTGTCGATGGGCCTCGGCCCGCTGTCGGCGATCTACCAGGCGCGCTTCAACCGGTATCTGACGGCGCGCGGCATCAAGGACGTCTCCGCCTCGCACGTGTGGGCGTTCCTCGGCGACGGCGAGATGGACGAGCCCGAGTCGACGGCCGCGCTCGCGCTGGCGGCGCGTGAGGAACTGGACAACCTCACCTTCGTCATCAACTGCAACCTGCAGCGCCTCGACGGTCCGGTGCGCGCCAACTTCAAGATCGTGCAGGAGCTGGAGGCCCAGTTCCGCGGCGCCGGCTGGAACGTCGTCAAGTCGCTGTGGGGTTCGGCCTGGGACGAGCTGTTCGCCCTCGACACCACCGGCGCGCTGGTACGCCGGCTGCGCGAGGTACCGGACGCGCAGGTCCAGACGTACCAGACCCGGGACGCCGCCTACATCCGCGAGGACTTCTTCGGCAAGGACCCGGCGCTCGTCGAGATGGCGAAGCTGCTGAGCGACGACAAGATCACGGAGTGCTTCCACCTCTCCCGCGGTGGTCACGAGGCCCGCAAGGTCTACGCGGCCTACCGGGCCGCCCTCGCGCACAAGGGCGCTCCGACCGTCATCCTGGCCCAGACCGTCAAGGGCTTCACCCTCGGCGAGGGCTTCGCGTCGAAGAACGCCAACCACCAGATGAAGAAGCTGACGGTGGACGAGTTCAGGACGATGCGCGACCTGCTGGAGCTGCCGATCCCGGACAGCGCCTTCGCCGACGGTCAGGTGCCCTACGGCCACCCGGGCGCCGACTCCCCCGAGGTGCGCTACCTCCAGGAGCGGCGCGCGGCGCTCGGCGGCCCGGCCCCGGCCCGCCGCGTGCACCCGCTGGCCCCGCTGCCCGCGCCCGCCGACAAGTCCTTCGCCGCCTTCGACAAGGGCTCCGGTACGCAGAGCGTGGCGACCACCATGGCGTTCGTCCGGCTGGTCAAGGACCTGGTCCGCGACAAGGAGACCGGCAGGCGCTGGGTGCCGATCGTGCCGGACGAGGCGCGCACCTTCGGCATGGAGTCGCTGTTCCCCTCGCTCGGCATCTACTCGCCCAAGGGCCAGACCTACGAGCCGGTCGACCGCGACCAGCTGATGTACTACAAGGAGGCCAAGAACGGCCAGATCCTCAACGAGGGGATCACCGAGGCCGGTTCGATGGCCGACTTCATCGCCGCTTCGACGTCGTACGCGACGCACGGCGAGGCGATGATCCCGTTCTACATCTTCTACTCGATGTTCGGCTGGCAGCGCACGGCCGACCAGATGTGGCAGCTCGGCGACCAGCTCGGCCGCGGCTTCCTGGTCGGCGCCACGGCCGGCCGGACCACGCTGACCGGTGAGGGCCTCCAGCACGCCGACGGCCACTCCCCCGTCATCGCCGCGACCAACCCGGCGGCGCTGACGTACGACCCGGCATTCGCGTACGAGATCGCGACGATCGTCAAGGACGGTCTGCGCCGGATGTACGGCCAGGCCGCGCCGGGCGAGGACTCGAACGTCTTCTACTACCTGACCGTCTACAACGAGCCGCTGCCGCAGCCGGCCAAACCGTCGGCCGCCGGTATCGACGAGGGCATCGTCAAGGGCCTGTACCGCTTCAACACGGCGGAGTCGGCGGGGCTCGCCCCGTCGGCCAACGCCCCGCGGATCCAGCTGCTGGGTTCCGGTACGGCCATCCACTGGGCGCTGGCCGCGCAGAAGCTGCTCGCCGAGGAGTGGGGGGTGGCGGCCGACGTCTGGTCGGCGACGTCCTGGACGGAGCTGCGGCGGGACGCGATGGAGGCCGACGCGGCGCTGCTGCGCGGCGAGGACCGGGTGCCGTACGTCCGTCGGGCGCTCCAGGGCGCCGAGGGCCCGGTGCTCGCGGTCTCCGACTACATGCGTCAGGTGCCGGACCAGATCGCGCAGTGGGTGGAGCAGGACTACTCCTCGCTGGGCACCGACGGCTTCGGTCTGTCGGACACCCGCCCGGCCGCCCGCCGCCACTTCGGCGTCGACGCGGAGTCGATCGTCGTCGCGGCGCTGGCCCACCTCGCCCGGCGCGGCGAGGTGAAGACCACGTCGGTGAAGGAGGCCCGCGAGCGGTACGGACTGTAGGAACACCGGTCACCGTGCCCCCGGTGACGGCCCCCCGCCGCACCGGGGGGCCGTCACCGGGGGTGCGGTCCGTACGGCCGGGTGGGCCCCGTTGTCAGAGGGGGGCGGCATCATGGGGGGATGCGTGCTGCTCGGCTGATCAAGATGGTGCTGCTGTTGCAGTCCCGGCCCTCGATGACCGCCGCCGAACTCGCCAAGGAACTGGAGGTGTCGGAGCGGACCGTCACCCGGGACGCGCAGGCCCTGTCGGAGGCGGGGATTCCGGTGTACGCGGACCGTGGGCGGGCCGGCGGGTACCGGCTGATCGGCGGGTACCGTACGCGGCTGACGGGGCTGGCGCGCGGCGAGGCCGAGGCGCTGTTCCTGAGCGGGGTGCCGGGGGCGCTGCGCGACATGGGGCTTGAGGACGCGGCCTCAGCGGCGCGGCTGAAGGTGTCCGCCGCGCTGCTGCCCTCTGTGCGGGACGCCCCGCGGACGGCCGCGCAGCGGTTCCATCTGGACGCGCCCGGCTGGTTCCGGGAGCCGGAGACGCCCGAACTGCTGCCCGCGGTCGCCGAGGCGGTCTGGGACGATCGCGGTCTCACGGCCCGCTACCGCCGCGGCGAGACCGAGGTGGAGCGCACGCTGGAGCCGTACGGGCTGGTGTTGAAGGCCGGCGCCTGGTACCTGTGCGCGCGGGTGCCGGACGCGGACGCGTTCCGGACCTACCGGGTGGACCGGTTCACGGCCGTCGACGGCTCGGGCCCCCGCTTCGCCCGGGACGAGGAGTTCGACCTGCCCGGCTTCTGGGCCGCACAGGCGGAGCGGTTCGCCCGGTCGCTGCTGCGCACCGAGGTCGTCGTACGGCTGTCCGCGCAGGGGGTGCGGCGGCTCGGGTACGCCGTCGATCCGCTCTCCGCGCGGGAGGCGCTGCGGTCCGCGGGCGAGGCGGACGCACAGGGGTGGGTGACGGCGACCCTGCCGGTGGAGTCCGAGGAGGTCGCGCACGCGCAGCTCACCGCGCTCGGCCCGGAGGTCGAGGTGCTGGCGCCCGCGGCGCTGCGGGACCGGTTCGCGCGGGACGCCGTCCGGACCGCCCGGCTGTACCGGGGCTGACGGTTCCGCGGGCACTCCGCGTGCGTCCCGCCCGCGCAGGCCCGATGCTGGAGCCGTGATGGACGAGATGGAGTTCTGGGAGCTGGTGGACGCCGCCCGCGAGGCCGCGGAGGGCGACCCGGAGGACCAGGCGGACCTGCTCGTGGAGCGGCTGGGCCGGCTCGACCCGGAGGCGGTGCTTGACTTCGCCCGTCACTTCGAGTCCCGCTACAACCGTGCCTACCGCTGGGACCTGTGGGGCGCGGCCTGGGTGCTGCTGGACGGGGCGAGCGACGACGCGTTCGACTTCTTCCGCTGCTGGCTGATCGGGCAGGGCCGGGACGTCTTCGAGGGCGCCCTGCACGACCCGGACTCGCTGGCCGATCTGCTGGAGGACTTCGACGAGGAGATCGACGGCGACGGCGAGGAACTGGGCTACGCGGCGGACGAGGCGTACGAGCAGCTCACCGGCACGGTGGCCCCGGACCTGGGGCTGGCGCCCGCGCCCGCCGAGCCGGAGGGCACGCCGCTCGACTTCGAGAACGAGGGGGTCCTCGCGCAGCGGTATCCGAAGCTGTGGGACCGGTTCCGGGGCTGAGCGGGTGGCCGGCCCGAGCAGCACGGCGCCGACGACGCACACGACCGTCCAGGGCCCATGGGCCGACCGGCCCCGACCGCGAGCCGCCGCACCGGGCTGCTGCGCCCCCCTCACGACTCCCGCGGTCCCCGTGCCGGCGCTGCGCACGCTGGTCTCCGGGGGGGCTGGTGCCGTTCCTGGGCTTCCTGGGCTTCCTGTGCTTCCCGTGACCCCCGTGTCACTGCTGTGCATGATCCCTGCCTTCGGTCGGCTGCTGTCGTCCACGACCGTAGGGCGGGCGGCTCTGTGCGGGCTGCGCGGCGGCTGTGGTGTTCCTGTGCGCCGGGCTCACCGCCGCCCTTGCAGGCGTGCCGCCGTGTTCCTGATGTCGGGGAGCTTGGCGGTCAGGGCCGCGCCGGGGCAGCTGGTCGGGAACCCGGCGTCATGGCCGGAGACGGCCGGCAGGGCGGCGACGGCACCTACCGGATAGCGGCTGCGGCCGTTGCTGGACACCAGGCGGGTGCCGGCCCGCGGATCGACACCGGCCAGACCCAGCTTCCAGGCGGTCAGGGCGGCGATCGCGTCGGTCATGGCGCGGGGCACGGGGATGCCGGCGGTGAAGGTGCCGATGGCGGCGATGCCGGCGGTGCGGTGGTTGAAGCCCTGGGCATGGGCGCCGGTGACGGCGCGTTCGATGCCGCCCGCGCGGCCCTCGTAGATGGTGCCGCAGCGGTCGACGAGGAAGTTGTAGCCGATGTCGTCCCAGTGGCGACCGGTGGTCTGCCCCGCGTACAGGCGGCGGATCACCTCGGGCGTTGTGGCGCAGGTGTAGTCGTTGGGCGAGTCGGTGTGATGGACGAAGACGGCGACGACCGCGTCGTCGTAGCGCGGGGGCGGCTGGGTGCGGCGCACGGTGGCGTCCAGCCAGGCGGAGCGCGGGCGGATGGGGGGCTGGGGAGCCTGGTAGGGCGGCGCGCTGCGCGGTGCCGCGGGCCGCGGCAGCACCACGGGGCTCTGCACGCCGCGGGCGCACAGCAGCAGCGTGAGGCCGGCGGCGACGCCGGGCAGACAGGCGGCGAGCGCCAGGACCGCCCGGGGTACGCGGCGCACGCCGCGTCGCCGTGTCCGCCACCGCGTTCTTGTGATGACCCACATGTTCCCCACTGTGGGTTGCTTACGGCACGCCCGCGATGTGTGCTCTGCCACCCGGTGGAACCATCGTCCCGGTCCGCGGCGTTTTCGTGGGTACACGCGGACGTGGCGGGTTCCGGTCCGTCCCCGGCGCGGGACTGATCACCGGGAGCGTTCCGCCCGTATAAGGGGTCCGAGAGAAAGGCGGCTCCGTGGACCTGCTCGATGTGCTGCTTGTGCTGGTGGTTCTCCTGTACGCGGCGTCCGGCTACCGGCGCGGCCTGGTGGCGGGCTGTGTCTCGCTGGCCGGTTTCGTGGGCGGCGCGATCGTCGGGGTGTGGGTCCTGCCGTGGGTGATGGACCTGGTCACCCGCGGGACGACCGCGGCGACGGTGACCGCCGTGCTGACAGTGCTCGTTCCCGCGGCGGTCGGGCACGAACTGGCGGGGCGGCTCGCGCTGCGGCTGCGGCGCGAACTGGACCGGGGGCCGCTGCGGGCGGCCGACGGGCTGGGCGGCGCGGCGGCCAACGCGGCGGCCGTGCTGATCGTGGCGTGGGTGGCGGCGAGCGTGCTGGGCGCGTCGTCGTCGCCGCTGGTGACGTCCGCGATCCGGAACTCGGCGGTGCTGGGCGCGGTGCAGAACGCGATGCCGGACACCACGCCGGCGTGGTTCTCACGCGCCACGTCCGCGCTCACCGAGGCGGGCTTCCCGCAGGTGTTCAACCCGTTCGAGAACGAGTCGACGGCCGAGGTCGCCCGGCCGTCCGGCGACAGCGTCACGGCCGGCGCCCTGAACGCCGCGCGGACGAGCACGGTGAAGATCGAGGGCGTCTCGGGCAGCCAGGGCCGCGAGGGCAGCGGATTCGTGTACGCGCCGCGGCATGTGATGACGAACGCGCACGTGGTGGCGGGCATCGACAACCCGAGCGTGCGGGTGGGCGGCGTCGGGCGGGTGTACGCGTCCCGGGTGGTGCTGTTCGACCCGCAGAAGGACGTGGCCGTGCTGTACGTGCCGCGGCTGAGCGCGCCCGCGCTGAACTTCGACGAGGGCGCGCGGCGCGGCGAGCCGGCGGTGGTCGCGGGCTATCCGCAGGACGGCGGCCTCGACCTCCAGGCGGCCACGGTGGCGAACCGGATCCGGGCGACCGGCCAGAACATCTACAACGACGCCACGGTCACCCGTGAGATCTATTCGATCCGCTCGACGGTGCGCCCCGGCAACTCCGGCGGTCCGCTGCTGACCACCGATGGCCGGGTCTTCGGCGTGGTCTTCGCGCGCTCCACCTCGGACGCCGAGACGGGCTACGTCCTGACGGCGGACGAGGTGGCGGGCGACGCCCGGCGCGCGGCTACCGCGACGACGCCGGTGGGCACGGGCGCTCTGGTCAGCTCGTGAGGCTCACAGCGGGCGCCCCATGAGCACGTCGTCGACGTACTCGCCGGCCAGCAGGAACTCCGCGGGCAGCACCCCTTCGACGGCGAAGCCCTCGGACTCGTAGAGCCGCCGGGCGGGCGTGTTGTGCCCGAGGACGCGCAGGGTGATGCGGCGGGCGCCGCGCCGCCGCGCCTCGTCCTGCACGGCCCGCAGCAGCGCCCGGCCGACGCCGGCGCCGCGAGCCGCGTCGGCGACGGCCAGCCCCTGGATCTGGCGGACATGCACGTTGCAGGCCAGCGAGGTGGGCAGGGCGAGCCGGATGTAGCCCACGAGGACGCCGTCGAGTTCCGCGACGAGATGGTCCTCGGGTCCGCAGCGCTCGGTGAAGAACGGCGGGTAGGGCGGCCGGGGCCTCGGCTGCACGGCGTGCAGCGGTGACCAGGTGGCCCGGTCGAGGAGGCTCAGCGCCTCCTCGTCCTCGGGGGTGGCGCGGCGTATGTGCGGTTCGGGCATGGCGGTCACTGTAGGCCGGGGAGGCGGAAGGTCGCCCCGGGTTTGCGGCGGGCGCCGGGCAGGATGGGGGCATGGAACGTTCGCGAATCGCGGTGGCCGGGGCGTCCGGTCTCATCGGCGGTGCTCTGGTGCGGTCCCTGACGGCGGACGGGTACGAGGTGGTGCGGCTGGTCCGGCGCGCGCCCGCCGGTCCCGGCGAGGTCCGCTGGGACCCGGAGCGGCGGTCCGTGGACGCGGCCGGGCTGGCCGGCTGCGCCGCCGTGGTCAACCTGGCGGGCGCCGGGGTGGGCGACCACCGGTGGACGGACGCCTACAAGCGGCGGATCCGGGACAGCCGGGTGCTGGGCACGGAGACGCTGGCGCGGGCCGTCGCGGCGCTGGAGGAGCCGCCGCGGGTGTTCGTGAACGGCAGCGCGATCGGCTACTACGGCACGACGGGGAGCCGGGTCGTGGACGAGGGGGCGCCGCCGGGGGACGGTTTCCTGCCGTCCCTGTGCGTGGCGTGGGAGGCGGCGACGGGGCCCGCGCGGCAGGCCGGGATCCGGACGGTGCACGCGCGCACCGGGCTGGTGGTGAGCCGCCGGGGTGGTGCCTTCGGGCGGCTGTTCCCGCTGTTCCGGGCCGGGCTCGGGGGGCGGCTCGGCGACGGGCGGCAGTACTGGTCGTTCATCGCGCTGCACGACACGGTCGCCGCGCTGCGTCATCTCATCGACACCGAGGAGCTGTCCGGCCCGGTGAATCTGACCGCTCCGCAGCCGGTGACGAACCGTGAGATCACCGCGGCCATGGGCCGGGTGCTGCACCGGCCGACGCTCCTCGCGGTGCCGGCCCCCGTGCTGCGGACGGTGCTGGGCGAGCTGGCCGGGGATGTGCTGGGCAGTCAGCGGGTGGTGCCCAAGCGGCTGTTGGAGTCGGGGTTCGCCTTTGCGTTCCCCGGGGTCGAGGACGCGATCCGTGCCGCCTGATGAACTCCTGTGACCGTATGCGACCGTCGTGCGACCGTGCCCTGTCGATGCGCGACTGTCCTTGCCTCATCACGGCCCTACCCTCGACCCGAACTCGGGTATTCCTGCTGCCTGTCGGGGGCACGAGGTCCCCACCGGCCGCGCAACGTCGAGGAGGAGCCTCGTGCTTGAGCCCGTGTACCAGGCGGACGTCGTCGTCGTGGGAGCCGGGATCGCCGGTCTGTCGGCGGCCCATCGCCTCACCAGCGCAGGTGTGACGACCGCGGTCCTGGAAGCCGCCCCGTGCGTCGGCGGCCGCATGTCGACGGAGAAGGTCGACGGTTTCCGGCTCGACCGGATCGGACGGCTCCTGTCCACGTCGTATCCGGAACTGCGCCTGACGCCCGGGCTCGACGCCCTCGTCCTGCGCACCTTCGCGCCGGGCGTACTGCTGCACCACGACGGGCGCCGGCAACGCGCGGGCACCCCGGCGGGCGCGGGGAGCGCAAGGGGCGCACTCCATGCCGTGCGCGCCTTGGCGGGCGCCCCCAGGGGCTCGGCCGCGCCCTCCGCACGGGCGAGCGCCCGCTCCCTCGACATCGGCGCGCCCCTGCGGCTGCGCGCCCTGCTCGGCCGGATCGCCACGACCCCCGTCGAGCGCCTGCTGGCCCGCCCCGAACTCCCTGCAGCCCAGGCCCTCGTGGCCCGCGGCATGCCCGTCCGCACGGTCGACGGCTTTCTGCGTCCGCTGCTCGCCGCCCTGCTGTGCGACCCGGAGCTGAGCACGTCCAGCCGGTGCGCCGACCTCGCGCTGCGCTCGTTCGCCGGCGGCCGGCTGTGCGTGCCGGAGGGCGGGGCCGAGGCGCTGCCGGAGCTGCTGGCCGGCGCGCTGCCGCCGGGCACCGTGCACACCGGGGTCCGGGTCACCTCCGTCTCCACGACGTCGGTGACCACCGCCGAGCACGGCGAGATCCGCTGCCGTGCGGTCCTGCTCGCGACCGACGCGCGCGCCGCCGCCGAGCTGCTGCCGGGCCTGCGGGTGCCGGACTTCCACCCGGTGACCGTGGTGCACCACACGACGGACGAGCCCCCGGCGACGGGCGCCTCGCTGCTGCTCGACGCCGACCGCGGCGGCCCGGTCGCGCACACCGCGGTCGTCAGCGAGGTCGACCCGAGCCGCGCACCCGCGGGCCGTGCCCTGGTCTCCTCGACGGTCCTGGGCGCTCCCCCGGAGGGCGTCGACACGGCCGTACGCATGCATCTGTCCCGGCTCTACGGCATCTCGACGCACCGCTGGGAGACCCTGGCCGTGCACCACACCCCCGAGGCGGTGCCCGCGATGCGCCCGCCGCACGATCTGCGCCGCCCGGTGCGGCTGCTGGCGGGCCTGTATGTGTGCGGCGACCACCGCGACACCAGCACCGTCCAGGGCGCGCTGCACTCCGCCCGCCGCGCCGCCTCGGCGATCCTGGCGGACCTGGGCGCGGCCGGTTCCATGCACCGCGCGGACCCGCTGCCCGCCACGCGGAAAGCCGCCTGACCCCCACAGGGAACGGCACGACCAAGCGCCCCAAAGGGGCGCGGGGAACGGCGCGACCAGCCCCGACGAACCCGCACCCGCCAATCCACCGAACCCCCCGTGCCCTCAGGCGCCCCCGGTTCAGCCGAGCGCCGCGACCTTGTCGCGGTACCCGCGCACCGGCGCGGCGTCCTTGTACGGCTCCAGCCGCCGCTCGAAGTCCCTGACGTACTCCAGCGCGCGCACCGAACGCATCTCCGTGGCCTGCCCGGCGGCCTCCGCGCCCAGCGCGCACGCCTGGTCGAGTTCGCCAAGGCCGAGGCGGGCGGTGGCGAGGACGACCCGGCAGAACAGCCGGCTGCGGGCGTATGCCGGGGCGCGCAGATGCAGGGAGCGTTCGGCGTGCTGGGCGGCGGCCCGGTACTGCTGGAGGTCACGGTGGCAGTGCCCGAACTCGTCGGCGAGCTGCGCCTCGTCGAAGAACCGCGCCCAGTGCGGCACCTCGTCACCGGGCCGGGCCGCCTCCAGGGCGCGCTCGGCCCGCACCAGTGCGCCGGTGCACGCCCGCACCTCGCCGAGCACGCCGTGCGCACGCGCCTCGACGGAGTGCAGCAGGGCCTGCACCACGGGCGGGGCGCCGGTCCCGACCCCCTGCTGTGCCACCCGCGCCAGCTGGACGGCCTCCCGCCCGTGCCCGAGGTAGACGGCCTGGCGGCTCATGGTGACCAGCACATAGGAGCCGTACGCCCGGTCCCCCGCCACCTGGGCGAGCCGCAGCGCCTGCACGAAGTAGCGCTGGGCCAGTCCGTGCGCGGCGATGTCGTACGACGTCCAGCCGACGAGCCGGGTGAGATCGGCCGCCGCGGCGAACAGCCGGCGGCCGGTCTGCTCGCCGTAGACGCCGCGCAGCATCGGCTCGCACTCGTGCTCCAGGTAGCGCACCAGGGCCTGCCGGGCGTGCCCGCCGCCGTACTGGTGGTCGAGGGCCCGGAACAGCTCGCAGACGGAGCGCAGCGCGGCGATGTCACCGCCGGTGACCCTGTGCGGGACCCCGCGGTCGGCCTGGCCGCGCGGACGCGGCGGGACGTGCGCCACCCGAGCGACGGGGGCGGGGGGCCGCGTCGACGACAGGGGGCCGCCCTGTGCGGGCACCCGGGGGGCGGGCTCGCTGCGGGCCACCCTGTCGTCGGCCCGGCCGATCAGCCAGTCCCGGCTTGGCACCACGAGCCCCGCCGCGGTGAACGCGATCTTGCGCAGCTCGGTGTGGCTGCCGGAGTCCTTGCGCCACAGCCCGCTGACGATGTCGACGGCCTCCTCGGGGCTGGCCGCGAACTCCAGCCCGGCGTAGACCGGAGCGCAGGCGTCCAGGCCGAGGTCCTGGGCGGTGAGCCGGCGGCCGAGCCGGCGGGTGAAGACCTCCGCGATCAGGGCGGGCGTGGTGCCCCGCGGCTGCTGCCCCCGAAGCCATCTGGTCACCGACGTCTTGTCGTATCTGAGGTCCAGTCCGTGTTCCAGACCGAGCTGGTCCACGCGGCGGGCCAGACCCGCGTTGGAGAACCCCGCTTCCGCGATGAGCGCGGCGAGCTGGCGGTTGGGAGTGCGCTGCGCGGGTCGTTCCGTCATATGCGGTACGGTCTCCTGCCTCCCGGGCCGACATGCCCGGATTGCCTGTGAGCAGACCTTATGGCCTCATGAACGGCGCGAATGTAGCGGAGAGTGAGCAGCGACTCGCACATCTCGACGCTCATTCATTCGATCGTGTGAGGAGGGACCGCGAAGCTGACGCGTGACGGCCGGACGTACAGTGGCTTGGGCGCGTTACGTGCCTGACACACCCTTCGCCCTAGGGAGGCGCTTGCCGTGAGTGAGTTGCGGTTCGTCCGCATGGGGTTCGGCGCGGATGCCGTCGAGTACCAGGAGGCGTGGGACGAACAGCGCCGGGTGCACGCGGCACGGTTCGCCGACGAGGTCCCCGACACCGTTCTGCTGCTGGAGCACCCGCCCGTCTACACCGCGGGCCGGCGCACCGTGGACAGCGAACGGCCGCTCGACGGCACGCCGGTCGTCGACGTGGACCGCGGCGGCAAGATCACCTGGCACGGCCCCGGCCAGCTCGTCGGCTACCCGATCCAGAAGCTCCCGCGCCCGGTCGACGTCGTCGCCCACGTGCGGCGCCTGGAGGAAGCGCTGATCCGCACCTGCGCGGAGTACGGCCTGGCGACCACCCGGGTCGAGGGCCGCAGCGGGGTGTGGGTGCTCGGCGACCCGGTCGAGCAGCGCCCGGCGGTCGGGGGGCTCTCCCTGGACTTCGACCCGCGTCTGACCGACGAGGAGTTCGACCCCCGCCTCAACGGCCCGGAGTACGCCCCGTCCAACGCCGGCCAGCGGCGCGAGGACCGCAAGATCGCCGCGATCGGCATCCGCGTCGCCAAGGGCGTCACGATGCACGGCTTCGCCTTCAACGTGAACCCGGACAACGCCTGGTTCGACCGGATCATCCCGTGCGGCATCCGGGACGCGGGCGTCACCTCGCTCGCCGCGGAGCTGGACCGCGACATCACGGTCGAGGAGATCCTGCCGACGGTCGAGCGCCACCTCAGCGACATCCTGGAGAACGCGGACCTCAAGCCCCGCGAAGTCGAACGAACTCCGGCGGCATAACCCCCACCACATGACGACAAGACCCGGCCCAGGCAGCCCGTACGGCCCTGGACATCATGGCCGGGCATCCCCGCCCTGGACGACAGGGCCCGGCCCAAACAGCCCGTCCGGCGTTTGAGGACGAGGCCGTCCAGGCCGAAGCGGGGCCGCGGGGCCCGCACCACCGCCGACCACACAAAGGCATAAAACCTCCCCCGGCACTTGACCACAGAGCCCGGCCCAGGCAGCCCGTCCGGCGTTTGAGGACGAGGCCGTCCAGGCCGAAGCGGGGGCCCGGGGGCGGCAGCCCTCCGCAGGGGCCGGCACCACCGCCGGGCATTCAAATCAGCGGGCGTACCCTTAAAGTCGCCGAAGAATCAATCGCTAGGGAGCCGGTCGTGTCCGCAGTCGCACCAGACGGACGCAAGATGCTGCGCCTGGAGGTCCGCAACAGCCAGACCCCCATCGAGCGCAAGCCCGAGTGGATCAAGACCCGGGCGAAAATGGGCCCCGAGTACACGAAGATGCAGAACCTGGTCAAGAGCGAGGGTCTGCACACGGTCTGCCAGGAAGCCGGCTGCCCGAACATCTACGAGTGCTGGGAGGACCGCGAGGCGACGTTCCTCATCGGCGGCGACCAGTGCACCCGGCGCTGCGACTTCTGTCAGATCGACACCGGCAGGCCCGCGGCGCTCGACCGCGACGAGCCGCGCCGGGTGGGCGAGTCCGTGGTCACCATGGACCTGAACTACGCCACCGTCACCGGCGTCGCCCGTGACGACCTGGCGGACGGCGGCGCCTGGCTGTACGCCGAGACCGTGCGCCAGATCCACCAGCAGACGGCGGACCGCGAGGGCGGCCGTACGAAGGTGGAGCTGCTGGCCCCCGACTTCAACGCCGTCCCGGAGCAGCTGGCCGAGGTCTTCTCCTCGCGCCCCGAGGTCTTCGCGCACAACGTGGAGACGGTGCCCCGGATCTTCAAGCGGATCCGTCCCGGCTTCCGCTACGAGCGCTCCCTGAAGGTCATCACCGACGCCCGCGACTACGGCCTGGTCACCAAGTCCAACCTGATCCTCGGCATGGGCGAGACCCGCGAGGAGGTCAGCGACGCGCTCCGGCAGCTGCACGAGGCGGGCTGCGAGCTGGTCACCATCACGCAGTATCTGCGTCCTTCCGTGCGCCATCACCCCGTGGAGCGCTGGGTCAAGCCGCAGGAGTTCGTCGAACTGAAGGAGGAAGCCGAGCAGATCGGCTTCTCGGGCGTGATGTCGGGGCCGCTGGTACGGTCCTCCTACCGTGCCGGGCGGCTGTACCAGATGGCCGTCGAGAAGCGCGGTGCGTTCGTCGCCGCCCAGGCGGTCTGAGACACCGTCACTTCCCTTGCGCGGGAAGGGGACTCGGGCTCGTATGAGTTCGCGCACACCCCATTACCCGCCAGTAGAGCCCGGGTGGGCCGCGGCCCCGGCCGTCCTCGCAGATGAGAGGCGCGCGTCGGGGCCGTGTCACCGTTTCGGATCCCCGAATCAAGGCTTCATCGGTGTTTGACCGGTCGGTCACGTCCTGGTAACACCAAACCGTGACCCTGGACTCACGCCACGTGCACCCGTTCCCGGAGCCGTATCGAGGGGGGACCTCCATGCAGGCAGCGCCCGTTCGCGCCACCGCCATCCCGAGCTTCACCGACGCGCTCCGCGCCGTCGAGTCCCTGCTGATGAGCGGCGGTCAGCGCACCGCACGCCGCAACGCCTGGACCTCCGTCCTGGAGGACCGCCGCCGCGCCCAGGACCGGGTCGAGGCGCAGCGCGTCCTGGACCAGGCCGCCACCCGCTCCTGACGCCGCGCACCGTCCTGGAGCCACCGTCGGGACACTGCCGTCGAAGGCGCTTCCGGGGCCACGTAGACTTCGTGACATGGCGAGGAAGGAAACCGCAGCGGACGCTGCGAACACCGGGCGACTGAAGCAGATCGCCCTGACGTACAAGATGACCCGCAAGGCCGACAAGAAGATCGGTCTTGTACTCGCGGCTGTCGGCATCGCCACCTTCGGTGTCTTCCTCGCGATCGGCTTCCTGATCGGTCACCCGGTCTATCTCGGCATCCTGGGGCTGCTGCTCGCCTTCCTCGCGACGGCGATCGTCTTCGGCCGCCGCGCCGAACGGGCCGCGTTCGGTCAGATGGAGGGCCAGCCGGGCGCCGCCGCGGCCGTCCTCGACAACATCGGCCGGGGCTGGACGACGACCCCCGCGGTGGCGATGAACCGCAGTCAGGACGTGGTGCACCGGGCCGTCGGCAAGGCCGGCATCGTGCTGGTGGCCGAGGGCAACCCGAACCGCGTGAAGAGCCTGCTGGTCGCAGAGAAGAAGAAGATGAACCGCATCGTGGCGGACGTGCCGGTGCATGACCTGATCGTCGGCACGGGCGAGGACCAGGTCGCGCTGAAGAAGCTGCGCACGACCATGCTGAAGTTCCCGCGCGTCCTGACCGGCCCGCAGGTGACCGCCACCAACGACCGGCTGCGCGCCCTGGGCGACCTGATGAGCAACATGCCGCTGCCGAAGGGCCCGATGCCCAAGGGCATGCGGATGCCGAAGGGCGGCCCGAAGGCCCGCTGACCGCCTACGACGAAGGGGGGCGCCCGGAGATCTCCGGGCGCCCCCCTTCGTCGTAGGCGCAAGCCATGCGCTCTGTCGTTACTCGTGAGCCACGCCCCGGGCCCTGGGCGCCCCGGAGCAGGCCCTCAGACGCGGACCTCCACCGTGCGGGCCAGGCGGTCGTGCAGGCCACGGCCGTCGCGGTCCCAGATGAGCGCGGGCAGGGCGAGGAACAGCAGGACCGTGCGCAGCAGGACGCGCAGCGGGTTGACGCGGCCGGTGTCGAGCGCGACCACCCGGAGGCCGAAGAGCCGCTTGCCCGGTGTGAAGCCGACCGTACCGACGGTGAGCAGGATCAGCGCGAAGAGGATGATCGGGGCCCAGACCTGGGCCGCACGGTTGTAGCTGTCCGTGATCAGACCGTATGCGATCAAGAGGCACAGCCCCCAGTCCACGGCCAGCGCGCCCAGCCGCCGTCCCGGGCGGGCGATCGAACCCGGCCCCTGCTCCGGCAGCCCGAGCTGTTCACCCCGGTATCCGAAGTCGGCACCGGCCTCTTCCATGGCCGCGCGCGGCCCGGAGAGCCACGACCCCATTGCTTGCCTGTTGTCCACCCGTCCACGGTACTGCGCCCGGGAATGACCGGGAGACGGCGGGGTCCGTCGGGGCTACCGTGGAAGCCGGCCCGGTTAACTTCTGCGAAACAAATGGGTCACGCCTGAGAAATCACCCGTGCCTAGGGTCGAGCCAGCGTGTGCCACCGCACTGGCCGCACGAACGAACTACCACCCCGGCGACAGGACGGTCGGGAGTAGGAGGAGCTGGATGTTCCAGAACGCCGACGAGGCCAAGAAGTTCATCGCGGACGAGGACGTCAAGTTCATCGACGTCCGCTTCTGCGACCTGCCGGGCGTGATGCAGCACTTCACGGTGCCGGTCGAGGCGTTCGACCCGGACGACGAGCTGGCCTTCGACGGGTCCTCGATCCGTGGCTTCCAGGCCATTCACGAGTCCGACATGGCGCTGCGCGCCGACCTGTCGACCGCCCGGGTGGACCCGTTCCGCCGGGACAAGACCCTCAACATCAACTTTTTCATCCACGACCCGATCACGGGCGAGCAGTACTCCCGTGACCCGCGCAACGTGGCGAAGAAGGCCGAGGCCTACCTCGCCTCCACCGGGATCGCGGACACCGCGTACTTCGGTCCCGAGGCCGAGTTCTACGTCTTCGACTCCGTCCGCTTCGCCACCAGCGCGAACGAGTCCTTCTACCACATCGACTCCGAGGCGGGCGCCTGGAACACCGGTGCGCTGGAGGACAACCGCGGTTACAAGGTCCGCTACAAGGGCGGCTACTTCCCGGTCCCGCCGGTCGACCACTTCGCCGATCTGCGTGCCGAGATCTCCCTGGAGCTGGACCGGGCGGGCCTGAAGGTCGAGCGTCAGCACCACGAGGTGGGCACGGCGGGCCAGGCCGAGATCAACTACAAGTTCAACACGCTGCTCGCCGCCGCCGACGACCTTCAGCTCTTCAAGTACATCGTGAAGAACGTCGCCTGGCGCAACGGCAAGACCGCGACCTTCATGCCGAAGCCGATCTTCGGTGACAACGGTTCGGGCATGCACGTCCACCAGTCGCTGTGGACCGGCGGCGACCCGCTGTTCTACGACGAGCAGGGTTACGCCGGCCTGTCGGACACCGCCCGCTACTACATCGGCGGCATCCTCAAGCACGCCCCGTCGCTGCTGGCCTTCACCAACCCGACGGTGAACTCGTACCACCGTCTGGTGCCCGGCTTCGAGGCCCCGGTCAACCTGGTCTACTCGCAGCGCAACCGCTCCGCGGCCATGCGTATCCCGATCACGGGCTCCAACCCGAAGGCCAAGCGCGTCGAGTTCCGCGCGCCCGACTCCTCCGGTAACCCGTACCTCGCCTTCTCGGCGCTGCTGCTCGCAGGCCTGGACGGCATCAAGAACAAGATCGAGCCGGCCGAGCCGATCGACAAGGACCTGTACGAGCTGGCCCCCGAGGAGCACGCCGGCGTCCCGCAGGTGCCGACCTCGCTCCCGGCGGTCCTGGACTCCCTGGAGGCCGACCACGAGTTCCTGCTCGCGGGCGACGTCTTCACGTCCGACCTGATCGAGACCTGGATCGACTTCAAGCGCACGAACGAGATCGCCCCCCTCCAGCTCCGCCCCCACCCGCACGAGTTCGAGCTGTACTTCGACGTGTGACAGGCGGCGTGGCTCGACAAGGCGCGCCCTCCCACGGAAACCGAAGCCCCCGCCAGCCGGGGGCTTCACCGTTTCCCGCAAAGGGGCGCGGGGAACTGCGCAATCAACCACAACGGCGCCCCAGCCCGACAACCGACAGCCACCCCCCGAAGGGGCGCGGGGAACTGCGCGATCAACCACGACGGCGAGCCAGCCGACAACCGGCAGGTACCCCCTCAAGGGGCGCGGGGAACTGCGCAATCAACCACAACGGCGCCCCAGCCCGACGACCGACAGCCACCCCCGGAGGATGGCGCAGCCGACAACCGACAGCTACCCCCGGAGCGTATGGTTTCTGTACGGCTGTTCGACAGGGGTGACGGGGAGACACGGGGATGCCGGTACAGGACGACGGCGAGCGCGAGTTCGATCTGAAGTGGGCGGACGACGCCGAGCACAAGGAGCCGTCCGCGCGGGCCAGGATGCTCGCCGCCCAGTGGAAGGAGAACCCACCGGACCCGGCCCCGTTCCGCGCCGCCCCGGAGCCGGTCGTGCCCCGCAGGTCGTCATGGGTGTCGACCGTGATCGTGCTCGGCTGCGTCGCCGCGGTGATCCTGCTGCTGGGCTGGGCCCAGATGCGCTCGACCTACTAGGGCCGGCCAGGGCACGGAGGAGCGGCCGGTCGGCGCCGTAACCGCGGAAACCCCGCCGGGCCAGGGGCGAATCTTTGCCCGTCCCGGGGTGGCCGCCGACCTCGCCATGGGCGTCGCCAGGTGCACACTGGACAGCGGGACGAGTGCCTGACTGCGGGGTGATGCAGATGCAGAGCCGCTTCCAGAGCGACCGACGGCTGACCGTGCGCATGGTGGTCACGCTGTTCCTGCTCGGGCTGCTGTACGTGGCCTTCGTGGCCGCGTTGATCGCGTTGTTGAAGTCCTGGGTGCTGGTCGTGGTGCTCGCGGCGGCGCTGCTCGTCGCGCAGTACTGGTTCTCCGACCGTGTCGCGCTGTACGCCATGCACGGCCGGATCGTGGAACGCGAGGAGTATCCGGACCTGCACGGGGTCATCGACCGGCTGTGCGCCCAGGCGGACATGCCGAAGCCGGTGGTCGCCGTGTCGGACATCGACATGCCGAACGCGTTCGCGACCGGCCGCAACGCCGACCACGCGGTGATCTGCGTGACCACCGGCCTGCTGCGCCGGCTGGAGCCCGCGGAGCTGGAGGGCGTGCTGGCGCACGAGCTGTCGCACGTGGCGCACAAGGACGTCGCCGTGATCACGGTCGCGTCGTTCCTCGGCGTCCTGGCCGGTCTGATGGTGCGGTTCGCCTTCTACTCGGAGCTGTTCCGCGGCCGCAGGGACCAGAACACCCTCGCCGTCTTCGCCGCCATCATGGGCGTCTCCGCGGCCGTGTACGCGATCAGCTTCCTGCTGATCCGGGCGCTGTCCCGGTATCGCGAGCTGGCCGCGGACCGGGCCGCGGCCCATCTGACCGGGCGGCCCTCGGCACTGGCGTCCGCGCTGACCAAGGTCTCGGGTGACATCGCTCGGATCCCGACGAAGGACCTGCGTACGGCACAGGCCTTCAACGCCTTCTACTTCACCCCGGCGCTGGGCGCCGAGCCCGGCCTGTCCCGCTTCTTCTCCACCCACCCCAGCCTGGAACAGCGGCTGGAGCAGCTGGGCCGGATCTCCACCGAGCTGGGTGAGGCGGCGATGCCGGGGAAGGCGGGCTGAGCATGGGGCTCCTGGACATCCTGCTCGGCCGTACGAAACCCGTCGCACCCGATCTCGACCAGTTGTTCGCGCTGCCCTCGGCGGCGCTGACGCTGGAGGCCGCGGCCGGGTTCACGCCGACCGGGGGCGGCGCGGTGTGCTTCGCGTCGGTCGAGGGCGCGGCCTTCGAGCAGACACAGCGCGAGGTGCGGGCCCTGCTGGACGCGGACGCCGAACGCCGGCCACCGGGCTCGCGGGAGCGGGGCATGGAATCCGTGGGCGCACCGCCGGTGGAGCTGCGGCAGGACGACTACGGCTACTCCTGGCTGGTCTCGCAGCGCCCCCCGGACCAGCTGCCGGACCTGGTCAACGATCTGCACGCGGTGAACAGCTCGATGGAGGTCAACGGCTTCGGCCCGCAGCTGCTGTGTTCTCTGGTCGGGTTCGAGCACGCCGAGGCCGCCGAGCACACCGGGACTGTCGAGACGGTCAGGGGCAGCGACGCGGGGGGCCGCGGCCGGCGGCTGGCCCTCGTCTACCTCTACAAGCGGGGCACCTTCTACCCCTTCGCGCCGCTGCCCGGCGCCGCCCAGCGCCGTGACAACGCGCTGGAACTCCAGGTGAAGGCGGCCCTCGGGAACGATCTGCGGATCGAGCCGGACCTGAGCCGCTGGTTCCCGGTGTGGGGCGCCCCCGGGCTGTGACCCGGTGCCCCGGCACTGCCCGGGACGCATGGGCGGGCGGTTCTGTCGTGTGCCCGCGCGGTCGCCGGTGCCGGTTGTCGGTGCCATGGGCGAGGATGCTCCGGTACGCGGTGGACGCGGGGCGTACCCGACGGGTGGAGGCCGGCATGGGCGGGAACGGACGGCAGCGGCACATCGGCGCGGCGGAGCGGCGGGCCCGGCTGGCCCGCCGTCACCGCCTGGCGGGCCCGGCGCGGGCGGACCGCCCCGAGGAGATCGCCGCCTCGCTGGTGGCGTTGCACGGCACCGACCCGGCGACGGTGTATC
The DNA here is from genome assembly GCF_042873595.1 of Streptomyces sp. NPDC004629. Classification (NCBI taxonomy): domain Bacteria; kingdom Bacillati; phylum Actinomycetota; class Actinomycetes; order Kitasatosporales; family Streptomycetaceae; genus Streptomyces; species Streptomyces sp. NPDC004629. The sequence goes on along the minus strand of NZ_JBIALO010000018.1, from coordinate 112,730 downwards.
TGGCGGTGGGCGCGCGGCTGACCGACCCGGCGCGTACGGTGCCGGAGACCGAGCGTGCGCTGTACGAGGACCGGACGCTGGTGCGGATGCACGGCATGCGGCACACGGTGTTCGTGTTCCCGGCGGATCTGACGGCCGTGGTGCACGCGTCGACGGGTCTCGCCGTGGCCGCCCGCGCACGGGCCTCCCTGCTGAAGGACATGGCGAAGGCAGGCGCCCCCGACGCGGCCTGGCTGGCGGAGGTCGAGGCCTCGGCGCTGGCCGCGCTGGCCCGGCGCGGGCAGGCGACGGCGGCGCAGCTGGCGGCCGACGAGCCGCGGCTGCGCGAGCAGTTCGTGTACGCGGCCGGCAAGAGCTACGAGGGCGTCCACACGGTCTCGACGCGCCTGCTGAGGGTGCTGGGTGTGGAGGGCAAGGTGGTCCGCGGGCGTCCGCTGGGTTCCTGGACGTCGAGCCAGTTCCGCTGGGCTGTGGCGCCCGAGCACCCTGAGCTGGACGGGGCCGCGGCCCAGGCCGACCTGCTGCGGCACTGGCTGGCGGCCTGCGGTCCGGCGACGGAGGCGGACCTCAAATGGTGGACGGGGTGGCGGGTGACGGAGGTGCGCCGGGCGCTGTCCGCGATCGGTGCGGAGCCGGTGACCCTCGACGAGGGGACGGGGTACGTGGTGAAGGACGACGTGGCGCCGGTGGCGGACCCGGAGGAGCCCTGGGCGGCGCTGCTGCCCGGCCTCGATCCGACGGCGATGGCCTGGCAGTACCGGGACTGGTATCTCGCCCCGGAGCTGCGGCCCGCGCTCTTCGACGGCAGCGGGAACGTGGGGCCGACGGTGTGGTGGAACGGCCGGGTGGTGGGCGGCTGGGCGCAGCGCCCGGACGGGGAGATCGTCTGGCGGATCCTGGCCGACGGGGCGGGCGCGGGTGCGGGGCGCGTGGCCGGGGCGGCGATCGCACGGGAGGCGGAGCGGCTGCGGGGCTGGCTGGGTGCGACCCGGGTGACACCGCGCTTTCGCACGCCGCTGGAGCGAGAGTTGTCGGCCTGACGGGCGCGGCGGGCACTCCGGGCGACCCCGTTTCCGGGGTGCCCGGAGTGCCCGGGGTGCGGCGCGGGGCGTCAGCGGTTGTAGCGCATGAACGCCCGCACCATGTGGCACGTCGTGTCCGACGGCGGGTGGACGCCGATCCGCTCGGCCGTGCTGCGGATCGTCTCGTTGCGGGCCTGGTTGGGGACGTAGACGCCGGAGTCGAGCAGGGCTATGGCGAGCCGCATCGCCTTGAGGCGGCGGTTGTGCGTGACGTACCACTCGCGCGGGCGTCCGGGCGGCAGCGGACGCTTCATCACGGGGGCGTAGGGCAGGTCGAGTTGGACGGGGCGCTTCACGGTGGACTGGGTCGGCAACGGCTTCGGCTTCAGTGCGGCAGCGGGCACGGGCATCCTCCTGTCGCGTTCTCGAACACTGACTCCAGTCTACTGCCCGGCACTGACAATCGAGGGGCCCGGAGATCCCGCCAAACTGCCAGGTGAACAGTGGATTTGATGGTGTGTCATGGATGTGCGGCAAGGGGCCGCAGAGGCGGCGGGGAATTCGAACAAAGGGCGTGCGGGACCCCGGTCACGACCCCATACCCTGTGGCGCAGGTCACTTCGGCGACTTCTCCGACCGCTGAGTAACGTCGTTCGGTATCTCGTACCTAGCGGCGTACGCTCCCCTAGCTGTTCAGGAGGCGCGCATGTCGCGCAGGAGAACGCTCAGCACCAAGAAGAAGATCACGCTGCTCGTGGGCGCCGCCGCGGTGGCCGGTGGCGGGGCCTTCGCCATGGCCGCCACGTCGAACGCCGCGCAGAGCCCGCGGACCCTGTCCGCCGCGGACTCGACGGTCTGCCAGGGGCTGGCCACCGCGCTCGGCAACAACGAGCGGTTCATCGCGGGCCAACGGGCCGCTCCGGACGCCCAGTCGGCGGCGCGGATCGCCAACCGCGAGGCGGTCATCGAGCAGATCAAGGTCCAGCAGAAGGCGTCCGGTTGCGTCGTCGGGGAGTCGGCTCAGGGCTCCCAGTCGACACCGCCGGCCGAGAACGGGCAGCAGGGCGGCGGGCAGGCCGCGCCTCCCGCGCCCACCGCAGACGCGGGAGGCGCGGCCTCCGGACAACAGGTGTGCAACGGCTCCACCGTCACGCTCTCCGGTGAGGGCGGCGCCCCTGCGGCGTCCAGCAACCAGTTCCCGGCCGGCACCACGCTGAAGGTCACCAACCTGGACAACAACAAGTCCACGACCGTGCAGGTGACGTCCGTGTCCGGCAGTTGTGTCCTGCTGAACGACGCGGCCTTCGAACAGGTCCGGGAGCCGGGCAAGTTCCTGATCCGTCGCGCGCTGATCGAGAAGGTGGGGTGAGCGTCAGACCCGTACCGGACCGCTGAGGTGTGTGTCCCGGGCCTGCCCCTCCCCTCCGGGAGCGGCAGGCCCGACACATACGCCCACCGCACCGCGGGCCCCGTTCCTCACGGAACCGGTGGGTAACACGGGGTTCACATGGGGGCAATGGTCGGGAAATCGCCTGTTGACAGGCTGCCGGGCAGTATCCCGCGGCGCCCAGTGCCGCAGCGCCACAGCACCCGCAAGTGCGCCCAGACCCACCTCGAAGGATGTGGCCCGTGAGCTTCAAGGCTGAGTACATCTGGATCGACGGCACCGAGCCGACGGCCAAGCTGCGTTCCAAGACGAAGATTCTTGGCGACGACGCGAAGGGCGCCGAGCTGCCGATCTGGGGCTTTGACGGGTCCTCCACCAATCAGGCCGAGGGCCACGCCTCGGACTGCGTACTCAAGCCGGTCTTCAGCTGCCCGGACCCGATCCGCGGCGGCGACGACATCCTCGTGCTGTGCGAGGTCCTGAACATCGACTTCACCCCGCACGCCTCCAACACGCGCGCCGCGCTGACCGAGGTCGCGGAGAAGTTCGCCGCGCAGGAGCCGATCTTCGGCATCGAGCAGGAGTACACCTTCTTCGACGGCGCCCGTCCGCTCGGCTTCCCCGAGGGCGGCTTCCCGGCCCCGCAGGGCGGCTACTACTGCGGTGTCGGCGCCGACGAGATCTTCGGCCGCGAGATCGTCGAGGCCCACCTGGAGAACTGCCTGAAGGCCGGCCTCGGCCTGTCCGGCATCAACGCCGAGGTCATGCCCGGCCAGTGGGAGTTCCAGGTCGGCCCGCTGTCCCCGCTGGAGGTCTCCGACCAGCTGTGGGTGGCCCGCTGGCTGCTCTACCGCACCGCCGAGGACTTCGGCATCTCCGCCACCCTTGACCCGAAGCCGGTCAAGGGCGACTGGAACGGTGCCGGCGCGCACACCAACTTCTCCACCAAGGCGATGCGTGAGGGCCCCGAGGGCTATGCCGCGATCGTCACCGCATGCGAGGCGCTCGGCGAGGGCTCCAAGCCGCTCGACCACGTCAAGCACTACGGCGCCGGCATCGACGACCGGCTGACCGGTCTGCACGAGACGGCCCCGTGGGACAAGTTCTCCTACGGCGTCTCCGACCGCGGTGCCTCGGTGCGCATCCCGTGGCAGGTCGAGAAGGACGGCAAGGGGTACATCGAGGACCGCCGTCCGAACGCCAACGTCGACCCGTACGTGGTGACCCGCCTCCTGGTCGACACCTGCTGCTCCGCACTGGAGAAGGCCGGCCGGGTCTGATCCCCGCCACCGCTTCGAAGGGGCGCCCGACGGCGCCCCTTTTGTGTCGTCGCCATGGCCCCGCGTGGGCACGGGGAGCCGCCCGGCTGTCCGGCATGTGGGACGGCGTACCGGACAGGACAGCCGAGTTCGGGCCCCTGACCTGGTGCGAACTCCCGGCAGGGGGTGGCGGGCAACGTCAACTTCCCGCCAAGGAAGCGTCCGAGCAGTGAGAGGAGGGTCCTGTTGCGGGCCGGTGTCTGCTTCAATGGGCGCATGGCCAGCATCCAGAAGTACACCGCGACGGGTCGCCATGACCTTGAGCCCTTCTGGCCCTCCCGTCAGCACCACGACTTCGACCGGGTGTGTTGCCGCGCGTGGAACGCGCGGGCCCTCTAAAGCCGCACACCCCGGCCTTCGGCCAGCGCGAAACGACGAACGTCCCGGCGTGCCCGACCACGAATCGCGGCCCGTCGACCCTCCCGACGAACTTCTCGCGCGAAAGAGCTGACCTCTCATGGCGACCACTCGTCCTCTCACCACCGCCGCCCCTCCCTCCCCGCCCCCGGCATCCGGCGCCCGGCACCGGCTGCGCGCCGTCGACCGGGACGAGGAATGGGCCCTCCCGCGCCCCAACCCGGTCGAGGGCCCGCAGCACGTCGCGGACCTGCTGCCGCCGGGCGCCACCTGGCTACCGGCTCCGCAGCACACCCTGCCCAGCCTGCCCGGACAGCCGCCGATGGTCGGCTATCTGGTGCTGGTCCCGGCCGACCGGCAGCCGCCGTTCCCGCCGGTCGCGGTGCCGGACCGGCCGGAGACCGGGCCGGTCGGGGACACCGACGGCGGCGATCCGCTGGTCCGCATCGACACCGTACGGCGCACCGCCCAGGTGGCCGGCCGCGATCTCGACCTCACCTACCTGGAGTTCGAGCTGCTGGCGCACCTCGTGGCGCACCCGCACCGGGTGCACACCCGTGACCAGCTGGTCACCACGGTCTGGGGGTACGGCCACGTGGGCGACGGACGCACCGTCGACGTCCACATCGCCCGGCTGCGCCGCAAGCTGGGCGCCGAGCACCGCCGGACGATCCAGACGGTGCGCCGCGTCGGCTACAAGTACACGCCGCCGACCGGGCGCTGACGGCGCCGTCCGCACCGGCGTCCCCCGTCTGCTCTCGGCAGATCCGGTTACACCGCGCGGTCGCACCGGGCACAGTCACCGCATGAGACTTCTGGTGCTGGGCGGAACGGAGTTCGTGGGGCGGGCCGTCGTCGAGTCGGCGCTCCGGCGCGGCTGGGAGGTGACGGTCTTCCACCGGGGGCGGCACGCGGCCCCGCCGGGTGTGCGGTCGCTGCACGGCGACCGCACCGCCGACGACGGGCTCGCCGCGCTCGCCGGCGGCGGCCCGTGGGACGCGGTCGTCGACACCTGGTCGGCGGCGCCCCGCGCCGTGCGGGAGGCGGCCCGGCTGCTGCGGGGCCGGACCGCCCGGTACGCGTACGTGTCCAGCCGCTCGGTGTACGCCTATCCGCCCGCGGGCCGCAGGGACGAGGACGCGCCGCTGGTCGAGGGCGCCGCGGCCGACGCCGGGCAGACCGAGTACGCGCGGGACAAGCGGGGCGGCGAGCTGGCCGCCGTCGAGGCGTTCGGCGCGGACGACTCCCTGCTGGTGCGGGCCGGGCTGATCCTCGGCCCGTACGAGAACGTCGGCCGGCTGCCCTGGTGGCTGACCCGGATCGCCCGGGGCGGCCCGGTTCTGGCGCCAGGACCGCGCGACCTGCCCTTGCAGTACATCGATGCGCGTGACCTGGCCGACTGGACGCTCGGGGCGGTGGAGCGTGGCCTCGGCGGCCCGTACAACCTGGTCAGCCCGCCCGGACACACCACCATGGGCGCGTTCCTGGCGGCCTGCGCCGAGGCCACCGGCGCGGACGCGCGACTGTGCTGGATCGATCCGCAGGTCGTCGTGGACGCCGGGATCGAGCCGTGGGTCGAGCTGCCGGTGTGGGTGCCGCCCGGCGGCGACCTGTACGAGGCCCTGCACCACGCGGACGTGTCACGGGCGCTGGCGACGGGCCTTGTGTGCCGTCCGGTCGGCGAGACCGTCGCCGACACCTGGGCGTGGCTGCGGGAACTCGGCGGCACGGCGCCGCAGCGCCCGGACCGGACCGGCAAGGGTCTCGACCCGGAGGTGGAGGCCGCGGTGCTCGCCGCCGCGGGGTGCGGCGGGGGGTGTAGCCGGCACCACCTGCCGACCGGGGGTTTCGCCCCGTGACCGCCGCCCCCGGTTCGGCGAGACTGACGGCATGGACATGTGGAGCAGGGATGCCAGGAACGCCGGCGGCCGGACGCGCGCCGTCGTGACCGCCGGAGCGCGCGGGCTCGCCCTCGCGGTCGTCGCGCTCGCCGGTTCGATCACCCTGTTCGTGCTGTCCGTCGTGTCGATCGCGCTCGTCCCGCTGGGCCTCGGGATCGTCACGACGCCCTGGGTGCTGACCGGCGTGCGGGCCTTCGCGAACTGGCGGCGGCTGGTGGCCGCGCAGTGGTGCGGGGTGCGGATCCCGCCCGCCTACCGGCCGCTCGCCGAGGGGGCCAACCCGTGGGCGCGCACCTTCGGCATGCTCGGTGACCCGGCGACCTGGCGGGACCTCGGCTGGCTCCTGGTGGACATGACGGCCGGGTTCGTCACCGCGCTGCTGCCCGCCGCCCTGCTGATCTACCCGGTGGAGGGTTTCGCGCTGGCGGCCGGGTTGTGGCGGGTCTTCACGGACGGCAGCCGGGTGGGCTGGTGGTACGGCTTCGTGCCGGTCTCGGGGCAGGGCAGCGCGCTGCTCGCCGGGCTGCTCGGCGCGGCGCTGCTGGCCGCCGGGTACGTCCTCGCCCCGCCGCTGCTGCGCTTCCACTTCCTGCTGACCCGTTCGGTGCTCGCCACGGGTCAGGGCGAACTCGCCGAACGGGTACGGGTGCTGACCGAGACCCGGCGGGACGCGGTGGACACCTCCGCGGCCGAACTGCGCCGCATCGAGCGGGACCTGCACGACGGCGCGCAGGCCCGGCTCGTCGCGATGGGCATGGACCTGGGGACCGTCGAGGCGCTGCTGGACAAGGACCCGGAGAAGGCGCGGGTACTGCTCGCGCAGGCCCGCCGCAGCTCCGCCGAGGCGCTCGGCGAACTGCGCGACCTGGTGCGCGGCATCCATCCGCCGGTGCTGGCCGAACGCGGACTCGGCGACGCCGTACGGGCGTTGGCGCTGCGGCTGCCCGTGGCCACCGAGGTGGCCGTGGAGCTGGCCGGGCGACCGGCCGCGCCGGTGGAGTCGGCCGCCTACTTCGCGATCAGCGAGGTGCTGACCAACGCGGTCAAGCACTCCGGCGCCGACCGGATCTGGGTCGACCTGCACCATGTGCCGCAGGAGGGCGGCCTGCTGCGGATCGCGGTCACCGACAACGGCCGGGGCGGCGCCGTGCTCACGGGCGGCTCCGGGCTGCCCGGGATCGAGCGGCGACTGGGTACATTCGACGGCATCCTGGCCGTCAGCAGCCCCGCGGGCGGTCCCACCATGGTGACCATGGAGATTCCGTGCGCGTTGTCCTAGCCGAAGACCTGTTCCTGCTGCGCGACGGGCTGGTCCGGCTGCTGGCGGCCCATGACTTCGAGATCGCCGCGGCCGTCGAGTCGGGCCCCGAGCTGGCCCGTGCGCTGGCCGAGCTGCGGCCGGACGTCGCGGTGGTCGACGTACGTCTGCCGCCGACGCACACCGACGAGGGGTTGCAGTGCGCGCTCGCGGCCCGCCGGGACCGGCCGGGGCTGCCGGTGCTGGTCCTGTCGCAGCACGTGGAGCAGTTGTACGCGCGTGAACTGCTCGCCGACGGCAACGGCGGGGTCGGGTATCTGCTGAAGGACCGGGTGTTCGACGCGGAGCAGTTCGTGGACGCCGTGCGGCGGGTCGCGGCGGGCGGCACGGCGATGGACCCGCAGGTGATCCAGCAGCTGCTGTCCCGGCGGGCCGCCGCCGACCGGCCGCTCGGCGGGCTGACCCCGCGGGAGCTTGAGGTCCTGGAACTGATGGCGCAGGGCCGGTCGAACGCGGCGATCGCCGGGCAACTCGTCGTCACGGAACGGGCGATCGCCAAGCACACCTCCAATATCTTCAGCAAACTCGGACTTGAGGTGTCGGACGACGACAATCGACGCGTCCTGGCGGTGCTCGCCTACCTCGACCGGGACCGCTGACGCCGTCCTCCTCCTCGGATTTGTTCGGCAACTCCCGCTGTTCAAAGGCCGGTTGAGCGCTGCTGAAACATCGAACCTGTGAGGAATTCGCGGGACGGCTGAACACTCCTGGGACCGGGTCCGTATGAAAGGGCGCCGCTTCACTCCTGTCGGGCGCCTCGATGCTGCCCCGCAAGGAAGTCAGAGGAGTTCCATGGGACGCAACACACGAAAACGCCGTACGCCGCTGGCCACCAAGGCCATAGCCGCATCGGCGGCCCTAGCGCTCGGTGGGGGCGGGCTGATCTGGGCGAACTTCTATGCCTCGGCGCACGAGTCGAACAACTCGGCGCAGAACCAGACGAAGGCCGCCGCCGCGCAGGTGGCGACGATCTCCTGCCCGGACGTCGGCCAGAAGCTGACGAACGTGCCGGACTCGGCACGCCCCGGGGTGGCGACGGAGCTGGCGAACCTCGACAAACAGATCACCGATGCCTACGCCCGGCTCGCCTCCACCCGCCAGGCCCAGCAGAACGACGCGAACTTCGTGCAGAACGCGATCGTCGGCCCCCTCAAGGAGAAGCGGGCCGCGACGATCGACCGGATCAGGATCGGCATCCAGCGGGTCGGCGGTTCCTTCGACACCTCGCTGGCCCAGCTGTCCGCCTGCACCACGCAGGGCGCCGACCAGACCAACGCCGGCGGCCAGAACGGCGGCAACGGCCAGCAGGGCGGCGGCCAGCAGCAGGGCGGCGGTCAGCAGCAGAACGGTGGCCAGCAGGGCGGCGGCCAGCAGCAAGGCGGCGGTGACCAGCAGAACGGTGGTGACCAGGGCGGCGGCCAGAACGGCGGCGGCCAGCAGCAGGGCGGCAACGGCGGGCAGGCGGGCAACGGCCCGGTCGCCGCCGACTTCGTCGACATCACCAAGGTGCAGCCGAACGTCAAGGCGAAGCCGCGCAAGAACCGCAACGCGTCGACCGGCACGTTCACCACCCGCTGCGGTGTGAACGCCAACAAGAACCACAACACCGACAACGTGATCGTGGCGCCCGGCGTGGCCAACGGCGCCCACCATCTGCACGACTACGTCGGCAACCAGAAGGTCAACGCGTTCTCCAGCAACGACACGTTCCTGCAGGGCGGCACCAGCTGCCAGAACAAGAACGACCTGTCGTCGTACTACTGGCCGGTGGTCCGCGTCCAGGACGGCACGCAGGACTTCGACCAGAACGCCGACGGCGGCGGCAAGGAGGGCAACGTCGGCCGCATCCTGGTCCCCCGGCAGGCGGAGATCAAGTACGTCGGCAGCCCGACCTCCAAGGTCGTCGCGATGCCCCAGTTCCTGCGCATCATCACCGGTGACGCCAAGACCACCACCAACGGTCTGGCCAACGCCAATGCGCACTGGAGCTGCACCGGCTTCGAGAACAAGGTGCAGCTGACCGAGCAGTACCCGATCTGCCCGCAGGGCAGCCAGATGGTCCGCACCTTCGCCTTCCAGAGCTGCTGGGACGGCCAGAACATCGACAGCGCGAACCACCGGACGCACGTGGCCTTCGCCGATGCGGCCGGCAACTGCCAGAACGGGTTCAAGGCGATCCCGCAGCTGACGATGCGCCTGGTGTACAGCGTTCCGCGGCCGAGCATCCAGAACGGCGTGGTGAAGAACGCCTACGCGGTGGACGGCTTCCCGGAACAGCTGCACAAACCGTCCACCGACCACGACGACTTCATCAGCGTCACGACCGGTGGCCTGGCCAACAAGATCGCGAACTGTGTCAACCGCGGGCAGCGGTGCCAGTGATCCGCTGAGGCGGATCCCGGTGGAAGGCCGGTGGCGGGTCCCTCCCGCCACCGGCCTTCGTCATGTCCCGACCGGTGGGTCAGCCGGTGTGGGCGCTGTGGTCCGTGCCGGCCTCCAGGTCGCCGCCGAGCGTGCCGCGCAACGCCCTGACCACGCCGTCCTCGCCGACGGCCACCCACTTGCGGCCCACCAGGTAGTAACCGCCGTAGTCCTTGGCGTCGTTGATCCACTCACGCTGGCCGCGGTCGGTGGCGAAGGTTGCGAGGACGAACTTGCCGTCCCGGTTCTTGCAGAGGGCCTGGCGGATCTCGTCGGCGTCGGTCTGGATGTCCGGCGCGCACTTCACCTCGGCGGCCAGGCTCTCCAGGCTGCCCGTGGCCGTGGGCGGCACCGCGCCCGCGTCGCCGCCGGATCCGCAGCCCGCCAGCGCCAGTACGGCCACGACACCCGTCACGGCGAGCATCGGTCGCGTCAACCTCATGTGTTCCTCCGGTCCCGGTCGGCGACAGCATGCCGCAGAAAGCCCCGACACGGGGCCCACCCATCCATACGAGCCCCACCCCCCTCCCACTCAAACCGACCTAGCAACAGCCCCCCAAAGGGGCGCGAGGAACTGCGCGCTCAACCACAACGACGCCGCAGCCAACAACCCACCAAGGCCCCCCCCAAGGGGGCGCGGGGAACTGCGCGCTCAACCACAACGGAGCCGCAGCCAACAACCCACCAAGGCCCCCCAGGGGGCGCGAGGAACTGCGCGCCCAGCCACAACGGAGCCGCAGCCAACGACGCACCAAGGCCCCGCAGGGAATCGCGCCCAGCCACAACGACGCCGCAGCCAACAACGCGCCAAGGCCCCCAGGTGAACGGATGGATAGCGGGTCACCCCCCGGTGACCAACCGTCGTTCCGATCGTTCTCCCGGACGTGCAGCCACAGGATGTAGCCCAGCGTCACACCCCCGCCCCCACCGCAGCCGACGGCTCGGTCGTCGATGTCGAGCAGGCCGAGGCCGCGCTCGTCGAGCACTATCCGCGGCTGGTCCGGCTCGGCTATCTGGTGCTGCCGCCGGCGATGGGCCGCAGCCGGCGCGTCCTGACCGCGCACGCCCTGGTCCAGCGGGCGCTGCCTCGGGGCCGTACGTCGGCTTCGGTGATCCCGTCGCAGTCGACGGGACGCGACGGCGACCCCGGCTACGCCCTCGTACGCCTCAGGGTGGTGCGTACGGCCCTGGAGGCGGGGCTCCCGCTCAGGCGCCGGGCGTGGCCCAAGCGGTCCCAGCTGCCGCCGCTGCTCCCCCAGGTCTGGGGCCTGCGGCTGTTCCCCCGGTCCGGCGGCGCCGACGAACTCGCCCTGGACCAGCGCCTCGCGACGCTGAGCGGACCGGCCCGCGCCGCCTACGTCCTGCGCGGTCTGGAGAAACTGCCGGACGCCGACGTGCGCCGGGTACTGACCGCCGCCGACGTGGCGGACCCCGACGCGGCGCTCGCGGAGGCGAACGGCGTCCCCGCACAGCACGCGCTGCTCGACTCCCCCGAGTTCGACCCCTGCTCGCTCCAGGCCCGGCCGACCGACCTGATGCGGCGCAGGCAGCACACCAAGGCCGCGATCGCCGCCGCGGCCGCGCTCGCGGTGTGCGGCGCCCTCGTCGCGCTGCCGGGCGGCGGCTGGGGTCCGGACGGCGCGGCGGCGCCCGAGTACGCGCAGAACCCGGCGGCGGAGGCCGCCCTGGACCCGGGCCGGCTGGTCCGGGCCGCCCCGACGGCCTGGAAGTCGTCGGCGCGCACCGACTTCTCCGTGTGGCCGGCCCGCGGCGCCCTCGCCGAGGACACCGCGCTGCTGCGCCGCGCGCTCGCAGTCTGGGCCCGCCCCGGTGAGTCCGTCCGCGTCTCCGCCACCCCGGGCACCCAGACCGGCGGCCCGGCGGGCCCGCCCCAACTGCTGTACGCCGGCGAGGTGGACAACGCCCATGTGGTGATCCTCTACGACGGTCTGCGCATCGCCCGGTACGCCGAACCGAAGGACGGCACGGACGGCGCCGCGCTCGACCTGGCCCGCGCGGACGGGGCGACCGGCCCCGAGGCGAGCGCGCTTGTGCTGGGCCGCGCCGACGGCAACGTTCGCTATCTGACCGCGCCTTGGGTGACGAAGGCCGCCGAACGGGACCTGCGGAAGCCGAGCGGGGGCGCGATGGACCTCGACCTGACCGATGGGGTCACGGCGCCGCTGGCCAGTCCGGTGCAGCAGCCCGACGCCTGCACGTCGTGGAACGTGCTGCAACTGACCGACGCGTCCGGCCCGCACCTGTCCACCGATCTCGGTGAACTGGTCCCGGCCCGCCTCACCACCGGCCGTCCCGGTGCCGCCGAGTCGGCCGGGGCGGAGACGCTGGCCACGTGGGCGCCGTTCGCCTGCTCGCTGGCCGCGCAGCGCGCGGGGGGTGTGCGGAGCGTGAACGCCTGGGCGTACGCCGACCAGGCGCTGCCCGAGTCCGCCGGGACGGCGGACTGGGTGTGCACGCGGGCGGAGACCTGGCGGGGCGAGGGCACGGCGGTGCTGGCCCAGTTCCACACGCCGGGCGGGCGGTACGGGGCGGTCGCCGCCAAGGCCACGGACGTGGCCGCGTGCGGTCCGCGCGATCCGCATGTGCTGGCCGGGGTGCTGTGGAAGTCGGAGGCCGGGTCCTGGTATCTGCTGGCCGCGGGCAGCAGGGACACGGCGTCGATCCGTACGACCGGTGGGGTCACCGCGTCTGCGCAGGGCCGCGTGCTCGCTGCGCGGGCTGAGCAGGGGGCGCAGGCGAGGCTGAGCGGTACGTTGGGGGATGGGAGTCGGCTGGCTGCACTGCGTTAGCCGCTGGCGGTTGGGCCGTGGCAATAGTGCGGGTGCGTTGTGGTTGGTCGCGCAGTTCCCCGCGCCCCTGGAAAGGCGTTGCGGCAGTCGGACGGGTGCAGGTGCATCGTGGTTGGTCGCGCAGTTCCCCGCGCCCCTGGAAAGGCGTTGCTGTAGTCGGACTGGTGCAGGTGCGTCGTGGTTGGTCGCGCAGTTCCCCGCGCCCCTGGAGGGCGCCAGTCCGTGCCGTCCGGTTTGCGGTGACTGGCGGGAGGGGCCGGATTCGATCGGTAAGGTGTTCGTATGAGTACCGGGGTTCGCCGCAGGATGGGAGTGGAGGAGCGGCGGCAGCAGTTGATCGGCGTGGCCCTCGAACTGTTCAGCCGTCGCTCGCCCGATGAGGTCTCCATTGATGAGATAGCGTCGGCCGCCGGCATCTCGCGTCCGCTCGTCTACCACTACTTCCCGGGCAAACTCAGCCTGTACGAGGCCGCGTTGAAGCGGGCCGCGGAGGACCTCGCGGGCCGGTTCGCGGAGCCGCACGAGGGCCCGCTCGGGGGACGGCTGCTACGGGTGATGCGCCGGTTCTTCGACTTCGTGGACGAGCACGGCCATGGCTTCTCGGCGTTGATGCGCGGTGGTCCGGCGGTCGGTCCCTCCACGACGAACGCGCTCATCGACTCCGTACGGCAGGCCGCGTATGACCAGATCCTTTCGCATCTGGGGATCGTGGACGCGCCCCCGCGACTGGAACTGGTCGTCCGCTCCTGGATCTCGCTCGCCGAGTCGACGGCCTTGATCTGGCTGGACGGACGGCGCATCCCGCGCGCCGAGTTGGAGGCTCAGCTCGTATTCGACTTCGCCGCGCTGGCGGCGGTGAGCGCCGCGTACGACGAGGAGATGGCCGGGCTGCTGCGCGACATGGTCAAGGACGAGCCGGCCGACGGCCCGTTCGCGGAACTGATCGGCCGACTCGTGGCCCTGGCCTCCTAGGGCGTCCCCGGCGAACCCCGGGCCCTAACGGTCGAACTTGCGGTAGGACGGGGCGAGGTCGCGGACCTCGGCTGAGGCGTGCAGGGTGGCGCCCTCGTCCGTGATGTGCGTGCGCAGCAGGTCCAGCACGGTCTCGGTCAGCCGCGCCTTCGTCTCGTCGCTGCGCCCGGCGAGCAGCCCGATGGTGACATGCACGACGGCATGCTCCTGCCCGGCCGGGTCGGCGTAGCCGAACGCCGTGACCGCGCTGGCGCGGAACTGCGTCTTGCACGCCTCCGGCTTGGCCGCTGCGATCTCGACGGTCGCCTCGTGCAGCGCCCGTGCGAAGCCCGCGTGGTCGAACGCGGGCTCCAGGGTGCGGGAGTAGTCGACGGTGATCTGCGGCATCTGCGCTCCTGTTCTACGGCAACGCCCTCACCCTAGTTCGCGGCCCGGGGCCGTGGTCAGCGGTGCGTGAGCAGCAGACGCCACGCCTCCGGGCCACGCTGGAGGTAGTCCACCGCGAACGCGCCCGGGTGGCGGTCCTCGATCTGGCCCAGCAGGGGCAGTGGGTCGTGCGGTGCGACCAGGACCATCGCGCGCCCGGAGGGCACCGCGGCGATCGCGCCGAACACCGTGGCGTGCCGCAGCGAGTGGGGGACGTCGCGTACGTCCAGCTCGGGCACCTCCGTCTCGTCCGAACCCCCGCAGCCACAGGCGCCGCCGCAGCCACCGCCGGGCGTGGCCGCTTCGCCGGCACCACCGTGCTCGTGGCCGTGTCCGAGGAGGTCGTGCATGCCCGCGAGGAGTCCGGCGAGGGAGATGTCGGGGGCGCCGGCCAGCAGCGGCAGGACCAGGGTGTTCTCCTTCTCCAGGTGCTCCTCGAACAGCACCTGGAGGGCCCGGCTGTCCGTCGCCGCCCGCACGGCCGAACCGGTGGCGCGCAGCGCGTCGACGAGCGCGCTGAGCCTGCGGTGCTCGGCGAGCATGCCGTCGATGAGAAGGCGGGCAGCGGGCAGGTCGTGGGCGACGGGGTAGAGGGTCTCCTCCTCGGCGGCCGCGTGCGGCAGCAGGTCGCGGTCGCAGAAGTCGACCAGTCCCGCACGGATCCCGTCGGCCCCCGCCGGGTCGGTGTCCGCGGCCGCGATCAGCATCGCGACCCGTCCGGCCAGCTCACCCGCGAGCTGGGTGTGATGCGCCTCGACGGCCTCGGCGGCCGCCGCGTCCTGGGGGTCCGATGCGATGGTCAAGGTGCTCATGAGAGGTCGTCCTTCCAGCAGCCGGCAGCCCGTTCCCGTTCCGGCCCGGGCCGATGACTGCAATATAGTACGGACATGACCGTGGAAAATAACGGGCCGCTTCCCGGCAGCGGAACGAACCGCGTACCGCTGTCCCGGCAGCGCCGCGGTGTCCTGCAGCACCTGCGCGGCCAGGCCGCCCCCGTCACCGCGGGCGCGCTCGCCCGGATGTGCGCGCTGCACGTCAACACCGTCCGCGAACACCTGGACGCCCTGGTGGACGACGGCCTCGCCGTTCGCGAACGGTCCAGCCCCTCCGGACGCGGCCGCCCCGCCTTCCGTTACCGGGCCCGCCCACCGCAGGAATCGCCCGCACGCGAATACGCCGGGCTCGCCGCCGTCCTCGCCGCGCAGATCGCCGGCTCCAGCGCCGACCCGCGCCGGGACGCCCTCGCCGCCGGCGAGGAATGGGGGCGCCTCCTCACCGCCGGGCAGCCGCCGACGGCAGATCCCAAGGAGGCCCGGACCCGGCTGCTCGACCTCTTGGAGGAGATCGGCTTCGCCCCGGAAGCGGACGCGGCGGCACACCAAGTCCGGCTGCCGCGCTGTCCGTTCGTGGAGACGGCACGTGAACACCCCGGTGTCATCTGCGGTGTTCACGAAGGACTGGCCCGGGCGGGGCTCGCCGCGCTGGGCATGGCCCCGCAGCAGGTCGAGCTGCTGCCGTTCGCCGAACCGGACGCGTGCCGGCTGCGCTTGGGCATGACCGAACAGACCGATGGCGAGGACGCCGCCGAGCACCCTGCCCCGGCCGGCCCACCCAGGGTGCACCGGTGACCCCGGCGTCCGGCTCCGCCCCCGCCGGCTCCGCCCCTGCCGGCACCGCCGCCCGGCGCGTGGGCGCCCGCCGCGCACCCCTGCTGCTCGCCGCCGGGCTCTGCCTCGTCGCCGGTCTCGACGCCGCCCTCGGCCTGCTCGGCCTCCCGGCCCCGGTCAGCACCGACCGGCTCCCCCAGGTGCACGGCATGCTGATGGTGCTCGGCTTCGCCGGCACGCTGGTCGCTCTGGAACGCGCCGTCGCCCTGGGCCGTCCCTGGGCCTGCCTGGCCCCCGGCTGCCTCGGCGCCGGGGGCCTGTTGCTGCTCGGTCCGGTCGACCTTGTCGTACCCCGGCTGCTGCTCGTCGCCGGCTGCGCGGCCCTGGTCGCACTGTACGTACGCTTCTGGCGCCGGCAGCCGAGCGCCGCCCTGATCGCTCAGGCCGCGGGCGCCGTTTCGGCGCTGGGTGCGGCGCTGCTGTGGCTGGGCGGGATCGACGTACCGCGCGTGCTGCCCTGGCTGGTGGCCTTCCTCGTGCTGACCATCGCGGGGGAGCGCCTGGAACTCGCCCGGGTGGCCGTCCTGGCGCCCTCGGTGGAACGGTCGTTCCTGGCCTGCGTCGGCGCGGTCACCGCCGGCGTGGCCGCCACCCTGCTGTGGCCCGCGATCGGCACCGTGCTGCTCGGCGCCGCGCTGCTCGCCCTGGTCGCCTGGCTCGTCGTGCACGACGTCGCCCGCCGGCTGCTGCGCGCCACGGGCCTGCCCCGCTTCACCGCGGCGTGCCTGCTCGCCGGGTACGCCTGGCTGGGTCTGGCCGGGGCCCTGTGGCTGCTCACCGGGCCGGTCACCGAGGGGACGCGGTACGACGCGGTGGTGCACGCCGTGTTCCTGGGCTTCGTGATGTCGATGATCATGGCGCACGCCCCGGTGATCCTGCCCGCCGTCCTGCGCCGTCCCCTGCCCTACCATCCGGCGCTCGCGGTGGCGGTCTGGCTGTTGCATCTGTCGCTGGCGCTGCGGGTGGTGGTCGGTGACCTGCGGGACGTCCGCGGCGCATGGCAGCTCGGCGGGGTGCTCAACATCGTCGCCGTGCTGCTGTTCGTCGTCTCGGCGGCCACCGCCTCCGTCGCCGCCACACGGCGCGCATCAGCGACGGCAACGGCCTCCGCCTCCGCCTCCGCCCCAGCGTCATCACCCTCCGACGACCCGAGGACTCCCCGGTGACCACGAACCTGTCCACCGCCACGGCGAGCGGATCCGCCCCGAAGCCGCCCGGCCGCTCCCCGCGCGCCCTCTGGCACCTCGGCGTCAACGCGATCGTGGTCGTCTGGCTCGCCCTCTTCGCCGCGGTCGGGACCGCCCACCACTTCGTGCCGCACGCCTTCTGGCTGCTCGTCCATGTGCTGCTGCTCGGGGCGGTCACCAACGCGATCGTCATCTGGTCGGGCCACTTCGCCGCCTCCGCCCTGCGGCTGCCCGAGGCGAACCGGGGTGCCCCCGCCGCACTGCGCCTGGTCTGCCTGAACGCCGGCGCGGTCGGTGTGATCGGCGGCATGCTCTCCGACCGGTGGTACGTCGTCCTGGCCGGCGGCTGCCTGGTCGCGGCGGCGGTCACGGCGCACGCCGTGTGGCTGGTACGACTGATGCGGCGGGCGCTGCCCGGCCGGTTCTCCATGACCGTGCGCTACTACGTGGCCGCCTCCGCCCTGCTGCCCGTGGGTGCCGCGTTCGGAGTCGTCATGGCTCGCGTTGATCTCGCCGGTGAGCTGCCCGAACGGCTGCGTATCGCCCACGAGACGGTCAACCTGCTCGGCTGGGTCGGCCTCACCGTCGCCGGAACGCTCATCACCCTGTGGCCGACGATGCTGCGCACGCGGGTGGCGGAGGGCGCCGAACGGGCGGGCCGCATCGCCCTTCCCGTCCTGCTCACCGGGCTCGGTGCCGCCGTCGTCGGCACCCTGCTCGGCCCGCCGCCGCTGGCCGCCCCCGGCGTGGTCGGCTACGCCGCAGGGCTGGTCGTCGCGGGCCGGCCCTGGCTGCGTGAGGCCCGGGCGAAGGCACCGCGTTCCTTCGCCGCGTGGTCGGTGGCAGCGGCATGCGGATGGCTCGCCGGCTCGCTGACCGTCCTGGCCGGCATCCTCGTCTCCACGACCTCCTGGATCACGGTGGGTGAGCGCACGTCGCTGCTGACCGCGCCGCTCGCCGCCGGCTGGATCGCCCAAGTACTGCTCGGCGCGCTGAGCTTCCTCGTCCCCGTGGTCCTGGGCGGCGGCCCCGCTGCCGTACGCGCCGCCACCGCGAGCCTGGAACGGGCCTGGCCGGCCCGGCTGGCCGTCACCAACGCCGCGCTGCTGCTGTGTGTGCTGCCGGTGCCGTCGACGGTGCGGGTGGCGTGCTCCGTGCTGCTGCTGGTGATGCTGCTGTTCTTCCTGGTGCTGCTCGTGCTGACGGTCGTACGGGGGATGCGCAACCGCCGTAGGGCGGCGCAGGGAGACCCTGTTCCGGCTCCGGCCGAGGTCCCCGCGCGACCGCACCGGGTGCTCGGTGGCGTTGCCCTCGGGCTCGCAGTCGTGCTGCTGGCCGTCGCGGGCGGCGGGGCGGCGGACGTGCGGTCGCTGCCGGTCCTGGAGCGGTCCGCCGCCACGAGCGCCGACGGTGGCGCGGTGGCGCCGACCGGCCGTACCACCAGGGTCGCGGTGACGGTCCGCGACATGCGCTTCTCGCCGTCCTCCGTCGACGTGCCCGCCGGAAACCGCCTGGTGATCACCCTGCACAACACCGGTACCGACACCCACGACCTGGTGCTGGAGACCGGCGCCCGCACCGGCCGGCTCAGCCCGGGACAGCAGGACACCCTGGACGCGGGAGTCGTCGGCCGGAGCCTGGAAGGCTGGTGCTCCGTGGTCGGGCACCGGCAGATGGGGATGGTCTTCGCCGTGCACGTCAGCGGCGCCACCGGGGCCGGTTCGGACTCCGGCACGGACAGCGGCGGGACCGGCCACGCCCACAGTGGCGGCGCCGGCACGTCCGCAGCCACGGACGACACCGCTGCGACCGCGTTCGACCCGATGGCCGAACCGGCCGCCGGCTTCACCGCCCGCGACGCCCAGCTCCCGCCCGCCACCGGCGGAGCAAGTCCCCAGGTGCACAAGCGGACGATCACCGTGAAGGAGGTGATGAGGGAAGTCGCCCCCGGCGTACGGCAGACGCTGTGGACGTTCGACGGAACGGCCCCGGGACCCGTGCTGCGCGGACGCGTCGGCGACACCTTCGAGATCACCCTCGTCAACGACGGATCGATCGGCCACTCGGTCGACTTCCACGCCGGATCGCTCGCGCCGAACGGGCCGATGCGCACCATCAAGCCCGGCGAGTCCCTGATGTACCGGTTCACGGCCACCCGCAGTGGCGTGTGGATGTACCACTGCTCGACCATGCCGATGTCCCTGCACATCGCCAACGGCATGTTCGGCGCGGTGATCATCGACCCGCCCGGCCTGCCCGCGGTGGACCGTGAATACGTGCTGGTCCAGTCGGAGTTCTACCTGGGCAAGCAGGGCGGTACGGCCGACCCCGCCAAGGTGAACGCCAAGGACTACGACATGGTCGCCTTCAACGGCTATGCCAACCAGTACGATCACGACCCGCTGACCGCCGAGTCCGGTGAGCGCGTACGGATCTGGGTGCTGGCGGCCGGGCCGAACGAGTCCGGCGCCTTCCATGTCGTGGGCGGCCAGTTCGACACGGTGTTCCGTGAGGGTGCGTACGATCTGAGACGGGGAGGGTCGCAGAGCGGGGGCGCGCAGGTCCTCGATCTCGCTCCCGCCTCGGGTGGATTCGTCGAACTGTCCTTCCCGGAGGCCGGCGACTATCCGTTCGTCTCGCACATCATGAGCGACGCGGAACGGGGTGCGCACGGCGTCTTCCACGTGCGGTGAGCGTCCGGGGACATGGACCGAACGGCCCTGGTCGGGACCCCATGGGTCCCATGCCCCCGGCGGTCACCCCGGCATAGGCTCGGACGGACCGACCGCTCTTGTCGTGAGGCTTGTGAGGCTCCCCTGAAACGCCGCCGTGATCTGCCGCTCGTCTACTCCTGTTCGGGTTGTTCGAGCGCGGCTCAGATGACCAACTGGCTCGCCGTTCAGCTGGATCGGCGGGGCATCGCCGAGATGTCGTGCATCGCCGGCGTGGGCGGGGACGTGCCGAGTCTCGTCCGCAAGGCGCAAAGTGACCGGCCGGTCATCGCCATTGACGGGTGCGTGCTGCAGTGTGCCCGCAACTGCCTTGCCCGGCATGGTGTGACGCCGGCCGTGCACCATCTCCTCAGCGATGACGGTGTGCGCAAGAGGCTGGGCGAGGATTTCGACCCGGAGCAGGCGCAGCAGGTACTGGACGGGCTGATCGCCCGGATCGGCGGGGAGAACGAGCGCCAGGAGTCCTCGAAGGCCGACGATCGCTGACCGGGGGCCGTTCCGGCGCGGCTGCGACGCGCGGCACGGCTCCGCCGCCGAAGGCCTTGCAGCAGGAGCCGTGCAATTCACGGCAAGAACGCTCATCGGGCGGATGCCGCCCGGTGGCTCAGCAGGACGACTTGCCCGCGTAGACGGACAGGGCCGTGTTGCCGCCCAGGGTGGCGGTGAACTGCCCCGAGGAGTTCACGCTCACCGTCGTGTTGTTCTGCACGTTGCAGTACGTGCCCGCGGGCAGCGAGGTCTGGTAGGTGCGGGTCAGGGACGAGGACTCGTGGTTGATGGCGACGTAGCCCTTGGCGCCGCGGCCGAAGCCGATCGCGTCGTTGCCGTTGTCCCACCAGTCGGTCATCGACTGGCCCCGCGTGGCGTTGCGGAAGGCGACCATCGACTTGATCTCCGGCCAGGCGTGCTGGCACTTCCAGCCGTCCTGCCAACAGGCGTTCACGGTGCCGCCGTTGGGCGGTCCCGCGTCCGCGTCCGACCACTCGTAGCCGGAGTTGATGTCGGGGGCGCCGTACGGGAGGGCGAGCATGAAGACGTTGGCCAGGGTGTAGTCGGCGCCGCTCTTGTAGCTGAGGGTGCTGCCGTTGCGTTCGGTGTCGTGGTTGTCGACGAAGACGCCGGCGGCAGAGCTGTTCAGATAGCCCCAGCCCTCGCCGTAGTTCTTCAGGTAGGCGAGCTTCTCGTTGGTGAAGACGCGCTTGAGGTCGTAGGCGTAGCGGAACTCCTGGACGTCGCCGGTGCCCGTGTACTCCGTGGGCTGGACGGCCTCGCCCGCGCCGTAGATGACCTCCTGCTTCCAGTAGGCGGCGGGGTTGGTCAGCCGGGACTTGATGTCGGCCAGGTCCGCGGCGGGGATGTGCTTGGCGGCGTCGATGCGGAAGCCGTCCACGCCGAGGCCGATCAGGTCGTTCACATAGCCCGCGATGGTCTTGCGGACGTACTCCTCGCCGGTGTCGAGGTCGGCGAGGCCGACCAGTTCGCAGTGCTGGACGTTCCAGCGGTCCCGGTAGTCGGAGATCTGCGCGGTGCAGTCGTCGAAGTCGTGGACCGAGTACAGGCCGGGGTAGTCGTACTTCGTGTACGACGAGCCGCCGGTGCCGGTGCCGGAGCCGGCCGACATGTGGTTGATCACGGTATCCACGACGACCTTGACGCCGGCCGCGTGGCAGGTGTTCACCATGTTCTGGAAGGCCGTGCGGTCGCCCAGGCGGCCGGCGATCCGGTAGCCGACCGGCTGGTACGACGTCCACCACTGGCCGCCCTGTATGTGCTCGGCGGGCGGGGAGACCTGGACGTAGCCGTAGCCGGCGGGGCCGAGGGCGGTGGTGCACTCGCGGGCCACCGAGGCGTACTTCCACTCGAAGAGGACGGCGGTGACGTCCTTGGTGCCGGGCGGGGACGCGTCTGCGGCGGTCGGGGTCATGACAAGGGTGGCGGTGGCGAGGGCTAGCGCCCCGATGAGAGATCTGCGGGCCATGGGGGGTCCCTTCGTCATTGAAGGCTCTTGCTGAAACATTCCGGCAAAACTTGCGGTGCGCAGATGTTAAGGCCTGCGGGCCGGAAGGGCAGCGGGGCGGGGGAAAGTTGCTGCAAGGATTTTCGGGCGCGGGGCATCAGGCGACACGGTCGACGGTGCCTGGACAACCGGGCCAGCACCCGACTGCTGGAACGCTACGGTTCCCCGGCCGCGCTGCGAAAGGCCGGTCGCCGCAGGCTGGCTGAGGTGATACGGCCCAAGACCCCGCGCATGGCCGCCCGGCTGATCGACGATCTTCGACGCGCTCGACGAGCAGACCGTCGCGGTCCCGGGCATCGGCACCCACGCTCGGCGGCGGGCGCGGGCTTGCGCCACATCAGCAGGTTGCCGATCGGATAGCCGCGAAAGATACTGTCGAACAGTCGCTCGGCGTCCTCAAAGTCCCAGCGATACGACCGCTGGAACTGCGGCACCCGGATCCGTCCGTTCTGTGCCCACGCGACGAGTTCGGGCGGAGCGACACGGCTCACCTCCGGCTGGGTCACTCCGGCCTTGATCCACCTCCTGGGGCGTTCACATAGTAAGCCGACGCACCCCCGGCGGCGCGGGTCACCGCAGCTCCCCCAGCGGAGTGCCGTCCTCGGTGGCGAACGCCTTCCAGCCGTTCTGTTGGTTACCGGCCAGAGCCGTGGCGGCGGCTGATGGGGAGGTATGCACGCTGCCGTCCTCCAGGCACAGGCCACCGTCATCCATGACCGTCGCATAGTGCGGGGTCTGTCCAGGCCGAGGAGCTTGCGCAGCGTGCTGTGGGGCGGTGCGGTGGCGGCGGCGCGACGGTGGGCCGCTCCGGAGAGGACCGAGAGTGAGAGGATGGCTGGTTCACGGGCCCGCCGCCCTGACGAGCGGCAGGCCCTCACATGGTCAGGCCGTCGTCCACCACACCGTGGTATCGGACGGTACCTTGGCCTCGCCGGTTGTCTCAGGCACCTCGTCGCTGGCCAGGAGCACGCGGCCGTACGACGGAGTCGTCGCCCACTCCCCCGTCGTGTTGGTGACGCACACGAACTCGCCGCGCCGGAAGGCCAGTACGCCCTCCGGGGCGCGCAGCCACTCCACACCGTCGCCCGCGCCGAGGTCCGGCTGCGCGCGCCGCACGGCCAGCGCCGAGCGGTACAGCTCCAGCGTCGAGCCGGGCACGCCGTCCTGCGCCTGCACGCTCAGCTCGCCCCAGACCGACGGCTGCGGCAGCCAGCTGTCGCCCGGCCCGAAGCCGTAGGAGGAGCCCTCGCGGGTCCACGGGATCGGGACCCGGCAGCCGTCGCGGAAGCCGTCCTGTCCCGCGCCGCGGAAGTACGCCGGATCCTGGCGGACCTCGTCCGGCAGGTCGACCACGTCGGGCAGGCCCAGCTCCTCGCCCTGGTAGAGATAGGCCGAGCCGGGCAGCGCCAGCATCAGCAGGGTGGCGGCGCGGGCCCGGCGCAGCCCCAGCTCGCGGTCCCCTGCGGTACGGATCTGAGTGCCGAGGCCGGGCGGGTTGGCGAAGCGGGTGGCGTGCCGGGTGACGTCGTGGTTGGACAGCACCCAGGTGGCGGGCGCGCCGACCGGGCGCATGGCGTCCAGGGTGCGGTCGATGACCCGGCGCAGCTCCACGGCGTCCCAGTCGGTGCTCAGATACTGGAAGTTGAACGCCTGGTGCAACTCGTCGGGGCGGACGTAGTTCGCGGTGCGCTCGACGGTCGGCGTCCACGCCTCCGCGACGAAGATCCTTTCGCCGGAATACTCGTCGAGGACCTTGCGCCACTCGCGGTAGACGGCGTGCACGCCGTCCTGGTCGAAGAACGGCATGACATCGTTCCCCAGCAGCTTGAGCTGGTCGTGCGCGCCGAGGTCGGGCAGGCCCTCCGCCTTCACCAGACCGTGCGCCACGTCGATGCGGAAGCCGTCCACGCCCATGTCCAGCCAGAACCGCAGGATGGAGCGGAACTCGTCGCCGACGGCCGGGTGTTCCCAGTTGAAGTCGGGCTGCTCGGGGGCGAACAGGTGCAGATACCACTCGCCGTCCGGCAGCCGCGTCCAGGCCGGCCCGCCGAAGATGGACTCCCAGTCGTTGGGCGGGAGTTCACCGTCGGCGCCCTTGCCGGGGCGGAAGTGGTAGCGGTCCCGCAGCGGCGAGCCGGGGCCCTCGGCGAGCGCGCGCTTGAACCACTCGTGCTGGTCGGAGGAGTGGTTGGGCACCAGGTCGACGATGACCCGCAGGCCCTCCGCGTGGGCGTCGCGGATCAGCGCGTCGGCGTCCAGCAGGTTGCCGAACATGGGGTCCACGGCCCGGTAGTCGGCGACGTCGTACCCCGCGTCGGCCTGCGGCGAGGCGTAGAAGGGGCTGAGCCACACGGCGTCCACGCCGAGGGCGCGCAGATAGGGAAGTCGGGAACGGATGCCCTCCAGGTCGCCCATGCCGTCGCCGTTGCTGTCGGCGAAGCTGCGCGGATAGACCTGGTAGATCACCGCGTCCCGCCACCAGTCGCGGTGGCCCGCGACGGTGGCGAGGGCGGTGTTCGGGGCCGGGTCGGCGGAGTGCTGGCTCATGGCGTCCTTGGTGCGTAAAGGAGTTCGGGTCAGGGGGGCTTGGTGCGGTGGCGGGCGTCAGCCCTTCGTGCCGCCGGCGGTGAGGCCGGTCACCAGGTTCTTCTGCACGAGGTAGAAGAACGCGGAGACGGGTATCGCGACCAGCACCGCGGTGGCGGCCATGAGGTTGCGCTGGGCGTCGTGCTCGCTGACGAAGCTCTGCAGGCCGACGGCGAGCGTGTA
This sequence comes from Streptomyces sp. NPDC004629, assembly GCF_042873595.1. Classification (NCBI taxonomy): domain Bacteria; kingdom Bacillati; phylum Actinomycetota; class Actinomycetes; order Kitasatosporales; family Streptomycetaceae; genus Streptomyces; species Streptomyces sp. NPDC004629. The sequence goes on along the minus strand of NZ_JBIALO010000018.1, from coordinate 88,425 downwards.
CTTCTGGTCGTCCAGCAGGAAGGTGGTGGCGAAGGCGACCTCGCCGAACGCGGTGATGAAGCTGTAGAAGGCGGCGACCGCGAGTCCCGGCTTGGCGAGCGGCAGGATGAGGCGCGCGAACGTGCCGAAGGGGGTCAGCCCGTCGACGCGTCCCGCCTCGTCGATCTCGAACGGGATGGTGTCGAAATAGCCCTTCAGCAGCCAGGCGCAGTACGGCACCGCCGTCGAGCAGTACACGAGGATCAGGCCGAAGTAGCTGTCGATGAGCTGGAGGTCGGCCAGGATCTGGTACATCGGCACCATGAGGACGGCCACCGGGAACATCTGGGTGACCAGGAGCACCCACATGAACTTCCGGTAGCCCGGAAAACGCATGCGGGAGACCGCGTATCCGGTGGTGGCGGCGACCAGCACACCGAGCACGGTGGTGCCGAGCGAGACGATCAGGGAGCTTTTCAGCCAGTCGAAGAAGTTCGTGTGCTTCAGGACGAACGTGTAGTTGTCGAACGTCATCTTCCGCCAGATGCCGCCCGGGTGCAGATAGTCGTCCTTGTCCGGGCCGAGGGACAGGAACACCAGCCAGGCGACCGGGAAGAGCGCCACGACGCTCCCGGCGACCAGGATGCCGTGCGAGGCGAGGGACGCCGCGAGGCTGCGCTCGCCGCGGGCGCGGTGCCTTCGGCCGGCGGGCGCCGGGCGGTCCTCGGTCACCGTGGCGGAGGTCTCGACGGTGGTCGTACTCATGGGAACTCCTGCCTCAGATCGCGAGCTGCTGCTCATTGCGGTTCAGCCAGCGGCGGTAGAACGAGGTGAAGACGATCAGGATGGCCAGCAGCAGGATGCCGTAGGTGGCCGACTGCGCGAAGTCACGCGGCTGCTGTCCGAAGCCCAGGTAGTAGGCCCAGGTCACGAGGATCTGCGCGTCGGGTGCGGTGGTGCCGAACAGCAGGAAGATGACGGCGAACTGGTTGAAGGTCCAGATGATGCCGAGGAGTACGACGGTGGAGCTGACGGATCTGAGGCCCGGCAGGGTGACATAGCGGAACCGCTGCCAGGCGTTCGCGCCGTCCATCTCGGCGGCCTCGTAGAGGGCGGTGTCGATGGACTGCAGGCCGCCGAGGAGCGAGACCATCATGAAGGGCACCCCGCACCAGGTGTTGACCATGATGGCGGCGAACCGCTGCCAGAAGGTGTCCTCCAGCCACAGGGGCGTCGGCAGGTGCAGCGTGTCGAGGGCGGAGTTGATGATGCCCCCGTCGGCGAGCATGAAGCGCCAGCCGAAGACGGTGACGAAGGTGGGCACGGCCCAGGGCAGGACCAGGATCAGCCGGTAGACGGTGCGGCCGCGCAGCCGCTGGTTGAGCAGCAGGGCGAGGCCGAGGCCGATGCAGTAGTGCAGCGCGACGCACAGCGCGGTCCACACGATCGTCCAGATGAAGTGCGACCAGAAGCGGTCGTAGGCCGTCGGGCCGAACAGGACGTCCTTGTAGTTGTCCAGGCCGATGAACTCGTAGGTGGCCTCGATGTGGTTGACGCCGATCGTGCGCGCCGTGTTGAGGCTGTTGGCGTCGGTGAGGGTGAGGTAGAGGCCGTACACCAGGGGGTAGAGCACGAGGACGCCGAGCACCACGGCCACGGGGGCGATCATGGCGTAGGCGTACCAGTGTCTCTGGTAGCCGTGCTTCAGGCGCTGCCCCAGCCCGGGCCGAGGCGCGCGGTCACCGTGGCGCTTGCCGGTCGCGCGGTCGATGGCGACTGTCATGGTTCGACAACCTTCTCGCAGGTCTGCGGTTCGGGGGTGGGGCGGGCGCAGGCCGGTGGCCGCCGGTTCCCTCCCCTGCGCGCGGGGTTCCCCTGTTCGAGCGACGTCGCGCGCTCGGGGGCGGAGCCGACGGCCACGCGGGCCCTACTTGCTGAAGTCCGGGACCAGCTTCTCGATCGCGACCTCGGCGTTGCCCAGACCCGCGTCCAGGGACTCCTTGCCGCCGGCGATCTTCGGCAGTTCGGTGTCCAGCGGGCCCCACAGGGAGCTGTACTCGGGCAGCGCGGGACGCGGCTGAGCGGCGGCGAGCACGCCCTGGAAGCCGGCGATGCCGGGGTCGGCCTTCACCTGGGCCGTGTAGGCGTCGTCGCGGGTGGGCAGCGTGGAGTTCTTCAGGGCGACGGTCTCCTGGGACTTCGCCGAGGTCATGAAGTTGACGAACTTCAGGGCCGCTTCCTGGTGCGCCTTGTCGGAGCCGGCGTAGACCGAGAGGTTGTGGCCGCCGGTCGGGGCGCCCGCCTTGCCGGTGGAGCCGGCCGGGACGGTGGCGATGCCCAGGTTGGCCTTGTCCTTGAAGGCGGAGCCCTGGTAGAAGTTCGTGATCTCCCACGGGCCCTGGATGATCGCGGCGACCTTGCCGTTCACGAACGCGTCCTGGATGTGGGCGTAGGCGTCGGCGGTGGTGTCGGCCTTGTGCAGGCCCTTGCCGGAGTACAGGCTCAGCCAGGTGCCGTAGGCCTTCTTGGCGGCGGCCGACTTCACGGTGATCTTCTTGGCGGCGGCGTCGACCGTGTCGGTGCCCTCGCCGTACAGGAAGGACTGGGCGTAGTACGCCTGGGTGGAGCCCCAGTAGCCGTCGGCGCCGGTCTTGTCCTTGATCTTGGCGGCGGCGGACTTCAGCTCGTCCCAGGTCTTGGGGGCCTCGGTGATGCCGGCCTTCTCGAACAGGGCCTTGTTGTAGACGAGCGCGAGGGTGTCGGTGACCAGCGGCACGCCGTACGTCTTGCCCTCGTACTGCGCCTGGGTGATCAGGCTGGGCTGGAACGTGGCCTGGTCGGCGAGGGCGGCGGTGCCGTCCAGCGGCAGGAAGTAGCCCTTCTTGGCGAACGCCGGGGTCCAGCCGACCTCGGAGCGCAGCACGTCCGGGGCACCCTTGGCGCCGGCGGCGGTGTCGAACTTGTTCTGCGCCTGGTCGAAGGGGACGTTGACGTACTTGACCTTGATGTCCTTGTTGGCGGCCTCGAACTCCTCGACCAGGGCCTTGTACGTCGGCGCCTCATTGGTGGCGTTGGAGGTGTCCCACCAGGTGATGGTGACCGGGCCGTCAGCATTGTCGCCGTTGTCGCCGTTGTCGCTGCCGCTGTCGCTTCCGCCGCACGCCGTCGCCGTGAGGGCGAGGGACGCCACCAGCGCGGAGGCCGCTATGCCACGCCGCATGAGTTCTCCTTGAGGGTGAAAAGCCCGAGTGGTGCGGGGAGCGGTCCCGTCCGCCGTCCCCGCGACTTGCCGACTGCGCCGTTGCGTCCGCCGGGCGACGTGAACGTAACAGCGATGTAAGCGTTGCGAAAGACCTTGCAGAAAAAAAGTGCAAGAGATCACCGGGGTTACCCTGTCGTTATCGGCCCTCGACCCCTTCGCTACCCGATGACGCGGCCGATCAGCGGGCACGGGGCAACTTGTGCAAGACTCTGCAAGCTCTTGCCATCCGAGGCCGACCAGAGGGACGAGGGACCGCGATGACGCAGCAACCCGCAGCGAGCCGTGCGACGGGTCGTGCCCGGCGTCCGATCGGTGGGCAGGGAGAGAGCCGACCGGTACAGTCCGGTGGCGTGACCACACGGCTTGCGGACATCGCTGCGCAAGCGGGGGTGAGCGAAGCGACCGTCAGCCGCGTCCTCAACGGGAAGCCGGGCGTCGCCGCCACCACCCGCCAGTCCGTGCTCGCCGCGCTCGACGTGCTCGGCTACGAGCGGCCGGTGCGGCTGCGGCAGCGCAGCGAGGGCCTGGTCGGGCTGATCACCCCGGAGCTGGAGAACCCGATATTCCCCGCCCTGGCGCAGGTCATCGGGCAGGCCCTGACCCGCCAGGGCTATACGCCGGTGCTCGCCACGCAGACCCCGGGCGGGTCGACGGAGGACGAGCTGACCGAGATGCTGGTGGACCGCGGGGTCGCCGGGATCATCTACGTCTCCGGGCTGCACGCGGACACCACCGCCGACATGCAGCGCTACGAGCGGCTGCGCGCGCAGGGCGTGCCGTACGTGCTCGTCGACGGCTTCTCGCCGAAGGTGCAGGCGCCGTTCATCTCGCCCGACGACCGGGCGGCGATGACGCTGGCGGTGACCCATCTGGTGTCGCTGGGGCACACCCGGATCGGGCTGGCCCTCGGGCCGAAGCGGTTCGTGCCGGTGCAGCGCAAGATCGAGGGTTTTGTGCGGGCGGTGCGGGACCAGTTGGGGCTCGCCGCTGAGGTGGTCGAGGCGGAGCTGGTCCAGCACTCGCTGTACACGCTGGAGGGCGGCCAGGCGGCGGCCGGTGCGCTGATCGACCGGGACTGTACGGCCGTGGTCTGCGCCAGCGACATGATGGCGCTCGGCGCGATACGGGCGGTACGGCAGCGTGGCCTGGACGTCCCGCGGGACGTCTCAGTGGTCGGCTTCGACGACTCCCCGCTGATCGCCTTCACCGACCCGCCGTTGACCACGATCCGCAAGCCGGTACCGGCGATGGGACAGGCGGCGGTGCGCACGCTCCTGGAGGAGATCGGCGGAACTCCCGCTCCGCACAGTGAGTTCGTGTTCATGCCGGAACTGGTGGTACGCGGTTCGACAGCATCGGCCCCCGGCGACCGGGCCCGCCCCTGACCCGCCCCACACCACCGGCCGACCGCCGCGGAACCCACCCCGAAGAACCGGCGCCCCGCACCGCACCCACAGCTCGCCCACCGCTCGCCCTCCAGGTGGAGGTGTGGGGGGTCCCTGCGGCGTAGAACATGCGTTGCGGACCCGACCTTGGGATGATCTGCGGGAGATAGCTTTTCTGGCAGACTCTGTGCCTATGAGTGACTCGACCGTGACACAGCCGGAAGGTCGCGAGGAGGGGGCCGTTCCGCAGGCCGTCACGGGCGAGAGCGAGCAGCGTTTCCTCGGCCGGCTGCGCACCCCGCGACGGCCCCGCCTGTGGTTCGAGATCCTGCTCATCGCGGTGAGTTACTGGACGTACTCACTGATCCGCAACGCGGTCCCGGAGCAACGGGGCAAGGCGCTGCGCAACGCCGACTGGATCTGGCAGACCGAGCACCGGCTGGGGATCGCCGTCGAGGAATCGGTCAATCACGCCGTGAACTCGGTGACTTGGCTGATCGTGGGGATGAACTACTACTACGCGACCTTGCACTTCGTGGTGACGCTGACGGTGCTGGTGTGGCTGTACCGCAGCCACCCCGGGCGCTACGCGGCGACGCGCCTGGTGCTGTTCGCGACGACGGGCGTGGCCCTGGTCGGCTACTACCTGTATCCGCTCGCCCCGCCCCGGTTGATGGACGGCAGCCGTTTCGTGGACACGGTGATGGTCCACCAGACGTGGGGCTCGATGGCCTCGGGCGATCTGAAGCACATGTCCAACCAGTACGCCGCGATGCCCTCGATGCACATCGGCTGGTCGCTGTGGTGCGGGCTGACCGTCTTCGCGCTGGCCAGGGTGCCCTGGGTGCGGGTACTCGGCCTGCTGTACCCGGCGGCGACCCTGGTGGTCATCGTCGCCACCGCCAACCACTTCTGGCTCGACGCGGTCGGCGGCATGCTGTGCCTGGCCTTCGGCTACACCCTGGCCGGGCTGTGGTACGGCTCCCTGCCCTACGCACTGCCCCGCCTGGTGCCGTCGCAGCCACCGGGCCGACGCTCGCCGTCGTGGGCTCAGGCGTCGTAGAACAGCTCCTCAGCGACCGTCCGGGCCCGGCGGGTGGTGCGGCGGTAGGCGTCCAGCATGTCGCCGGCGTGACCCGAGGTGTAGCCGAGGTAGCGGCCCACGGCGGCGAGTTCGCGGGAGTCGGTGGGGAACGTGTCGCCGGCCCGGCCGCGGACCAGCATGACCGCGTTGCGCACCCGCGTCGCGAGCACCCATGCCTCGTCCAGGGTCGCGGTGTCCTCGGCGGAGATCAGCCCGGCCGCGCGGGCGGCGGCAAGGGCCTCGCGGGTGCGGGTGGTGCGCAGTCCCGGCTCGGCCCAGGCATGACGGAGCTGGAGCAGCTGCACCGTCCACTCGACGTCGGAGAGCCCGCCGGGGCCCAGCTTGGTGTGCAGCTTCGGATCGGCGCCGCGCGGCAGCCGCTCGGACTCCATGCGGGCCTTCAGCCGGCGGATCTCGCGGACCGCGTCGTCGCCCAGGCCCTCGGCTGGGTAGCGCAGCGGGTCGATCAGTTCGATGAACCGGCGGCCCAGGTCCGCGTCCCCGGCGACCGGTTCGGCCCGCAGCAGCGCCTGTGACTCCCAGACCAGGGACCACCGGCGGTAGTAGGCCGCGTACGACTTGAGGGTGCGCACCAGGGGACCCGACTTGCCCTCGGGGCGCAGATCGGCGTCGATCAAGAGCGGCGGGTCCGCGCTGGGCAGCTGGAGCAGCCGGCGCATCTCGGACACGACCTTGCCCGCCGCGGCGGCCGCCTCGTGGTCGCCCACGCCGTCCTGCGGTTCGTGTACGAAGACCACGTCGGCGTCGGAGCCGTAGCCCAGTTCGTGGCCGCCGAAGCGGCCCATGCCGATGATCGCGAAGCGGGTCGGCAGGGTGTCGCCCCAGCCGGCCCTGACCACGGCGCGCAGCGTGCCCGCGAGGGTCGCCGCGGTCAGGTCGGAGACCGCGGCGCCCACCCGGTCCACCAGCGCGCCCTGGTCGGCCTCGACGGGGTTGGCCTCGGTGCCGTAGGAGTCGACGATGTCGGCGGCGGCGGTGCGGAACAGTTCCCGGCGGCGGACCCCGCGGGCCGCGGTGACCCCCTGCTCGGCGTTCTCCGCGCGGCCCACGGCGGCCAGGATCTCCGGTTCCAGGCCCGCGCGTCCGCGCGGTTCGAGGCCGGCCCCGTCGCCGTCGCCGAGCAGGGCCACCGCCTCGGGGGCGCGCATCAGCAGGTCGGGGGCGAGCCGGCCGGCCGACAGCACGCGGGCCAGGTTCTCGGCCGCCGCGCCCTCGTCCCGCAGCAGCCGCAGATACCAGGGGGTCTTGCCGAGCGCGTCGGACACCTTGCGGAAGTTGAGCAGGCCCGCGTCCGGGTCGGCGGAGTCCGCGAACCAGCCCAACAGGACGGGCAGCAGGGTGCGTTGGATGGCCGCCTTGCGGGTGACGCCCGCGGCCAGCGCCTCCAGGTGGCGCAGCGCGGCAGCCGGGTCGGCGTAGCCGAGGGCGACCAGCCGTTCCCGGGCCGCCTCGGGGCTCAGCCGAGCCTCGCCCGGGGCGAGTTGGGCGACCGCGTCGAGCAGTGGACGGTAGAACAGCTTCTCGTGCAGGCGGCGGACCACGCCGGTGTGCCGCCGCCACTCGCGGAGCAGCCCGTCCACCGGGTCGGTGCGCAGACCGAGGGAGCGGCCGAGGCGGCGCAGGTCGGCCTCGTCGTCGGGGACGAGATGGGTGCGGCGCAGCCGGTAGAGCTGGATGCGGTGTTCCAGACAGCGCAGGAAGCGGTACGCCTCGTCCAGCCGGGCGGCGTCGGCACGGCCGACGTAGCCGCCGGCGGCCAGGGCCTCAAGCGCGTCCAGGGTGGTGCCGCTGCGCAACGCGGGATCGGACCGGCCGTGCACCAACTGCAGGAGCTGCACGGCGAATTCGACGTCGCGCAGGCCGCCGGGGCCGAGCTTCAGCTCGCGTTCGACCTCGGCGGCGGGGATGTTCTCGACGACGCGCCGACGCATCTTCTGCACGTCGGGGACGAAGTTCTCGCGCTCGGCGGCCGTCCAGACGAGGGGCTCGACGGCGCTGATGTACTCCTCCCCCAGTTCGATGTCCCCGGCCACCGGGCGGGCCTTGAGCAGCGCCTGGAACTCCCAGGTCTTCGCCCAGCGCTGGTAGTAGGCGAGATGGCTGCTGAGGGTGCGCACCAGTGGGCCGTTGCGGCCCTCGGGGCGCAGATTGGCGTCCACCGGCCAGATGGAGCCCTCGACGGTGGTCTCGGAGCAGATCCGCATCATGTGCGAGGCGAGCTTCGCGGCGGCCCTGAGCGCCTTGGCCTCGTCGGCGCCGTCCGCGGCCTCCCCGACGAAGATCACGTCCACGTCGGAGACGTAGTTCAGCTCGTGGCCGCCGCACTTGCCCATCGCGATCACCGCGAGCCGGCACAGCGCGGCGTCTTCGGGGGCGGCGGCGCGGGCGACGGCGAGGGCGGCGCGCAGGGTGGCGGTGGCGAGGTCGGCGAGTTCGGCGGCGGTCTGGGCGACGTCGGTGGTGCCGCACACGTCGCGGGCGGCGATGGACAGCAGACAGCGGCGGTAGGCGACGCGCAGTGAGACCGGGTCGGTGGCCTCGGACAGGCCCCGCTCGAACTCCGCCACGCCGGGGTGCAGGTCGTGCGGCTCGTAGGTGACCAGCTCCGCCCAGTCCCGGGGGTGCCGGGCCAGGTGGTCGGCGAGGGCCGCGGAGGCGCCGAGCACGCCGAGCAGGCGGTCGCGCAGCGGCTTGGCCGCTATCAGCGTGTCGAGCAGTTCGCGGTGGGCGGTGGGGTCGGGCTGGGCCTCCAGCAGGCGTACCAGGCCGCCCAGCGCGAGGTCCGGGTCGGCGGTGGCGCCCAGTGCCTCCAGCAGGACCGGGTCGCTGCGGACAGGGGCCAGCTCGGCGCCGTCGAGCAGCCGCTCGGCGCCGGAGGGGTCGGTGAAGCCGTGCCGCAGCAGTCGCGTGAAGGTACTGCTCCTGCGCCCCGGCGTCATGCGCGGCCTCCCCTCGGGTCGGGTCGGATCAAGGTCGTCCTGGCGAGAGCCTAACCGGAGAGCCCCGGTGAAGCGCCGGGACGGACGGCGATGAGTTCCGCGGCGCCCGCCCGGTCCGTCCTGGGCAGGGACCGTCGGTCGGCCGATCACGGGGAGGCACGATGCGGGTACCCGAGGGCGAACCGGACCGCCGCGGCTCCGGCGCGGGCGCACCCGCCTGGTCCGATGCCGAGGCGTTGCTGCGTTTCTGGATCCCGACCGTACGGCCGGACGGGCGCCCGCACGTGACACCGCTGCCCGCCGTGCGGGCGGGGCGCCGCGTTTCCGCACCGGCGCACGGAAGCGCACGGCGCGCAGCGCGGTGGTGCGGGTCGCCGACGAGGGCGGCTGCGGGAGCCGGCCGCGGCCTGGGAGGCGAAGGAGTCGTACGCGACTGGGCACGTATGTCTGTACTTCCCCCCGTGGCGTCTCAGGTGCCCGCCTGCGTGAGGGTGAGGTGGAGGGCGAAGACGCCGAGGGCCTCTTTCTCGGGCGGGTAGATGTCGTGGATCGCGGCGACGAGTTCGTCGTGGGTCGGGTCCGGTCGCCGATCGCGGCGGGGTCCTCGGCATCCCGCGGTGATGCGGGTGGTCAGGGACTCGTCCGCGCAGGTGATCCGCAGGGTGTCCCCGGGATTGATCTCCGACATGGGCTTGTTCATGGTCTGGCTGAAGTATGTTCCGGCCGGAGTCGAGGACGAGCCCGTGGTGCGCGGTCCTGGTACGCAGCCGGTGCGCGGCGAGCGGCGCGTCAACAAGGTGCTCACTGCGGTACGCGGGTTTCTGGCCTTCGCGGTCGGCAGGGATGAAGCGCCACCGGGCCGGCCTGCGTCGCGGCGAGCTGACTGGCCTGTCTCGTCGGAACCCGGAACCTTCGGCGCCCGGGCCGGCTGCATTCCGGCCCGGCCGCCGGGGCTCGGCGGCCTCGGATGGGAGTGGGTGGCGGCAGTTTGTCCCGGGCACGGTCCACGCTCCGCCGCCGTAACGGGCCTGATGTTGACGCGACGTTGAGCATCACAGACCTTGGTCGTCAGTGTTCATCGGGCGTTCATTCCGCCCTTGTCGGGGCTCGAAACGATCTCCTCCTTCGATGGGGGAGGTGCGCGTGAATACGCGAAGAACGACTGGCTGTACGGCCGTGATCATGTCCGTCCTGGTGGCTTTGCTGCTCGGCCTGGTACCTGCGGCGTCGGCGATGCCGGCGACGCAGACAGCAGCGGCGGGACTGCGCCTGGCCGCGCCGGGTGGCTCGGTGGGAGAGTTTTCCACGGCGGTGGCGGGGGACGAGTCGGTCACCCTGTATCTGGATGCGTCCGACTTCGACCCTGACCGGATGCGCCAGGTTCTCGACGAGACCCAGAACCGCAACCCGCTCCTCAGCGATACCTTCCGCGAGGACTTCGAGGCGGTTTCGAGCGGCACATCGGGGGGTGGTGCCGGCACCGGCAACTGGATCGACTTCGACGGGGAACTGTCGATGACGGACACCGGGATTGCGGTGCGCGTCGACGGTGGTGAGCCGCTGACGAACGCCTCGTGGTGGGCCGACATCCTGGCCACGGCCGCGGGGGCGCTGACCGGGCTGGCGGTGCGGGCCGGCTGCATCGGCTTCTTTCCCGAGGCGGCCGTCATGTGTGTCTCCATCGGCGGCTTTGTCGGTGGGTTGACGCGGGGAATGATCATCCAGGCGATCGACGGCACGCTCAAGGACGGCGAGGCGTGGGCCAAGACGCTCGCCGGTGCGCTTATTACGGCCGCGGGCGGAGCCGCCTGGGAGGGCGGGGTCAAGGACTGGTCCAAGGAGGTGCTGCCCGCTCACATCGAACGTCTGGGGGCGGCGCTTGTCCGGCTGGGTGAGAAGCTGGCCGCCGGGTGGGGCGTTTTCAAGGAGGGCTGCACGGCGGCGGGCCAGTTCCTGGCGGACGTCGGCAGGCACCTCGCCGATGCGGTCTCCCGGGTCCAGATCCCGGTCGCATTGCGGGTCATGCCGCTCGGAGACTCGATCACGTACGGTGTGGAGAGTTCCGACGGGAACGGCTACCGCGACGAGTTGTACAACTACTTGCAGGGCAGCGCTCCCAGCGTCGATTTCGTCGGGTCGGTGCAGTCCGGCTCGATGAGTGACCCCGACCACGAGGGTCATCCGGGCGACCGGATCGACGAGATCGCGGCCTTCGCGTCGTGCAGCGTGCCTCGGTACCAGCCGAACTTGATCACCCTGCACGCGGGCACCAACGACATGAACCAGGACTACAACCTGGAAACCGCACCCGACCGGCTCAGGAAGCTGGTGAACCAGGCGCTGGCGGATTCACCGCGTGCCACGGTGCTGGTCGCCCAGCTCATCCCGACCGGCAAGGCCGGGCTGCAGCCGCGCATCGACGCCTACAACGCCGCGCTGCCCGGCATGGTGGAGGACCTGCAACGCGAGGGCAAGCACGTCCTGTCGGTGGCCATGGCGCGAGTTGAGGTCAGTGACGGGCTGGAGAACGACGCCCACCCGACGGACGCCGGCTACGCGAAGATGGCCGACGCCTGGTACGACTCCGTGCAGGAGGCGAACGCCAAGGGCTGGCTTCAGACGCCGCTGTTGGAGCATGCTCCTGCCGACTGCAACCCGACGGACTCGGGCATCGGAACCGACGACCCCGGGGACTCCGGGTTGGGTTCGGGTGAGACCGCTCTCGGCGAGGGCTGGCGCGCGCTGGGCGTGATCGCCCCCGGATACGGCACCCGGGAGGGTCGCACGGTCATCACCGAGCTCAACGGGGACCAGCGGGCCGACTACCTCCAGGTCCGTGACGACGGCGGCTTTCGCGCCTCGGTGAACACCGTGGGCACCCCTGGCCAACCTGACTGGGTGGACGCGGGCACGTACAAGCCGGCGGATGGCGTCCTCGGGGACCAGGTGCGGTTCGCCGACCTCAACGGGGACGGACGCGACGACTACCTCGTGGTGAGTTCTGACAGCGAGGTACGGGCCTACATCAACTTTCCCGGACCGGACGGCACGCTCAAGTTCGTCGAATGGGGGGTCGTGTTCGACGAGGAGCCGTTCAGCCGCAACAATCTCCGGTTCGCGGACGTCACCGGCGACGGACGTGACGACATCCTGCGGGTCGGCGAGGAGGGCGCGGTCCACGTGTACCAGAACCAGTGGGACCCCACCAGCGGGCAAGTCAGCGACAACCCGACTCCCCCGGAATGGCCGCTGTGGCTCAACTGGGCCGGCGGAACCCGCGGCTCGTCGCTGGAAGCCGTCCGGTTCGCCGACGGCGACGGCGACGGCCGGGCCGACTATCTGCAGGTCGGCGCAGATGGCTCGGTGCACGCCTTCCTCAACCGAGGTGGCGGGGGCAACGGTAGCTTCGAGGCCCGCTACAACTGGGCCAACGCGTCCAACTACCCCCGGCCATATGTCCAGTTCGCCGACATCAGCGGCGACGGCAAAGCCGACTACCTCGTCGTCTACGACGGCGGCGCGGTCCGCGCCTGGCTCAACCGCGGCGGCAACTAGGGCCTGTATCGAGTGGTGATCAATTGCTGGATCCGCCCTCGCTGCGAGGGTGGATCCGGTAGTGCGGTGCGCATGGCGCGAGCGCAACTGACGGACAAGGGGTGGGGGTTCGTCGAGCCGTATCTGCCGGTCGGCCGGTACGGCCCGTCTCCCGAGCGGCTGCGACAGCAGTTCGAGGGCGTGATCTGGAAGTTCCGCTCGGGAGCGCAGTGGCGGGAGATGCCGGATCGGGTCGGTGCCTGGTCTGGAGAAGGTCGCCGTCGAGGCGGAGGCGGCCCGGAAGGCGGTGGTGAAGCCGCCTGAGTCCCCGTCGGCGGCGGCAGCACGGGCGGCCTGAGCATGCAGTCACACAACCTGGCTGCCGGCCCCGCGGTCGTGGTCTTGGCCCTGGAACATTCCGGCAAGGCCCTGCTCGTCGCGGCGGTCTCGCCTCACCTGCTCGGCCGCGGCATCCAGGCCGCACAGGTCATCACCCGCGCCGCGAAGACGGTCGGCGGCGGAGGCGGCGGCGCCCTCGCCGGCGCGGGTGGACTCCGTCCCGAACACCTCGACCAGGCCTCGCCTCCGCAGCCGAGGACGCCACCTCTCTCCTCGGCCACCGATAACGGCCAGGACCTGCGGGCCCGCTCAGACCCCCGTTGGGCGGGCCCGACCAGCCTCGGAGCATGACCCTACGATGGCCTTCGCCCCCGCAGAACAGGCCGCGATCGACGCACATGCCGCTGCCCTGGGGCTCTCCGCCGACGAGTACACCCGTCGGGCGGCGGCCGACCCGGGCCGTTACCCGGAAGCGTGGGCTCGACACCTTCAGCGAGATCGCCCCAGCAGCGCGGCGCACCGTCGATCCGCTGCCAGCACCGGCGCACCCGCTGTCACTCATCAAACGCGTGAAGTCTGCGCCCTTCCGGTGCCGCGGCGACGGAGGTAGGAGGCCACCCCGACAGCAGCCACGGAGGCAGCGGCGCCGGCTCGGTACGACATCCACGGAAGAAGCGGTGTTGTTCGCCTGATTGGGATCATTCCCCGGGACCAGGTGAACCACCCTGGTCGACTCGAACAGAAGACCTCCGGTGATGCTGAAGGTGGTACTGGCGCCCGCGGGCAGACCGGCAGAGCCTCCGCGCATCATACGAACTCGGAGCGAATCCAGCGCCATAAGGTTGCCCGTTGGCCAAGCGAACAATCACAGGTAGTAGGAAGGCGCACTCACTCCGACTGTGCAGACCGCCCATACAAAGCGGCCCAGGGCCCATAAAACGCGGTGGGGCTGACACTCTGCGGCTGTCAGCCCCACTCGGCGAATCAGCAAGAAAGCTGCCCTGACCTGCGCTTACAGTACCGGCAGGTTCTTGCGGAGTTCGAAGGCCGTGACCTCTGAGCGGTACTCGTGCCACTCCGCGCGCTTGTTGCGCAGGAAGAAGTCGAAGACGTGTTCGCCGAGGGTTTCGGCGACCAGGTCGCTGCGCTCCATCAGGGTCAGGGCCTCGCCGAGGTTCTGCGGCAGCGGCTCGATGCCCATGGCGCGGCGCTCGGCGTCGGACAGGGCCCAGACGTCGTCCTCGGCGCCGGGCGGCAGCTCGTAGCCCTCCTCAATGCCCTTGAGGCCGGCGGCCAGCAGGACGGCGTAGGCCAGGTACGGGTTCGCGCCCGAGTCGAGGGAGCGGACCTCCACGCGCGCGGAGCCCGTCTTGCCCGGCTTGTACATCGGCACCCGGACCAGGGCCGAGCGGTTGTTGTGGCCCCAGCAGATGTACGAGGGTGCCTCGCCGCCGGCGCCCGCGGTGCGCTCGGAGCCGCCCCAGATGCGCTTGTAGGAGTTGACCCACTGGTTGGTGACCGCGGAGATCTCCGCCGCGTGCCGGAGCAGTCCGGCGATGAAGGAGCGGCCGACCTTGGAGAGCTGGTACTCGGCGCCCGACTCGTAGAACGCGTTCCGGTCGCCCTCGAAGAGGGAAAGGTGGGTGTGCATGCCGGAGCCGGGGTGCTCGCTGAACGGCTTCGGCATGAAGGTCGCCTGCACGCCCTGTTCCAGCGCGACCTGCTTCATGACCAGGCGGAACGTCATGACGTTGTCGGCCGTGGAGAGCGCGTCGGCGTAGCGCAGGTCGATCTCCTGCTGGCCGGGGGCGCCCTCGTGGTGGGAGAACTCGACGGAGATGCCCATCGACTCCAGCATGGTGATCGCCTGGCGGCGGAAATCCATGCCGATGTTGGTCGGGGTGTGGTCGAAGTAGCCGGAGTTGTCGGCGGGGGTAGGGCGGGAGCCGTCGAGCGGGCGGTCCTTCAGCAGGAAGAACTCGATCTCCGGGTGGGTGTAGAAGGTGAAGCCCAGGTCGGAGGTGCGGGCCAGGGCGCGCTTGAGCACGTAGCGGGGGTCGGCGAAGGACGGGGAGCCGTCCGGCATGAGGATGTCGCAGAACATGCGGGCCGTGCCGGGGGTCTCGGCGCGCCAGGGCAGGACCTGGAAGGTGGCCGGGTCGGGCTTGGCGATCATGTCGGACTCGTAGACCCGGGCGAAGCCCTCGATGGCGGAGCCGTCGAAGCCGATGCCCTCGTCGAAGGCCTGTTCCAGCTCGGCGGGGGCCACGGCGACGGACTTGAGGAAGCCCAGCACGTCCGTGAACCACAGGCGTACGAACCGGATGTCGCGCTCCTCCAAGGTCCGGAGCACGAACTCCTGCTGCTTGTCCATCTTCCGCTTCCCCATCCTTGCTGGTCAGGCCGCCTTTCCCCGGTGCCACCGGAGGCGGTCGGGCACCTGAGCATCCCACCACAACACCATTTCATGCGCGTTGCGGACCTTGATCGCCCGGCCGACCTCGCACGGAACGCGCCGGGTCCGGCGGGTGTACTGCTCTGCCGCCCATCTTGCCTGCCCGGACCGCCATCCGTAATGGCCGATCCCGATCGTTCCCGCCCGTTTTGGTGCGCGTCGCCGAGGCGGCATGTTCCCGCGCTTCACTTCACTCCCGTCCCCCCGATTGCGGTGCCCTCCCTACGAAACGCCGTCCCTCGCCCATTACGATCGGCGAGCGCCACCCCGCACCGCACACCCGCACCACACACCCGCACCCCCGCACCGCACACCCGCACCACACACCCCGCAACCGCACCCTCGCACCACGCCCCGCACCTTTCGCCCCTTTCCCCCCAGAAGGACACGCCTCATGGCTTCCGCGAAGAACAACAGCAGCGCGGCGCGCAAGGCCCGCATAGCGGAGATGCAGCGGGCCGAGCGGGCCCGCGAGCGCCGCAACCGGCTGCTCACCATCGCCGCGAGCGTGGTGGTCGTCGCCGGTCTGGTCGTCGGCGGTGTCGTTCTTGTGAACACGCGGTCCGATTCGACGGACAGCGCGTCGGACGACTCCAAGGGCGCCGGCGACTCGGGGCACTTTGTGACCGGCGATGACGGGGTGCGCACCTGGAAGGGCGACCTGGCGCGCAACCACGTCCAGACGGGTGTGACGTACCCGATGCAGCCGCCGGTGGGCGGCAACCACAACCCGGTGTGGCTCAACTGCAACGGCGATGTCTACACCTCGGCGGTGAAGAACGAGAACGCGGTGCACTCGCTGGAGCACGGCGCCGTCTGGGTGACGTACACCGCGGCGGCGAAGAAGGCGGACGTGGACGCGCTCGCGGCCAAGGTGAAGCAGACCCCGTACTCGCTGATGAGCCCGTACGAGGACCAGGCGGCCCCGCTGATGCTGTCGGCCTGGGGCCACCAGGTGACCGTGAAGAGCGCGGACGACCCGGCGGTGAACACGTTCTTCTCGACGTATGTGCAGGGCAAGCAGACGCCCGAACCGGGTGCCTCGTGCACCGGCGGGACGATGAAGTGAGGGCGGCGCGGTGAAGCGGCACATCGGCTGGGTCGCCGGGACCGCGGCTGCGGCGCTGGTCGCGGCGGGCGCGATCACCTACGCGGTCGCCGAGGACGGGGGCTCCGGCTCGGCGGTGCCGGGCGCCGAGTCGGCGGACGCCGGGTTCGCCCGGGACATGGCGGTCCACCATCAGCAGGCCGTCGAGATGTCGTACATCGTGCGCGACCGCACGGACGACGAGGAGGTCCGGCGGCTCGCCTACGACATCGCGCAGACGCAGGCCAACCAGCGGGGCATGCTGCTCGGCTGGCTGGACCTGTGGGGGCTGCCGAAGGTGTCGGCGGAGCCGCCGATGACCTGGATGGGTATGGGCGGCATGCCCGCCGGCAAGGACGGCGCGCTGATGCCGGGCATGGCGACCAACGGCGAGCTGAAGAAGCTGGGCACGCTGTCGGGCGAGCGGGCGGAGGTCTTCTACCTCCAGCTGATGACGGACCATCACCAGGGCGGTGTGCACATGGCCGAGGGGTGCATCGCCCGGTGCACCGTCGGGGTGGAGAAGCGGCTCGCGCAGGGCATGGTCGAGGCGCAGCAGTCCGAGATCGCGCTGATGGCCGACATGCTCAAGAAGCGCGGAGCGGCGCCCCGTTCCTGACACCCCGGCGGACGAAAGCCCCAATTCGCCCCGGATGAGGGCTACTTGAGCTTCTCTTGACCCCCGCGTTCCCCTGACATGAACGGTTCATCCGTAAGAGTGGCACCCATCGTGTGATCCACTCGCGGGCCCCTGACCGCCGCGGGCCCCGGTGCGGATCGGCGACGACCGCGACCACTACGTGCATGCGAACCGCATCGCAGGGGGTTCTATGAGATCCAACCGCGCCACGGCGCGCGCCGGTGTGAGCATGGCGGCTACACTGCCGATGCTCGCCGGCGCACTGGCGCTCGGCATACCCGCGGCGCACGCCGCGGACGGCCCGGCCCGGAACACGCTCGCGGGCACCAGACCCGCGTGGGCCACGGCCGGGGCCGACAGGGGCGCCACCCCGGACGCCGCCCGGGTCACGGCCCGGGTGTATCTGGCCGGCCGGGACGCGTCCGGCCTCACGGCGTACGCGAGGGCGGTCTCCGACCCGTCCTCGCCGCTGTACGGCAGATACCTGAGCGCCGCACAGGCACAGGCCCGCTTCGGCGCGACCAGGGCCCAGGTGAAGGCCGTGACGTCGTGGCTGTCCTCGGCCGGTCTGAAGGTCACCGAGGTCACCCGGCACTACATCGCCGTCTCCGGTGACGTGGCGGCCGCCGAGCGGGCCTTCGGCACCCGGCTGCACGACTACGCCAAGGGCGCGAAGACCTACCGTGCGCCCGCCCGTACCGCCTCCGTGCCGCGGGGCCTGGGCGGCGCCGTGCTGACCGTCACGGGCCTGGACAACGCGCCGCACAAGGCCCACCACCAGGACCAACTGCCCCCGCCTGACGCCGTGTTCAAGAACGCCGGGCCGTTCTCCTCGTACTACGGCTCGAACACCGCGACGACGCTGCCGAGCGCGTACGGCCAGAAGATCCCGTACGCCGTCAAGGGCTACACCGGCAAGCAGCTGCGGGCCGCCTACGGCGCCGGCCGGTACACCGGCAAGGGCGTCCGCATCGCCATCACCGACGCCTACGCCTCGCCGACCATCGCCTCCGACGCCTCCGCCTACGCGCGCAAGCACGGCGACGCGGCCTGGAAGACCGGCGGGCTGCGCCAGGTGCTGCCCAGGAACTACACGAAGACCGAGGAGTGCGGGGCGGCCGGCTGGTACGGCGAGGAGACCCTGGACGTCGAGGCCGTGCACGCGGTCGCGCCGGAGGCCTCCGTCACCTACGTGGGCGCCTCGTCCTGCTACGACGACGATCTGCTCGACTCCCTCGGCAAGATCGTCGACAACCATCTGGCCGACATCGTCTCCAACTCCTGGGGCGACATCGAGGCCAACGAGACGCCGGACGTCCAGGCCGCCTACGACCAGGTCTTCCAGCTCGGCGCGGTCCAGGGCATCGGCTTCTACTTCTCCTCCGGCGACAACGGCGACGAGGTCGCGAACACCGGCACCAAACAGGTCGACACCCCCGCCGACTCGGCGTGGGTGACCGCGGTCGGCGGCACCTCGCTGGCCGTCGGCAAGGGCGAGACGTACCTGTGGGAGACCGGCTGGGGCACCGAGAAGGCGAACCTGTCCGCGGACGGCGGGAGCTGGACCGACTTCCCCGGCGCGTTCACCTCGGGCGCGGGCGGCGGCACCAGCCGGACCGTGCCCGAGCCCTTCTATCAGCGGGGCGTCGTCCCGGACTCGCTCGCCGAGGCGAACAGCGCGGCCGGCAACCGGGTCGTCCCCGACATCGCGGCGGTCGCCGACCCGAACACCGGCTTCCTCGTCGGGCAGACCCAGACCCTCCCGGACGGGTCCGCGCGGTACAGCGAGTACCGCATCGGCGGCACCTCGCTGGCCGCGCCGGTGATCGCGGCCGTGCAGGCGCTGGCCCAGGAGGCGCGGGGCGGCAAGGCGATCGGCTTCGCCAACCCGGTGATCTACGCCAAGTACGGCTCGAAGGCGTACCACGACGTCACCGACGACCCGACGGGCTCCGGCCTGGCGGTCGCCCGCGTCGACTTCGCCAACGGCTACGACTCCGCCGACGGCCTGCTCACCTCGGTCCGCAGCCTCGGCAAGGACAGCTCGCTCAAGGCCGTGAGGGGCTACGACGACGTGACCGGCGTGGGCACGCCCGCCGGCGGCTACGTCCAGTCGTACCGCCGTCGCTGATCCCGTGGCGCCGGACGGGGGTGGCGTGGGGTGCACCACACTCCGCGCCACCCCGATCGCGTCGCTCTGACGATTACACTGGGCGCGTGCCTCAACTTCGTCTCGCCCTCAACCAGATCGACTCGCGCGTCGGCGACCTCGCCGGAAACACCGAGACGATCCTCCGCTGGACCCGGCACTCCGCCGAGCGGGGAGCGCATCTCGTCGCGTTCCCGGAGATGGCGCTGACCGGGTATCCCGTCGAGGACCTGGCCCTCAGATCGTCCTTCGTGGAGGCGTCCCGCGCCGCGCTGCGCTCGCTCGCCGCCCGGCTCGCGGAGGAGGGCTTCGGGGAGCTGCCGGTGATCGTCGGCTATCTGGACCGCAGCGAGGCCGCCCAGCCGCGGTACGGCCAGCCGCCCGGCGCCCCGCAGAACGCGGCGGCGGTGCTGCACCGCGGCGCGGTCGCCCTGACCTTCGCCAAGCACCACCTGCCGAACTACGGCGTCTTCGACGAGTTCCGCTACTTCGTGCCCGGCGACACCATGCCGGTGGTGCGGGTGCACGGCGTCGATGTCGCCCTGGCCATCTGCGAGGACCTGTGGCAGGACGGCGGCCGGGTGCCCGCCGCGCGCTCGGCGGGCGCGGGCCTGCTGCTGTCCGTCAACGCCTCCCCGTACGAGCGCAACAAGGACGACACCCGGCTTGAACTGGTGCGCAAGCGCGCCCAGGAGGCGGGCTGCACGACCGCCTACCTCGCCATGATCGGCGGCCAGGACGAGCTGGTCTTCGACGGCGACTCGATCGTCGTCGACGCCGACGGCGAGGTGATCGCGCGGGCCCCGCAGTTCGCCGAGGAGTGTGTGGTGCTGGACCTGGACCTGCCCGCGGCCCCGGCGCAGCCGCCCACCGGAGTGGTGGACGACGGGCTGCGCATCGACCGGGTGATCCTCTCCGAGGACCCGCTGCCCGCCTACCCGGCGGAGCGGACCGGCGGCTACGCGGACCGCCTCGACGACGACGAGGAGGTGTACTCGGCGCTGGTGACCGGCCTGCGCGCCTATGTGCGCAAGAACGGCTTCCGGTCCGTGCTGATCGGGCTGTCGGGCGGCATCGACTCGGCGCTGGTGGCGGCGATCGCCTGCGACGCGGTGGGCGCGGAGAATGTGTACGGCGTGTCCATGCCGTCGAAGTACTCCTCGGAACACTCCAAGGACGACGCGGCCGAGCTGGCCCGGCGCACCGGGCTCCACTTCCGGACCGTCCCGATCGCCCCCATGTTCGACGCGTACATGGCGTCGACCGAGCTGACCGGGCTGGCCGAGGAGAACCTTCAGTCGCGGCTGCGCGGCACGCTGCTGATGGCGATCTCCAACCAGGAGGGCCACATCGTCCTC
Organism: Streptomyces sp. NPDC004629; assembly: GCF_042873595.1. Taxonomy (NCBI): domain Bacteria; kingdom Bacillati; phylum Actinomycetota; class Actinomycetes; order Kitasatosporales; family Streptomycetaceae; genus Streptomyces; species Streptomyces sp. NPDC004629. Next base: position 68,193 of record NZ_JBIALO010000018.1, on the reverse strand, counting down.
GCCCCCGGCAACAAGTCGGAGCTGGCGGTGGGCTATTCGACGCTGTACGGCGACTCGGTGGGCGCGTACGGGCCCATCAAGGACGTGTACAAGACGTCGGTCTTCCGGCTGGCCGAGTGGCGCAACCGGGCGGCGGCCGAGCGCGGCCGGACCCCGCCGATCCCGGAGAACTCCCTCACCAAGCCGCCGAGCGCCGAGCTGCGTCCCGGCCAGGTCGACACCGACTCGCTGCCGGACTACCCGGTCCTGGACGCGATCCTCGACCTGTACGTCGACCACGACAAGGGCGCGGACACGATCGTCGCCGCCGGTTTCGACGCGGCGCTGGTCACCAGGACGCTGCGGATGGTGGACACGGCGGAGTACAAGCGCCGCCAGTACCCGCCGGGCACAAAGATCTCCCCCAAGGGCTTCGGCAAGGACCGCCGCCTCCCCATCACCAACAACTGGCGAGAGTAGCGCTGCGCCGGCCAAGCAGCTGGAACGGTTGCGCTGACGTTTCGGGCCCGTCCTTCGGGTGCGGCGTCGTTGTGGTGAGGTGTGCAGTTCCCCGCACAAGGAACAACACACCCGATCGCTGGCGCCCCGAAAGGGGCGCGAGGAACTGCGCGCTCAACCACAACGCACCCGCAGCCACCCACGACCGGCACCACCCCAAAGGGGCGCGAGGAACTGCGCGACCAGCCACAACGAACCCGCAGATACCCCACGACCGCCAGCCCCCAAAGGGACGCGAGAAACCACGCGACCAGCCACAACGAACCCGCAGCCACCCGCTGCCGCCCAGCCACAACACCCCCGCTGCAACCCCCCGCGCCAGAAAAGAAACCCCACGCCCAGCCCACGGCCGAATCAGGACCGCACCGCCTCCTGCTGCTCAGGCACATGCGCCACAACCAGCCGCTGCCGAGCCGCCGGCAGGCCACCGCGACGGTCCACCGCGTAAGCCACCGCGGCCACCCCCAGCCCCAGCACCGCAAGCGCCGCCCCGGCAACCGCAGGGGACGTCACGCCGAAGCCCGTGGCCAGGGCGAGGCCACCGATCCACGCTCCCCCGGCGTTCGCCAGGTTGAAGGCCGCCTGGTTGGCCGAGGACGCCAGGGAGGGCGCCGACGCGGCCTTCTCCATGACCATGAGTTGCAGCGGTGAGCCCGTGACGAACGCGGCCGTACCGAGCAGGGTCACCGCGAGCGCCGCGCTCCACTCCGCCCGCATCAGCACCGGGAACAGGGCCAGGACCAGCGCCAGCGAGGTAAGTCCGCCGAACAGTGTGCCGCGCATGGCGTGGTCGGCCAGCCGGCCGCCGAGCAGGTTGCCCACCGTCGCGCCCACGCCGAACAGCGCGAGCAGCAGCGTCACCCCGGACTCGGCGAACCCGGCGGCGTCCGTGAGCATCGGCGTGACGTAGCTGTAGGCGGCGAACAGCGCGCCGAAGCCCGCCACGGTCGTACCGAGGGCCAGCCACACCGGCACCGAGCGCAGGGCGGCCAGTTCGCCGCGCAGGCCGGTGGCGGGGCCGTGGGTGTGGTCGTGCGGGATCAGCAGGGCGAGGGAGGCGATCGCCGCAAACCCGATCACGCTCACCCCGAGGAAGGTGGCCCGCCAGCCGAAGTGCTGGCCGGCCAGGGTCGCCGCGGGGACGCCCGCGACGTTGGCGACGGTCAGGCCGAGGAACATCAGGGAGACCGAGCGGGCCCGGCGCTCGGGGGCGGCCATGGTCGTCGCGACGACGGCACCGACGCCGAAGAACGCGCCGTGCGGCAGTCCGCTGAGGAACCGGGCGGCGAGCAGGGACTCATGGCCGGGCGCGAGGGCGGACAGCGCGTTGCCCACCACGAAGAGGGCCATGAGGCCGATGAGGACGGTGCGGCGGGACATCCGCGCGGTGACCGCGGCGAGCAGCGGCGCGCCGATGACGACGCCCAGCGCGTACGCGGAGACCAGATGCCCGGCGGTCGGCAGGGAGACGTGCAGGTCGTCCGCGACGTCGGGCAGCAGGCCCATCATCACGAACTCGGTGGTGCCGATGCCGAAGGCGCCCACGGCGAGGGCGAGCAGGGCCAGGGGCATGAAGGAGCCTGTGCCTTTCGAGAAGGGGACGGAGCAGCTTATGTTCAGCCTCGGAACAAAGCGTCTCAGGCTCAGTATTCCTGCGGGTTACGCGGACGTGTCCACCTTCACACGGGCCGCCACCGGAAGGTGGTCGCTGCCCGTCCTCGGCAGCGTCCAGGAACTCTCCGGCTCGACCCCCTTCACCATGATCTGGTCGATCCGCGCCATCGGGAACGACGCCGGCCAGCTGAACCCGAACCCGCTGCCCGCCGCGCCCTGCGTGGAGCGCATCTGGGAGGTGACGGCGTTGAGCGCGCGGTCGTTCATCGTGCCGTTCAGGTCGCCGAGCAGCACGACCCGCCGCAGCTGCTCGTCGGCGATCGCCTCGCCCAGCGCGTCGGCGCTCTTGTCGCGCTGGCGGGCGGTGAATCCGGACGCCACCTTCACCCGCACCGAGGGCAGATGGGCGACGTACACCGCGACCCGGCCGTCGGGCGCGGCGACCGTGGCGCGCATGGCGCGCTGCCAGCCCAGCCGGATGTCGACGGACCGGACCGCGGTCATCGGGTACTTGCTCCACAGCCCGACGGTGCCGACGACCGCGTGGTACTTGTACGTCGACGCCAGCGCCTTCTCGTACACCGGGACGGCCGACGCCTTCAGCTCCTCAAGCGCGAGCAGGTCCGCGCCGGAGGCGGCCACCTCGCGGGCGGTGCCGGACGGGTCCGGGTTGTCGGCGTTGACGTTGTGCGTGGCGACCACCAGGTCGCCCCCGCCGGACGCGCGGTCGGTGAGCAGCCCGCCGAAGAGGTTCAGCCACACCACGGACGGCAGCACCACCAGGATCAGCGCGGTGGCGGAGCGGCGGACGACGCCGAGGACCAGCAGGACCGGGATGAGCAGGCCCAGCCAGGGCAGGAAGGTCTCGGTGAGGCTGCCGAGGTTGCCCACGGTGTTGGGGATGTGCGAGTGCAGCAGCATCACCAGGGCGAGGAGCAGGGCGAGCACGGCGAGGACGATGCCGCGGCGCCAGATGCCCGGATCGCGCCAGACGTCGCGCAGGCGGAGCGCCAGGCGCCGGAACCGGGAGCCCCGTGGCTCGGGCCCCGAGCCGCCGTTGTCCGTCTCCGTGATGTACGCCTGCTGCGCCATACCGTCGCCTCACAACCTGCCGTGCACACCGTCGTCCCCCTGGGTTACGACCCTAGGGGATGATCGGCTCCCTTCCCGCCGTCCCATGACGGCCGTACGGAAGTCCAGGACGAACAGGCGGGCGCCCGGAGTTCCGGTGCCGGAGGGGGCGGGGTGGACTGTGACGAAACGCGCACATTAGGGCTGTGCGCCGGGCGCGCTGACGGGCCGTAGGCCGGCCAGCACGGTGTCGACGATCTGTTCCGCGAGACCGTCGGGGAGTTCCATGTCGGGGCGCATCACGGAGCGGACGAGCATGGGGCCGACGAACAGGTCGTTGGCCAGTTCGAGGTCGACGTCCGGCCGGAGTTCCCCGTTGCGCTGCCCACGGCGCAGGATCTCCAGGCCCTGCCTGCGCCGGGGCGCTATCACGCTGGTGTGGTAGGCGGCCCAGATCTTGGGGCTGCTCTTCATCTGCGCCTGCACGTTGTGCAGGATGGCCGAGGAGCGGTTGGCCAGGCCGCGCAGGCGCAGCGCTTCGAGCAGCATGACCAGGTCGTCGCGCATGGAGGTGCCGGGGAGTTCGGGGTCGGGGGGCTCGGCGGCGCGCATGACGTCGACGAACAGTTCCTCCTTGCCGCTCCAGCGGCGGTAGATGGTGGCCTTGCCGACGCCGGCCGTGCGGGCGATCCGCTCGATGGACAGCTCGGCGAGGGGTACGCCGTCCTCCAGGAGCTTCATCACACCTTCCAGGATGGCGCGTTCCACGGCTTCGCTGCGCGGACGGCCCCGGGCGGGACCGCAGGGCTGCGGGCGACTGTCGGCAAGGCTCACGTCACTCCGTCCTTTCGCTGTGCTGCGGGAATTGTCCCGCAGGGGCCCCCTTCCCCCGTGCTGCCTCTCCGGACGCGTACGCGGACGGCTCAGTCCGCGGCGGCGACCAACTCCGCTTCCTTTTCGCCCTCCTGAGCGGCCGGCGGCCGGCCCGGCAGGAAGAGCGCCACCACCAGCGCGCCGAGCAGTGCGACACCGGTCCCGCACAGCGCGGTCACGTGCATGGCGTGCAGGAACGCGTCGTTGGCCGGGTCGACCAGCGCCTTGCCCTGCGGGCCGAGCCGGGCGGCGACGCCGAGGGTGGCCTCGATGGAATCGGCCGCGGTGTCCCGCAGTCCGGCCGGCACCGCCCCGAGCTTGTCCTCGATGCCGTTGCGGTACGCGGCGGACAGGACCGAGCCGAGTACGGCGATGCCGAGAGCGCCGCCGACCTGGCGGAAGGTGTTGCTCAGCGCGGACGCGGAGCCGGCCTTCTCGCGCGGCAGGGCCTGCATGATGACGACGGAGGTCGGCGTCATGATGTGCGCCATGCCGGTGCCCATCAGGAAGAAGACCACTTCCAGCAGCCAGATGGGGGTGTCCGCATCGAAGGTGGCGAAGACGGCCAGGGTCGCGGCGATCAGGAGCAGCCCGGCCGTGGTGGTGGCCCGGTTGCCGAACCGGTCGACGACCAGCCGGGCGCGCGGCGCGAAGATCATCTGTGCGGCGGCCAGCGGCAGCATGAGCACACCGGACTCCAGCGGCGAGTAGCCGCGCACGCTCTGGGTGTAGAAGACGCCGAAGAACGTCACGCCCATCAGCGCGAAGAAGACCAGCGCGATGGCGCTCATGGCGGCCGAGAAGACCTTGTTCTTGAAGTAGCTGACGTCGAGGGACGGGTGGTCGCTGCGCTTCTCGAAGAGCACGAAGGCGACGAGCACGACGAGCCCCGCGGCGATGGTGGCGAGCACGGTCGGGTCGGTGAAGTCGGCGAGTTCGCCGCCCTTGATGATGCCGTAGACGAGCAGGACCAGGCCGACGACGGAGAGCACGACGCCGACGGGGTCGACGCGGCCGGGCCTGGGGTCGCGCGAGTCGGGCACGAGCCAGATCATCAGCGCCACCGCGAGGATCACGATCGGCACGTTGACGAGAAAGACGGAGCCCCACCAGAAGTGGTCGAGGAGCGCGCCGCCGGTGATCGGGCCGATGGCGATGGCGAGCCCGACGCCGCCCGCCCAGATGCCGATGGCCTTGGGCTGTTCCTCGCGCTCGAAGACGTTCATGAGCACGGCCAGGGTGGCCGGCATGACGAAGGCGGCGCCGAGCGCCATGAGGGCGCGGTAGCCGATGAGTTGACCCGGGGAGCCGGACTCGGCGGCCAGGGCCGAGCCGATGCCGAACACGACGAGCCCGCCGAGCAGGACCTTCTTGCGGCCGAGCCGGTCGCCGACGAGGCCCGCGGTGAACAGCAGGCCGGCGAAGACGAGGGTGTAGGAGTTGATGGCCCACTCGATCTCGCTCTGGGTGGCGCCGAGCCCGGTGGGCGCGGGCATGGAGATCGTCTTGACCGCGACGTTCAGGATCGAGTTGTCCAGCACCACGATCAGCAGGCTCAGCATGAGGACGCCGAGGATGGCCCAACGGCGCCGGTGCACCTCTTCGGGTATCCGGGAGGCGGCTGCAGCGGGAGTTGTCATGGCAACGAGCCTAGGACCATTCCGATACGGAACCGTCTCGTATCTTATTTCTTTGCCCAGACCTTACCCGGAGAGCCGGTTACGGGGCGGGCACCCCGATGCCGAGCGGATCACACGGAGGTCCCCTGGCCGTCCCTGGCACGAGGTGCCACCATGGAGGGGATCCGGAGACGCCGTCAGGGCGCTTCGAGATGACCTGAAGGAGCCGTTGCAATGACGCAGCTCTCGGCTGCCCAGACCAAGCCCTCCGACGGCAGCAAGGCGCTGTACGGGGGCAAGGGCACGCGCCGCATCACCGTCCGCGACATCGCCCTCGCCAAGGAGCGGGGCGAGAAGTGGCCCATGCTCACCGCCTACGACGCCATGACCGCGTCCGTGTTCGACGAGGCCGGCATCCCGGTGATGCTGGTCGGCGACTCGGCGGGCAACTGCCACCTCGGGTACGAGACGACCGTGCCCGTCACCCTCGACGAGATGACCATGCTGTCGGCCGCGGTCGTGCGCGGCACCCAGCGCGCCCTGATCGTGGGCGACCTGCCCTTCGGCTCCTACCAGGAGGGCCCGGTGCAGGCGCTGCGCTCGGCGACCCGGCTGGTGAAGGAGGCCGGTGTCGGCGCCGTCAAGCTGGAGGGCGGCGAGCGCTCGCACGAGCAGATCCGGCTGCTGGTGGATTCCGGCATCCCGGTCATGTCGCACATCGGCCTGACCCCGCAGTCCGTGCACTCCATGGGCTATCGCGTGCAGGGGCGCGGCGAGGAGGCGGCCCAGCAGTTGCTGCGCGACGCGAAGGCGGTACAGGACGCGGGCGCGTTCGCGGTGGTGCTGGAGCTGGTGCCGGCGGAGCTGGCGGCCGAGGTGACCCGGGTGCTGCACATCCCGACCGTCGGCATCGGCGCCGGGCCCGAGACGGACGCGCAGGTGCTGGTGTGGACCGACATGCTGGGCCTGACCGGTGGGCGGGTGCCGAAGTTCGTGAAGAAGTACGCGGATCTGCGTGCGGTGATGGGTGACGCGGCGAAGGCTTTTGCCGAGGACGTCGTCGGCGGCACGTTCCCTCAGGAGGAACACTCCGTCCACTAACCGCTCCGCTGGGTCGGCCGGGACGCGTTGTCGGTCGTCTGAGGCAATCGTCGTGGCTGGTCGCGCCCACGCGGCGGAGCCGCATATCGATACAGCCCCGCGCCCCTATGGGGCGCGGCTGACCTTAGACCATTTCGGAAACACCCTGGACGGCCCGCCGATCTTCCCCCGTCGGCGGGCCGTCCGGCCTTTGTCGGTGGGCTGTCGGGAGTTTGTCGGTGGGGGGTGGGAGTGTCTTCCTTATGACACGAACCGACAACAAGCCCAGCGGGCGTGGGGACGCCGTGACCGTGCGGGGGCTGGTCAAGCACTACGGCGAGACCAAGGCGCTGGACGGCGTGGACCTGGATGTGCGCGAGGGCACCGTGATGGGGGTGCTCGGTCCGAACGGGGCCGGCAAGACCACTCTCGTACGGATCCTGTCCACCCTGCTGGCACCGGACGCCGGCCAGGCGACCGTCGCCGGCTACGACGTCGTACGCCAGCCCCGCCAGCTGCGCCGGGTGATCGGCCTGACCGGGCAGTACGCCTCCGTGGACGAGAAGCTCCCGGGCTGGGAGAACCTGTACATGATCGGGCGGCTGCTCGACCTGTCCCGCAAGGAGGCCCGCGCCCGCGCCGACGAACTGCTGGAGCGGTTCTCGCTGACGGACGCCGCCAAGCGGCCCGCGGCCACCTACTCCGGCGGCATGCGGCGCCGGCTCGACCTGGCCGCCTCCATGATCGGACGGCCCGAGGTGCTGTACCTGGACGAGCCGACGACCGGTCTCGATCCCCGCACCCGCAACGAGGTGTGGGACGAGGTCAAGGCCATGGTCGGGGACGGGGTCACCGTCCTGCTGACCACCCAGTACATGGAGGAGGCCGAACAGCTCGCCTCCGAGCTGACCGTCGTGGACCGCGGGAAGGTCATCGCGAACGGCGGCATCGAGGAGCTGAAGGCGAAGGTCGGCGGCCGCACGCTGCGGATCCGGCCCGCCGACCCGCTGGAGCTGCGCCCGCTCGCCGGGATGCTGGACGAACTGGGCATCACCGGGCTCGCCGCGACGACCGTGGACAGCGAGGCCGGCAGCCTGCTGGTGCCGATCCTCAGCGACGAGCAGCTGACCGCAGTGGTCGGCGCGGTCGCCGCACGCGGCATCACCGTCTCCTCGATCACCACCGAACTCCCCAGCCTGGACGAGGTGTTCCTGTCACTGACCGGCCACCGTGCCAGTGCCCCGCAGGACCCCACGCCCGCCGACACCCGCCAGGAGGTCGCCGTATGACCACGGCCACCGCGTCCGCTTCCGCCTCCGACGCCCGTATCCCGCTGCGCGGCCACCTGCGGCACACCGGGGCCCTGATCCGCCGCAATCTGCTGTGGATCCGGCAGGACCCGGAGTCGATGTTCGACGCCCTGCTGATGCCGGTCGTCTTCACGCTGCTGTTCGTGTACGTCTTCGGCGGCTCGATCGGACAGGCCCTGGGCGGCGGCCAGGACGGGTATGTGCAGTATGTGATCCCCGGCATGATCGCGATGATGAGCATGACGCTGTCCCAGGGCGTCGGCACCGGCTTCAGCCAGGACTTCAACTCCGGTGTCATGGACCGCTTCCGGTCGCTGCCCATCGGGCGCGGCTCGGTGCTGTTCGCGAAGATCTCGGTGGAACTGGCGCGGATGCTGTTCGCGACCGCCGTGCTGATGATCGTGGCCGTCCTGGTCGGTTTTGACATCGACCACTGGGGCGGACTGTTCGCGGCCGTGGGGCTGTCCGCGGCGTTCGCCTCGTCGATCATGTGGGTGTTCCTCACCCTGGGCGTGATCCTGAAGAACGCGCAGTCCGTGCAGGCGATGGGCTTCCTGGTGCTGTTCCCGCTCCAGTTCGGCTCGTCGATCTTCGCGCCGACCCAGTCGATGCCGGGCTGGCTCCAGGCCTTCACCGACTACAACCCGCTGTCCACGCTGGCGGACGCGGCCCGCGGGCTGATGGTGGGCGGTCCCGTCGCCCACGATCTGTGGATCACGCTGGCCTGGTCGGTGGCCATCACGGCGGTGATGGCGCCGGTCGCCATCCACAAGTTCCGCACCAAAAGCTGACGTTGCGGGCTCCGGTGGGGGCGCGGGTCAGATCAGGGCGGTGGCCTCCGCGAGGGAGAGGCCACCGCCCTCGGTGTACGCGGCCTCGTAGGCCGCCTCGTCGAGCACCGCACGGATGCCGTCCAGGGCCCGCCCGCGCACCGCGCGCTCCATGCCGGCCGGGAAGTGACCGGCCGGCAGCAGCGCGTCGGCGGCGCCCAGGCAGCGGGCGGCGTCCGCGGCACGGCTGCCGCCGTCGACGCGGGCCAGGGACACCGCGGCGACGGTCAGATTGATGGACGGCAGCTGCGGGATGATCGCCTGAGCCAGCGGTTCGGAGCACTGCCCCAGCGACGCGCGGATCTTGCCCAGGGCCTCCTCGTGCCGGCCGTCGGCGGCGTACACCCAGGCTTCCTGGCCGAGCAGCAGGGTGTCGAAGACGATGAAGTGCACGACCTTGAACTCCTTGCGCACCAGCCGGAGTTCTTCGCGCGCCTCGGCGACACGGCCGTCCGCGGCGAACCAGCCGGCGAGGAAGAGCCGGGCGGCGGGCATCGCCTCGTTGCCGACGCCGTCCCTGCGGGCCAGCACCTCGCGCAACAGCCGCTCACCGCGTTCCGCCTCGCCCGCTTCGAGGAGCACCCCGCCGAGCCGGGCGGTGAGGATCGCCACCTGGGCACGGGCGCCGAGGAGTTCGGCGTGCTCGATGGCCGCCTCGAAGTCGGCCGCGGCGGCGCCGAACTCGCCCTTGCGTTCATGGGCCTCGCCACGCGCGGACAGCGCCTCGGCGGCGCCCCAGGCGTCCCCGAGCCGCCGGTAGATCCCCAGGGCCTCGTCGGCGTCGCGCACCGCGTCGCCCGCCCAGGCGGTGCGGTTGGCGAGCATGCCGGCGCGGAGCTGGAGGGCGCCGGCGAGGTTCCAGTCGTAGCCCGGCGTCTCCCGGCAGGTGCGTACACAGGCGTCCAGGATCGTGTACAGCCGCTCGATGTCCCCGGTCAGGACCACGGCGTAGAACCAGATCATCCCGGGGGCATGGCAGGTCTGCGGCAGGCCGGGCTCGTAGGTGCGGGTGATGGTGCGCAGCTTCGCCAGGGCCTCGGGGGTCTGCAGGGCGTCCATCTCGGTGTCCAGGCAGGCCAGATGGGCGAGATGGACACCGCGCCGGGCCTCGGCGAGGAGTTCGCCGGTCAGCGGGGGCGGGGTCTCGGTGCAGCGCTGCCAGACCGGCCGGGCCGGGCGGACGGGTTCGCCGAACGGGTCGGGGCCGAGTGCCATGACCTCGCCGCACCAGTGCCTCACCTCGCCGCGCAGGTCGCGCATCTGCCAGTACCAGACCAGGGAGAGGGCGAGGCTCAGGCCCTCCTGCTCGTCGCGGGCGGCGACCGCGTGCCGCAGGGCCGTGCGCAGGTTCTCGTACTCAAGCTCCAGCCGTTGGATGGCCGCGCGCTGGCCCGGCCCGCGCAGCAACGGGTCGGTGGTGCGGGCGAGTTCACGGTAGTACGTCAGATGGTCGCGTTCGGCCCGCGCACGCTGTCCGGCCTGCTCCAGGCGTTCGCCGGCGTACTCGGCGACGGTCTCCAGGAGCCGGTAGCGCATCGCGCCGTCGGGCGCAGGGGCCGCCACCACCAGGGACTTGTCGACCAGCGAGCCGAGCGCGTCGAGGGCGACCGGACCGCAGACGGACTCGGCGGCGGCGAGGTCGCAGCCGCCCGCGAACACCGAAAGACGGCGCAGCACGTCCCGTTCGTCCTCGTCCAGCAGGTCCCAGGACCAGTCGACCACGGCCCGCAGGGTCTGCTGGCGGGGCCGTACGGTGCGGCTGCCGGAGGTCAGCAGCCGGAAGCGGTCGTCCAGCCGGTCCGCGATCTGCCGCGGTGTCATCAGGCGCAGCCGGGCGGCGGCCAGCTCGATGGCGAGGGGCAGTCCGTCCAGGCGCCGGCATATCTCGGCGCAGGCCGCGGCGGTCTCCTCGTCGGCCTCGATGCGGAAGCCGGGCCGGGCCGCGGCACCCCGGTCGGCGAGCAGCCGCAGCGCGGCCGGCTCGGACAGCGGCTGCACGGGGCGCACCAACTCGCCCGGTACGCTGAGGGGTTCGCGGCTGGTGGCCAGTACGGTCAGCTCGGGGCAGCGCTCCAGGAGCCGGGCCGCCAGCCGGGCCGCCGCGTCCACGACGTGCTCGCAGTTGTCGAGGACGATCAGCATGCGGCGCCTGCCGCAGTGCTCGACCAGCCGGCCGACGGGGTCGTCATGGCGGTCGCCGACGGCCCGCATGCCCTCGGCGCCGGCGCCGTGCAGCACGGTCTCGCGGGCGCCGATCGCGGTGAGCACGGCCTCCGGTACGGCGGCCGGGTCGTCGACGGGCGCCAGTTCGGCCAGCCACACCCCGTCCGTGGCGGTGTGCCGCATGCTCTCGGCGGCCTCCAGCGACAGCCGGGTCTTGCCGGCCCCGCCGGGCCCGAGCAGGGTCACGAGCCGGGCCGCCGCGAGGTCCCCGCGGATCGTCTCGATGTCGCCCTCCCGCCCGACGAAGGAGGTGAGCCGGGCGGGCAGGTTCCCGGGGACCGGCGGGCCGCCGCCCCCGTCGGGCGCCGCGGCCCGCAGCCCCTCGCCGTCCGGCCGTACGCCGGGCGCGGCCCCGTCGCCCGCGGTGCCGTGCGGGGCGGGGCCTGGCGCGCGGCCGGGGTGTTCCCCGGGCCGCAGCAGTTCCGCGTGCAGGGCGCGCAGTTCCGGTCCGGGATCCGAGCCGAGGCGGTCCGCGAGCAGCCGTCGTACGTCCTCGTAGGCGGCCAGCGCCTCGGCGCCGCGGCCCGCGTCGCGCAGCGCGCGCAGCCGCAGCGCCTGCAGGGGCTCGTCCAGGGGGTGGCCGTCGCACAGGGCGGTCAGCTCGGGCAGTGCCTGTTCGGCGTGGCCGAGCGCGAGGGCCGCGGTGTGCCGGGCGCGCAGCGCGTCCAGGCGCCGGGCGGCGAGCCGGGCCGCCTCGGCGGTGCGGTCGGGCAGGTCGGCGAGGGGTGGCCCCTGCCACAGGGCGAGGGCGTCGTCGAGGACACCGGCCGCCTTGTACGGGTCGCCGTCGGCGAGGGCGCGCAGGCCGTCGCCGGTCAGCCGTTCGAAGCGGTACAGGTCGACGTCCTCGGCCGTGGCGGCCAGCCGGTAGCCGCCCTCGGCGGAGGCGACGGCGTCGGCGCCCAGCGCCCGCCGCAACCGGCCCACCAGCGCCTGCAACGCCCCGGTCGCGTCGGCGGGCGGCTCCGCGGCCCACACCTCGTCGACCAGCAGGCCCACCGGCACGGTACGGCCCGGCCGCAGCGCCAGCACCGTCAGCAGGGCACGCAGACGCGCCCCGCCGACCGGGACGGGGGTTCCGTCGGTGCGGAGCGCCTGAGTGGTGCCGAGAATGCGATAGCGCACGGAGCCCATTGTCCCCGGAGACGCCGACACCCCGCCCACGGGTTCCAGACCCGCCAATCGCCGGCCGCGGGCCGAACGCCTCGCCGATGTCCTTCGAAACCCCCAGCACCCCACCCACGAGTTTCCGACCCGCCGGTCGCCGGCCGCTCGCAGAACACCTCGCCGGTGTCCCCCGAAACGGCCAGGACCACGCCCGCGGGACGAGCGTTCGGGTCGGTGGGTGGTGTCTACCGGTGCCCGGGGTCCGGCCCGGCAGCCGGTCCTCGGGCTGGTTGGCGATCCGCCGAGCCCGGCGAGCGTCATGGCCGCCTCCTCGATCGGCTCGGTCGCCGCGTGACGGCTGTCAGGAACCCGTGACGGGCCGTGGGGCGTTCGTCTGGCATCACCGGTACGGTCGACCCCGGCCCGTCCGACACGCCTGCCAGGAGCCCGCCGTATGACCACCGCCACCACCCGCCGCAGCGACCGGAGGATCAGCCCCGTCTTCCTCGGGCTGCTGGCCGTCACCGCGGTCACCGGCTGGGCCACCTGGACCGGGTTCGCCCACCAGCCGGGCGTCGCCGTGTTCCTGTTCGTGACGGCGGCCTGGATCGTCTCCCTGTGCCTGCACGAGTACGCGCACGCGCGCACCGCGCTGCACAGCGGCGACATCACGGTGGGCGCCAAGGGCTATCTGACGCTGAACCCGCTGAAGTACACGCATGCGCTGCTGAGCATCGTGCTGCCGGTGGTCTTCCTGATCATGGGCGGGATCGGGCTGCCGGGCGGTGCCGTGTTCATCGAACGCGGCCGGATCCGGGGCCGCTGGCGGCACAGCCTGGTCTCGGCGGCGGGCCCGCTGACGAACGTGCTGTTCGCGGCGGTGTGCACGGCGCCGTTCTGGCTGGACGCGCTGGACGGGGTGCCCCGGGACTTCCGGTACGCGCTGGCCTTCCTTGCGCTGCTCCAGGTCACGGCCGCGATCCTGAACTTCCTGCCGGTGCCGGGACTGGACGGCTACGGCGTGATCGAGCCGTGGCTGTCGTCCGGCGTCAAGCGCCAGGTGGAGCCGTTCGCGCCGTTCGGGCTGCTGTTCGTGTTCGCGCTGCTGTGGATCCCGTCGCTCAACGGCGCGTTCTTCGACCTGGTCGACGCGATCCTGCGCGGCCTCGGGATCGACGACGTCGATCAGTACTGCGGCCACGAGCTGTACCGGTTCTGGCGGGAGGGCAACCCGTACTGCGCCGTCAGCCCGTGACGGACGGCCGACGACCGGCCCTGCCCCGCTTCATGTAGTACCAGCACATGTTGCTGGACAGCCCGGCCAGCAGCACCCAGACGATGCCCAGCCAGCTGCCCTGGACGAACGAGACGACGGCCGCGGCCACGGCGAGGACGCAGACGACGAGGGTGTAGAGGGCGAGGCGCCGGGTCGGGCCGGGCGGGAGCAGGGCGGGCATCGGATCGGCTCCTGTCGGGGGACACTGCTGGACCGGGTCGGACCTGCCGGACCCGGTGGACCTGTCGGACGCCACCAGTGTCCCCCATGGGCCGGCATGTCTCACACGTCGGTGACGCGGAGCCCCGCGTGCGCCTTGTACCGGCGGTTGACGGAGATCAGGTTCGCGACCAGGGACTCCACCTGGTGGGCGTTGCGCAGCCGGCCCGCGAAGATGCCGCGCATGCCCGGGATCCGCCCGGCCAGCGCCTGCACGATCTCCACGTCGGCCCGCTCCTCGCCGAGGACCATCACATCGGTGTCGATCTCGGCGATCTCCGGGTCCTGGAGCAGCACGGCGGACAGGTGGTGGAAGGCGGCGGCGACCCTGGAGTCCGGCAGCAGGGCGGCGGCCTGCTCGGCGGCGCTGCCCTCCTCGGGCCTGATCGCGTAGGCGCCCTTCTTGTCGAAGCCGAGCGGGTTGACGCAGTCCACGACCAGCTTGCCGGCCAGTTCCGCGCGCAGTGCCTCCAGTGTCTTGCCGTGGCCGTCCCAGGGCACGGCGACGATCACCACATCGCTGCGGCGGGCGGCCTCGGCGTTGTCGAAGCCCTCGACGCCGTGCCCGAGTTCGGCGGCGGCGGCCTGTGCGCGTTCGGCGGCCCGGGAACCGATGATCACCTTCTGGCCGGCCCGGGCGAGCCGGTAGGCGAGGCCCTTGCCCTGCGGTCCGGTGCCGCCGAGCACGCCGACGACGAGACCGGAGACGTCCGGCAGGTCCCAGGGGTCCTTGGCGGGCTTTGCGGCGGGGGTTCCGGTGGGCTGCTGTGCACTGTCGGTAGAGGTCATGCGGCCGACTCTACGTCCGCGGCCCGCCGCCCGGCCCGGTCAGGTGAGCGCCGTGATGGGCACCCGGCGGAAGGTGATCGTCTCGTAGGCGCCGCGGTCGCCGGTCTCGTAGAGGAGTCCGACGGTCGCGGTGTCGATCCGGGCCAGGTCGGAGTAGGCGGCGGGCAGCCCGTCGACCGTGTGCGCGGGGCGCCAGGTGGTGCCGCCGTCGGTCGAGACGCGCAGGGTCATCAGGGCGCGGGCGCCGGGGGCGGCGGGGCCGGAGCAGAGCAGCAGGTCGGGGTCGCGCAGCTGGAGGACGGCGGCCTGGCAGACGGGCCCGGTCAGGCCCGCCTGCGGGCGGAACGGCTTGGTCAGCGTGCGGCCGCCGTCGGCGGAGTGGGCGTCGGCGCGGGTGCCGGGCGAGCGGGAGGCGGTGCGGGTGTTGAAGTAGACGCGGCCGTCGGGGAGTTCGGCGGCGCTGGTCTCGTTGGCGTTGACGTAGCCGCCGGTGTCGTCGTCGACGTAGCCGAGGTACCAGCTCGCGCCGTCGTCGTCGCTGAGCAGGCAGTGGCCGCCGTAGTAGTGGGGCTCCGTACCGGTGTCGTCGCCGGCGGGCGGCAGGGAGTGGTTGGCGGGGACGACGATCCGGCCGGTGCTCAGCCGGAGGGCGTGGCCGGGGGTGGTGGCGTACCAGCGCCAGCCGGGCGGCTTCACCGACGCGGTGATCTCCGTGGGCTCGGACCAGGTCGCGCCGTCGTCGTCGCTGTGCCGCACCCAGACCCGGCGGGCGTCGGCGTCCGTGACCTCGCCGCGCCGCACGGCGTCCTCGGTGGCGTGCGCGGCGGCACGGACGTGGACGAGCAGGATCCGGCCGGTGCCGAGGACGACGGGGGCGGGGTTGCCGGCCAGGTCGCCGCCGCCCGGTGCGGCGACCTGGAGCGGGCCCCAGGTGCAGCCGCCGTCCGTGGAGCGTTTCAGCACGATGTCGATGCGGCCGTGGTCGTGCGCGAAGTCGCGGCGGCCCTCGCAGAAGGCCAGCACGGTGCCGGGGCGGGTGACGACCACGGCCGGGATCCGGTAGCTGGCGTACCCTTCGTGGCCCGCGCGGAAGGGGACACTGACGTCGGTCATGGGCCGGCTCCTCATCGGTCTCGGGGACTGGGCACCTTCCCCGGGTCGGGCGAATTCGGGGTGAACTCCACGTCACGAGTGACCGGTTGCGGCAGGATGCGGTGCCATGGATGCCGTACGGGTGGCGCTGTTGCGCGAAGTGCTCGCCGGGACCGAGTGGTTGGGGGCCACGCGGCGGTTCGCCGGGGTGCTGCGCGGCTCGGTGGTGGCGCACGGCGGCGGACTGCTGCTGGTGGGCACGCCGGAGTACGAGCCGTGGCATCTGGCGGCGCATCTGGTGGACGAGGCCGCCTGGTCGGGCACGCCGGAGCTGGTGCCGACGCTGGTACGGCACGACGCGCGGCCCACGGATCCCGCGCATCTGGCCGTCGGTCCCGGGCGGATCGCGGCGGCCCGGCGGGGCGAGACGCTGCTCGTCGTGGCGCCCGGTGAGCCCGCGCCGCTGCTGGAGCGGGTGCACGACGCGCGGCGGGCCGGGGTGACGGTGCTGGCCCTGGGCTCGGGCGCGGGCGAGCTGGCCGGGATGGCGCACGAGACGCTGACGGTGCCCGAGGACGGCGAGCTGGACCTGGACACGGTGCAGCACCTGGTGAGCGCGGCGGCCGGCGAGAACGCGGTCCCCTCCGCACGGGGCCGCCGCACGCTCCGCGACCGCCTGACAAGCCTGACAGAAGCCCTGACAGCCCCACCCCCCGCCCCCTGGTGACCACCCACCCCGCCGGACGCCCGGTCCGCGAGCCCACCACGCCCCGGCCCGGCGGCACTCCGACGACCGGCCGCAGCATCTACCACGCTCCGTGCACCCCGGCGCCCGGCCCACCGCCCCCTGGCGACGCCCCGACCGGGCGGGCCTCACCCGGGCCGCGGCCCGGCGGGACAGAGGTGGTTTCGTCAGTCGTCGTCGGTGGAGCGGCCAGCGGTGTCGTGCCAGCGTGGGTCGTTCTCCCACTCGACGTTGCGCTCCCGGGCGGTGGCCATCGCGTGCTCGGCCTCCGTGCGGCTGGGATACGGGCCGAAGCGGTCCTTGGCCGGGCACTCCGGCCCCTCCTCGACCTTCTTGTGTTCGAGGCAGTAGTACCACTCCCCCGGCTTTCCGACCGTCCGCTTCTTGAACAGGGCCATGACCGGCTCCTTTCGCCAGGGACATGGTCCCCCATGCCCGCTGGTTAGACTCGCTGGCATGTCTGGCCAGTCGCTGCTCGTACCAGGGGAGCTGTCTCCCACCCGTTCGGTACCCGGAAACATCCGCCGCCCCGAGTACGTCGGCAAGCCCGCGCCGACGCCGTACACCGGGTCGGAGGTGCAGACCTCCGAGACCATCGAAGCGATGCGCGTCGCGGGCCGGATCGCCGCACAGGCGATGGCGGAGGCCGCGAAGATCATCGCGCCGGGCGTGACCACGGACGAGTTGGACGCGGTGGCGCACGCGTACATGTGCGACCACGGCGCCTACCCGTCGACGCTCGGCTACCGCGGCTTCCCCAAGTCGCTGTGCACCAGCGTCAACGAGGTCATCTGCCACGGCATTCCGGACTCGACGGTGCTGCGCGACGGCGACATCGTCAACCTGGATGTGACGGCGTACATCGGCGGGGTGCACGGCGACAACAACGCGACGTATCTCGTCGGGGACGTCGACGAGGAGTCGCGGCTGCTGGTGGAGCGGACCCGGGAAGCCCTCGACCGCGCGATCAGGGCGGTCCGGCCGGGCCGGCAGCTCAATGTCATCGGCCGGGTCATCGAGTCCTACGCCAAGCGCTTCGGGTACGGGGTGGTGCGGGACTTCACCGGCCACGGCATCAACTCGTCCTTCCACTCCGGGCTGATCGTCCCGCACTACGACAGTCCGCACGCGACGACGGTCATCCGGCCGGGGATGACGTTCACCATCGAGCCGATGCTGACGCTGGGCACGTACGAGTACGACATGTGGGACGACGGCTGGACGGTGGTCACGAAGGACCGCAGGCGGACCGCGCAGTTCGAGCACACGCTGGTGGTCACGGACTCGGGGGCGGAGATCCTCACCCTGCCGTAGCGGCCGGGGAGCAGAGAGTCCCGAGAGGCCCGCCCTGCTGGGGCGGGCTCTTTCTTGTACGCTTTTACCGACAGGGTGTCGGGAAAGCATTGACTTAGGTAAGGCTAACCTTAGATGATTCGATCCATGGAGTCCTTCTCGACAGTCATCCGCACCGCGTCCCGTGCCCAGCACCTGGAGGCGGAGACCTCGACGTTCATGAGCGCGCTGCTCGGCGGCAGGCTCGGCGTCGACGCGTACGCCCGCTACACCGAGCAGCTGTGGTTCGTGTACGACGCCCTGGAGTCCGGGGCGGAGCGGCTGGCGTCCGACGCCCTGGTCGGCCCCTTCATCCGCCCGGAGCTGTTCAGGCTGCCCGCGTTGGAGCGCGACCTGGCCCATCTGCGCGGGCCCGCATGGCGCGCGGGGCTCTCCGCGCTGCCCGCGACACGGGCGTACGCGGAGCGGGTGCGGGAGTGCGCCGAGCAGTGGCCCGGCGGGTACATCGCCCACCACTACACCCGTTACCTCGGCGACCTCTCCGGCGGTCAGATCATCCGCGACAAGGCGGAGCGGACGTGGGGGTTCGCGAAGAAGGGCGACGGGGTGCGGTTCTATGTCTTCGAAGGCATCGACAACCCGGCCGCCTTCAAGCGTGGCTACCGGGAGTTGCTGGACGCGGTGCGCGTTGATGAGCTGGAGAAGCAGCGGGTTGTTGCCGAATGCCGGGGCGCTTTCGCTTTGAATAGTGCGGTGTTCGGGGCGTTGGGGGCGGAGTTCTCCCTTAGCGCGTGAGGTTCGCTGGGGGCGCGGTGGGCGTCTGGCATTGGGGGGTTCGTTGTTGGGTGCGGGTGCGTTGTGGCTTTTCGCGCAGTTCCCCGCGCCCCTGGGGGGAGCGCGTCCGTCGTACGGTGCGGGTGCGATGGCATCTCGCGCAGTTCCCCGCGCCCCTTAGGGGGCTCGCGTCCGTCGTACGGTGCGGGTGCGATGTGGCATCTCGCGCAGTTCCCCGCGCCCCTGGGGGGAGCGCGTCCGTCGTACGGTGCGGGTGCGTTGGGGCTTTTTGCGCTCGCGCGGCGGAGCCGCGTGTTCGATGCAGGGCCGCGCACCTGGGTTAGATTTCTAGGTTTACTCGGCCTCCTAGTTCTATCCAGCCTTGGGGTTGGGGGGCTGTCAGGAGTTGGGAGCCTTTGCCCTGGGTTATGTTGAGGGCTCGGTTCAGCTGGGCTGTGAGGAGGAGGGCCGCCGCGCCGGTCGCCTCGTCCTCCTCGATGCTGTCGTCCCGGCCAGGGAAGCCGCGGGCGCGGATGCGGCCCGCCGCCTCGTCCTCCCAGGCCCAGGCGTAGATCCAGGTGCCCGGCTCGGGCACCGGCAGGGCGTCGACCTCGGCGGCCGTGGCGTACTGGCGCAGGGTGCGCGGCGGCGCCCACTCCGGGCGGGCCTCGATCCAGCTGAACTCGCCGTCCAGCCGGACGCCCACCACCCCCGCGGGCGTGACCAGTTCGGGCACGTCCAGCAGCCAGGCCGTGCCGACGCAGGGGTGGCCCGCGAAGGGCAGGCGCAGGGTGGGAGTGTAGATGTCGACGACGCCGCGCTCCGGGTCGTCCACGAACACGGTCTCGCTGAAGCCGAGTTTGGCGGCGAACGCCTGCCGGTCGGTCCGCTCGGGCAGTACCGAGCCGTCGCGGACCACGCCGAGTTCGTTGCCGTAGCCGCCGTTCGGCGCGCAGAAGACGCGCAGCACGTCGTAGTCAGTCACCCGGGCATTCAAGCATCGTCACGGGCGGGCGTCCCCGGGGGCTGCCGCTTGGCGCCTGCGGAGCGCAAGGACGGTGCCGGTTCCGGCGGCCACCGCCAGCGCGGCAGCGGCGCCCAGCGCGCCCGCCGGCACGTCCGAGCCGGTCGTGGCGAGGCTGCCGGTCGCGCCGCCGGTCGTGGCGCCGGTCACGCCGCCACTCGCCGTGCCCGTGCCGCCGGAGGCGCCCGTGCCGCCGGAGGCGCCCGTGCCGCCGGAGGTGCCCGTGCCGCCGGAGGTGCCCGTGCCGCCGTCGCCGGAGGGGAGTTCGGCGCCGTCGCTCAGGGCCACGGACAGATCGACCGGGTCGAGCACGGTGCCCGCCCGGTAGAAGCCGCCGAATGCCTTCGCGCCGGCCTCGGTGAGCGTCGCGGTGACGTCCTTCACGGTGATGACGTCCTCCTTCGCGGTGAGGTCCGCCGTGGGCGCCTTCAGGTCGGCCAGGACCACGTCCGCGGTCCGCTCGCCGAGGCTCGTGACATCGGCGGTCAGCTCGCCCGAGCCGCCGTCGAGCCGTGCCCGGATGCCGTCGAGGGTCAGGTCCAGGCCGTAACTCCCGTTGCTCTCATGGCCTTTGAAGGTGACCGCGCCGTCGAAGGCGGCGTCGAGGGTGCCGGCGTCGGTGTCGTAGGCGCCGGTCGCGTCGGGGAAGGTGAACGCCCCGTTGCCGGTGGCCTGGGTGGCGCCGTCGGACACCGTGATGGCGCCCTGGGCCGCCCCGTCGACGACGTAGCCACGGAAGGACTCCTTCACGCCCCAGGTGAGCGTGCCGTCGGCTATCTCGCCCTGGGCGGGGGCCGGTTCGGAGGCGGACGCGTCGGGCGTGACCGTCGGGGAGGGCGCACCGCTCGCGGTCGCCGACGGGGAGGACGGCGTGGGGCTCTCGGTCGCGGTGGGCGGCGGAGTGGGTGTCGGTGAGGTCGTCTCCGGCGCCGACGGGGACGGGGACGGCGAGGTCGTCTGGACCACCGTCAGCGGGTCGCCGGCCGCGCCCTCGTAGCCCGCGCTGCCGAAGACGTCCGCGGCCTCCTTGGTGAGCGTGGTCGCCATGTCCGTCATCTGGCGGGTGACCGCGACCGTCGCGAGCGGTACGTCCTGCGTGGTGCTGCCCGCGCGGGTGACGTCCGCGGTGATCTCCGCTTCCTTGCTGTCGAACCTGACGTCGTTGAGGGCCAGTTCAAAGCCGTGCAGCTCGGACTGGATCTTCAGGCTGCCCTCGAAGCCGAGGGACACGGTGTGCGCGTCGGAGTCGTAGCCGCCCGTGCCCCGGACGAAGGTGAACGCGCCGTTGCCGGGCGCCTGGGACGCGCCGTCGGCGGGCGTGAAGGTGCCGGCCGCGAATCCGGTCACGTATGTGCGGTAGGACTGCTTGATGCCCCAGGTCAACTCGTAGCCGGTGAGCGGGACTTCGGCGGCGGAGGCGCTGGTCGCGGGGAACGCGCCGATGCCGAGGGCGACCGCGACGGCGGCGGCGAGGGCGAGGCGTCTGGGGGTGGTGGCAGGCATGGGTGGTTCCGTCTCCTTGGTCGGGGTGCGGGTCAGGTCAGGTTGGGTTGGGGTGGAGTGGGGTGGGTTCAGTCCTCGTCGGCTGTCGGGCGGGTGCGGCGCCTGTGGACGGCGACCGCCACGCCCGCGCCGGCCAGCAGCAGGCCGGCCGCCGCGAGGGTGAGCGGCAGGACGGGGGTGCCGTCGTCCGCGGAGTCGGCCACGGCCGGCTCCGCCGCGGTCTCCCGGGCCGGGGCCGGCGTGGCCGACGGTGTCGGGCCGGCCGCGCTGCCCAGGTCGGGCAGCGCGGGCAGCGTGGCGTCGTCGGTGAGGGCGACGGCCAGCGAGACCGGGTCCATCGCGGTGCCCTTCGGGTACCGCCCGCCGAAGGCCCGCGCGCCCTCGGCGGTGAGCTTCGCCGGGGCCTCGGCGAGCGAGGCCAGTCCGTCGCGGGCGGTGAAGTCCGCTGCGGCGAAGGTCACCAAGGGGACCTTCTTCCCGGCGAAGTCGTCGCCGCCGACGTCGGCGTAGAGGGTGCCCCGGCCGTCCGCGACGGTGACCCGGACGCCGCTCAGCCGCAGGTCGAGGCCGTGGTCGCCGGTGAAGCCGACCGCGCCGTCGAAGCTCGCGGTCAGCTCGCCGTCGCGGTAGGTGCCCTCGCCCGCCGGAAAGCGGAAGAGGGCCCCGCCGTCGCGGGCGCCGTCGCTCAGGGTCCATTTGCCGCGGGCGATGTCGCCGGTGACGTACTCCCGGAAGGTGCGGCGTACGCCCCAGTCGACGGCGCCGTCCACGATCGCGCCGCCCTTCGACGGCGCCTTCTTCCCGGCTGGTTCGCTCGCGGTGGGGGTCGGTGTGGGGGTGGGCCGTGCGGCCGCCTTGACGTCGGCGGCCAGGCTGACCGGGTCCAGGGGGGTGCCGGCCGCGTAGTACCCGGCGAAGGACGTGGCGCCCTGGGCGGTCAGCGTGGCGGGCACGTTGTTCAGGACGACGGCCGTGCCACCGCCGCGCATGTCGATGCCGCCCAGGGCGAGTGAGGCGAAGGGCACCTGTGCGGACGTCGTGACCTTCCCGGTGTCCTTCGCCTTGCCGGTGACGTCCAGATAGAGGGTGCCGGTGGCGCCGGAGATCCGGACGGTGGGGCGGCTGAGCGTGAGGTCGAGCTGGTACGAGCCGTCGCTCTTGCGGTGTCCGACGAAGTGCACGCCGCCCGCGAAGGACGCGGCGAACGCCCCGGTGGCCCCGTCGTAGGTGCCGGTCGCCGAGGGGAAGCGGAACTGGCTGCCGCCCACGGTGGCCGCGCCGCCGGTGAGCGAGTAACCGCCCTGGGCGACCGGCCCGGTGACATAGCTCTGGAACGACGACTTGACGCCCCAGTCGAGGCGGCCGCCCTGGACGGTGCGGCTCTCGGCGTGCGCGGCGGTGACCGGGAGCAGCAGTGCGCCCAGAAGGGCCGCGCACAGCACGGCGATCGGGTGCCGCAGGGGCGTGGGCATGGGTGGTCCTCCGGATACGACGACCGGTAGCGAACAAAGGTAAGGCTAACCTAAGCTCAATCTGGCAGTCTCTGGAAGCAACCGAAGGGAACGGGACAGGACCGTGCGACGCTTGCGCACCCGACTGGCGGGAGCACTGGTCTCCGTGCTCGCCCTCGCCGTGGCCACGACCGGCTGCGGCAGCTCCCCCGAAGCCGCGGGAGGGACCGGGAAACCGGGAAGAACCGGGGGCACCTCGACGAGCACCACGGCCGACCGCGTCGAGCCGCTGCCCGCCACCCCCGCACCCGAGCTGCCCGCCACCGTCGCCTCGGCCGACGGCGGCACGGTGACGGTGCGCCAGGCGCGGCACATCGTGCCGCTCTCCGGCAGCCTCAGCGAGATCGTGTTCACCCTCGGGCTCGGCGACCGGGTCGTCGCCCGCGACGTCACCGCCACCTTCGCGCAGGCGGCGCGGCTCCCGGTGGTGACCCGCAACCACGATGTGTCCGCGGAGAGCGTGCTCTCCCTGCGGCCCGATCTGGTCCTCGCCGAGGAGACCACAGGCCCCGAGGAGGCCATGGACCAGATCCGCGCGGCCGGGGTGCCGGTCCTCGTGGTCGCCGCGGCCCGGGGCCTTGACGACGTGGGCCCGCGCATCCGGGCGGTGGCCGGCGCGCTCGGCGTCCCCGCCGCCGGCACGGAGCTGACCCGGCGCACGGAGCAGCGGATCGCCGCCGTACGCAAGACGATTCCGGAGCACGCCGAGCGGCCCCGGGTCGCCTTCCTCTATCTGCGCGGCTCCGCCTCCGTCTATCTCATCGGCGGCCGGGGCTCGGGCGCGACCTCCCTGCTGGAGGCCGCCGGGGCGGTCGACGCCGGGGCCGAGTCGGGCCTGACGAAGGACTTCACCGCGATCACCACCGAGGCGCTCGCCGAGGCCGCGCCCGACGCGATCCTGGTGATGGCCAAGGGACTTGAGTCGGTCGGCGGAACCGACGGACTGGTGAAGATCCCCGGTGTGGCGCAGACCCCGGCCGGGATGAACCGGCGGATCGTGTCCGTCGAGGACGGGGTGCTGCTGAACTACGGGGCGCGCACCGACCAGGTGCTCGCCACGGTGGTGGCGCAGCTGTACCGGGACGGTGCCGAGTGACCGTGCTCGACGAACCGGCCGAGCGGACCGCCGAGACCCCCGAGCGCCGCGGGCACTCCACCGCCTGGCTGCTCACCGCCGGACTGCTCGCCGCGCTGCTGGTGCTCGTCCCGGTGGCCGCGGGCCTCGGCGCCTATCCGATCCCGACCGGCGATGTGCTCGGCTCCGTGCTGCACCGGACGGGCCTCGGCGGCTCCGCGCTGGACCGGGTGGCCGAGTCGGTCCTGTGGAACGTCCGCTTTCCGCGCATCGTGCTGGCGCTGCTCGTCGGCGCCTCGCTCGGCTGCGCCGGGGCGCTGATGCAGGGCGTCTTCGGCAATCCGCTCGCCGAGCCCGGCGTCATCGGCGTCTCCTCGGGCGCGGCGGTCGGCGCGGTCGCGGCGATCGCGTTCGGCCTGGATTTCCTCGGCGACTGGACGGTGTCGGCGTTCGCGTTCGCGGCGGGCCTCGGCACGGTCCTGCTGGTGTACGGGATGTCGCGCTCCGGCGGCCGCACCGAGGTGGTGACGCTGATCCTCACCGGGATCGCGGTGAACGCCTTCGCCGGCGCGTTGATCGGGCTGTTCCTGTTCTTCGCGGACACCGCCGCCGTCAACCAGATCACCTTCTGGCAGCTCGGCTCGCTGTCGCAGGCGACCTGGCCCAAGGTGCTGGCCGTGCTGCCCTGTGCGGTGCTGGGGCTCGCGCTGGCCCCGGGGCACGCCCGCCGGCTCGATCTGCTGGCGCTGGGTGAGCGGCCCGCGCGGCACCTGGGCGTGGACGTGGAGCGGCTGCGGCTGGTGCTGGTGCTGGTCATCGCCCTGCTGACCGCGGCGGCGGTGAGCGTCGCCGGGATCATCTCCTTCGTCGGCCTCGTCGTACCGCATCTGCTGCGGATGGCGGCAGGACCGGGGCACCGCTTCCTCATCCCGGCGAGCGCGCTGCTCGGCGCGCTGGTGCTGCTGGGCGCGGATCTGACGGCCCGTACGGTCGCCGCGCCCGCCGAACTCCCGCTCGGCGTGCTGACCGCACTGCTCGGCAGCCCGTTCTTCTTCTGGCTGCTGCGCAGAACCCGCCGCAGACAAGGAGGTTGGGCATGACACCGCCCACCCGCACCGCAGAAACGACCCGCTGGTGTCCTGTCGAAAGGGTTCGCTCGTGAGACTGCTGCGCGGCAGGCCCATCGCTCCCGTGCCGGCCGGTAACGGGACCGTGCTCGCCGAGGCCGAGGGGCTGTGTGTCCGCCTGGGTGGCCGTACCGTGCTGGACGGTGTCGACGTGTCCGCCCGCGCCGGTGAACTCCTCGCCCTCGTCGGCCCCAACGGCGCCGGAAAGTCGACCCTGTTGAGCGCCCTCGCGGCCGACCTCGCACCGGCCGCCGGCGTCGTACGCATCCACGGCCGGCCCGCCCCGCAGTGGTCCGCGGCCGAACTCGCCCTGCGCCGGGCCGTGCTCCCCCAGTCGTCGACGCTGTCCTTCCCCTTCACGGTGGAGGAGGTGGTCCGGATGGGCCGCGCGCCGCACGCCTCCTCCCCCGCGGAGGACGACCTGGCGGTGGCCCGTGCGATGGCGGCGACGGAGGTCACCGGTTTCGCGCTGCGGCCGTTCTCCGCGCTCAGCGGCGGGGAGCGGGCCCGGGTCGCGCTCGCCCGGGTGCTCGCCCAGCACGCGCCGCTGCTGCTGCTCGACGAGCCGACCGCCGCGCTCGACCTGAAGCACCAGGAGTCGGTGCTGCGGCTGTGCCGGGAGAGGGCGCGCGCCGGTGACGCGGTGGTCGTGGTGCTGCACGACCTGGCCCTGGCGGCGGCCTACGCGCACCGGGTCGCGATCCTGTGCGCGGGGCGCGTCGCGGCCGAGGGACCACCGGCGCAGGTGTTCGACGAGCGGCTGCTGTCGGACGTCTACGAGCAGCCGGTCGAGGTGTTCCCGCACCCCCGCACCGGAGCCGTCCTGATCACTCCACGGCGCACCGTTTGACCTCCCCATTACCGTCCCTTGACGTCACTTTTGAGCCGTCGAGATCAAGTCGTGTCTGTGATCTTTCAATGAGAGCTGAATCACCATCCGGACGGGTATGGGTGAGGGAAGCCTCAGATAAGTTAGGCCAGCCTCACCAGACTGCTTCCCGCTTGGAGCCCGCATGCGTGCCGCCCGCCTCACCGTCACCGCGGCCACGGCCGTGGCCGCCCTGACCGCCCTCTCGGCCTGCACCGCGAAGAGCGACGCGAAGGACGGCAACGCGATCCAGGTGACCGCCGCCGACACCACGTGCGACACCTCGGCCACCTCGATCCCGGCCGGCCAGGTCACCCTCCAGATAGAGAACAAGGGCTCCCGGGCCACCGAGGTCGAAATCCTCTTCCCTGACGACCGGATCGTCTCCGAGAAGGAGAATATCGGCCCCGGTACCAAGTACACGCTGACCGCCGAGGTGAAGGCGGGCTCGTACGAGATCGCCTGCCGGCCGGGCATGAAGGGCCACGGCGTACGCCAGAAGCTGACGGTCACCGGCGGCAGCACCGCCAAGCGGGACCCCAAGCTGGACAAGGCGGTCGCCGACTACCGCCAGTACGCGCAGGACCAGGCCGACGAGACACTGCCGCGGGTCGAGACCTTCGTACAGGCGATCAAGGACGGCGACCTGGAGGCCGCCAAGAAGGCCTACGCACCCTCCCGCCTCGGCTGGGAGCGCACCGAACCGGTCGCCGAGTCCTTCGGCGACATCGACCCCAAGGTCGACGTCCGCGAGGACGGGCTCGAAGAGGGCCAGAAGTGGACCGGCTGGCACCGCCTGGAGAAGTCCCTCTGGCACGACAAGAAGATCGGCGCCGAGGAGAAGACCCTCGCCGACCAGCTGGTCACCGATCTGAAGGACTGGCAGAAGCGGGTCGGCACCGCGGAGATCACCCCGACCTCCATGGCCAACGGCGCCAAGGAACTGCTCGACGAGGTCGCCACCGGCAAGGTCACCGGCGAGGAGGACCGCTACGCGCACACCGACCTCGTCGACTTCAAGGGCAACGTCGAGGGCGCGCAGAAGGCGTACGAACTGCTCAAGCCGGTCGCCTCGACGAACGACGCGGCCCTGACCGGGGAGTTGGACAAGCAGTTCGCGGCGCTCGACGCCCAGCTCGACAAGTACCGCTCCGACAGCTCCGACAAGACCTCCTACGCGTTCGTCTCGTACGACAAGGTCACCGAGGAACAGCGCAAGGAGCTGTCGGACGCGGTGAACGCGCTCGCCGAGCCGCTGTCCAAGCTCGCCGCCGCGGTCGTGAAGTAGGCGGGGACGACGATGACACAGACCCAGCGGGGCGGCAGCCCCTCAAGGCGCGCGCTGATCGGCTGGGGCGGTGCCGGGCTCGCGCTCGGCGCCGCCACGGCCGGCGGCGCCGTCGCGATGACCCGCACCGGCCAGGACGCCGACCCGGCCGCCGCCGAGGCGGGCACCGCGATCGCCTTCCACGGCGACCACCAGGCGGGCATCGCCACGCCCGTGCAGGACCGGCTGCACTTCGCCGCGTTCGACGTGAAGACCGACGACCGCGCCGCGTTCGTCCGGCTCCTCAAGGACTGGACGGCCGCCGCCCGCCGGATGACCGCGGGCCGCACGGTCGGCGAGGGCGCCTACGGCGGGCTGGCCGAGGCGCCGCCCGACGACACCGGCGAGGCGCTGGGACTGAAGCCGTCCCGGCTGACGCTCACCCTCGGGTTCGGGCCGTCCCTGTTCGACCGGTTCGGGCTCGCGGACCGGCGGCCCACGGCCCTCGTCGACCTGCCCAAGTTCCCCGGCGACAACCTCGACGCGGCGCGCACCGGCGGCGACCTGTGCATCCAGGCCTGCGCCGACGATCCGCAGGTCGCCGTGCACGCCATCCGCAACCTGGCCCGCATCGGCTTCGGCACGGTCGCCGTCCGCTGGTCGCAGCTCGGCTTCGGCAAGACGTCGTCGACGACCCCGGACGCCCAGACCCCGCGCAACCTCTTCGGGTTCAAGGACGGCACCCGCAACATCGCGGGCACCGAGAAGGACCGGCTGGACAAGTTCGTCTGGGCCGGCGACGGGGACGGACCGGCGTGGATGACCGGCGGGTCGTACCTCGTCGCACGGCGCATCCGCATGAACATCGAGACCTGGGACCGGACGTCGCTCCAGGAACAGGAGGACGTCTTCGGCCGCGACAAGGGCGAGGGCGCCCCGGCCGGCAAACCGAAGGAGCACGACGAGCCGTTCCTGAAGGCGATGAAGCCCACCGCGCACGTCCGGCTCGCCCACCCCGACGCCAACGGCGGGATCACGATCCTGCGCCGGGGCTACTCCTTCACCGACGGCACCGACGGGCTCGGCCGGCTGGACGCGGGCCTGTTCTTCCTGGCCTACCAGCGCGACCCCCGCACGGGATTCATTCCGCTCCAGCGCCGGCTGGCGGCGTCGGACGCGCTCAACGAGTACATCCAGCACGTGGGTTCTGCTGTCTTCGCGATCCCGCCCGGCGTCCGCGACGCGGACGACTGGT
This sequence comes from Streptomyces sp. NPDC004629, assembly GCF_042873595.1. NCBI lineage: Bacteria > Bacillati > Actinomycetota > Actinomycetes > Kitasatosporales > Streptomycetaceae > Streptomyces > Streptomyces sp. NPDC004629. The sequence goes on along the minus strand of NZ_JBIALO010000018.1, from coordinate 40,150 downwards.
GGGGCCGGACGCTGCTGACCGAGGAGGCGTAGCCCGTGTTCTCCAACTATCTGATCGGTCTGCGCGAGGGGCTGGAGGCCAGCCTCGTCGTCTGCATCCTGATCGCCTATCTGGTCAAGACCGGGCGCCGGGACGCGCTGAAACCGATCTGGATCGGCATCGGCATCGCGGTCGCCATCGCCATGGGCTTCGGGTGCGCGCTCGAATTCGGCTCCCAGGAGCTGACGTTCGAGGCCCAGGAAGCGCTCGGCGGCTCACTGTCGATCGTCGCGGTGGCACTGGTGACCTGGATGGTCTTCTGGATGCGGCGCACCGCCCGGCATCTGCGGTCCGAGCTGCACGGCAGGCTGGACGCGGCGCTGGCCATGGGCACGGGGGCGCTGGTCGCCACGGCGTTCCTCGCGGTGGGCCGCGAAGGCCTGGAGACCGCGCTGTTCGTGTGGGCGTCCGTGCACGCGGCGAGCGACGGCACCCCGCGCCCGCTGATCGGCGTCGCCCTGGGCCTGGCCACCGCGGTGCTGCTGGGCTGGCTGTTCTACCGGGGCGCGCTGAAGATCAACCTGGCCAAGTTCTTCACCTGGACCGGCGGCATGCTCGTGGTGGTCGCGGCGGGCGTGCTCGCGTACGGCGTCCACGACCTCCAGGAGGCCGACTGGATCCCGGGCATCCGGGACCTGGCCTTCGACATCAGCGGCACGATCCCGCCGGACAGCTGGTACGGCACGCTCCTGAAGGGCGTCCTCAACTTCCAGCCCGACCCGACCGTCGTCCAGGTCACGGTGTGGCTGCTCTATCTGATCCCCACACTGGCCCTGTTCCTCGTGCCGTACCGCCCGGGTAGCGGCGGCAGGCAACCACAGCCGACGCCGGCGACGGTGCGTGACAAGGCCTGACGCCGTCCGCCGGTCACGGTGCGGGCGCGGTGGGAGAACCCGGCGTTCGAACGGCCTTCGCTCCCGGTAGGGTTCGGCTCCGGGAAGAGGAAGGTGACGGGACCTCATGACCAGGGATCGCAGTCCGCGCGGGCTCCGCGGGCGTGGCCGGAAGGCACTCATAGCGGCCTCGCTGACCGCTTTGTCGCTGACCGCGAGCGGATGCGTGGTGGTGCACGGGGAGCGCGAGGTGCTCCCGGCCACCACCAAGGCCGAGGCGGCGAAGGCGCTGGAGGAGTTCACGGACGCCTACAACGCGGCGGACAAGGCGTTCGACAGCTCCCTGGACGCCGGCCACGTCACGGGCGCGCTCGCCGACATCGACGGGGCCCGGCTGAAGGCGGGCCACGCGAACAGTCCGGGCGGCAATCCAGGTCACCAGCCGCTGAAACTGTCGGACGCCGAGTTCACCATCCCCAAGAAGGCGGGCTGGCCGCGCTGGTTCGTCGCCGACGCCACCGCCAACAAGGGCGGCAGCGCCCGCTGGCTGTTCGTGTTCACCCGCGACGCCCTGAGCGAGCCGTTCCAGGTGGCGTACCTCACGCTGGTCGCCCCGGACAAGCTGCCCGAGTTCAAGCTCGACGCGAACGGCTGGGCCGAGGCCGTCCCGGCCGGATCGGCGGACCTGTCCGTCGCGCCGCAGGAACTGAGCGAAAAGTACGCGACGTACCTGACGAGCGGCGGCAGCGTCTTCGCGGACGGCGCGCACACCAGCGACTGGCGCGCCACGCGTACGCGGCAGGCCAGCAAGCCGGGGCTGGCCCGGCAGTACATCGACGAGCCGCTGACCGGCGGTGACTACGCGCCGCTCGCGCTGCGCACGGCCGACGGCGGGGCGCTGGTGTTCTTCACCACACGCCACTTCGAGAAGCAGACCGCCGCCGCGGGCGCCTCCGTGCCGGCCCCGGACGAGGATGTGCAGGCCCTGACGAAGGGCGAGATCAAGCAGTCGCTGACCCTGGAGTTCGTCTCCAACGAGGTCGCCCTCGACCCGAAGCGTGGTTCCGGTTCCGGGGGCGGGCAGGTGTCGCTGCTGGGGCGGATTCAGGGGCTGACGGGGGCGCAGGGCGACTGAGCGCTCCGCTGGGTTTGGCCGTGTTTTGTCGTTGGCGTGCGGCGTCGTTGTTGGGTGCGGGTGCGTTGTTGTTGTGTGCGGCTGCGTTGTTGTCTGCGGGTGCGTTGTGGCTGGGCGCGCAGTTCCCCGCGCCCCTTTGGGGCGTTGCCCGGCCCGGCGGATCGGGTCCAGGTTCCCCTTTGGGGCGCTGGCCTGGCCGGGGGAACGGGCTAGTGGCGTAGGGGCCAGGTTGGGGGGGTGTGGTTGGGTTGTTCGTCTGCGTGGCGGGCGCAGGCGTCCGTGAGGGCTTCCAGGAGGCTCAGCGGATCGGGCAGCGCATGCTCAGGGCCGCGCACCCAGCGCACCTGCTGGTCGTCGTCGCCGGGCAGCCGGGCGGGCGGCACCAGCACGTACGAGCCGCGGCAGTGCCAGCGCAGCCCGGGGTGCTCGTCCATGGTCTCGGGGTGGCAGTCCAGCTCGCACGGCCACCACTCGTCCTCGTCCTCGGGGGTACCGCGGGTGAGAGTGAAGAACAGCATGCGGCCGTCGTCGCTCTCGGCGACCGGGCCGACCTCGACGCCGGAGTCGAGCAGCCGCCGCAGCGCCTGCCGGCCGGCCTCCAGGGGCACGTCGAGGACGTCGTGCACCATGCCGGTCGCGGTGATGAAGTTGGCCTGCTGCTGGTGCCGGGCCCAGCGCTCGATCTGGGCGCGGTCGGTGGTGGACTGCGTCTGCCAGGCGAACGACACCGGGTGCCGGGCGGGGGTGGGACAGCCGACGCGATCGCAGGAACAGCGGTAGCCGGGGGCGGGGTGCGCGGCGGGCGCGAGGGGCAGTCCGGCTGCGGCGGCGGCGAGCAGCAGTTCCTCACGGCCGCCGGTGTCGGCGGTCGGTGACGTGCGGCGGCCCCGCAGCCACTGGGAGAGTTTGCCCTGCCGACCGGACCGGTCGCCGAACGTCGCGCTCATCAATCCCCTCGCCTCGCTGGTGTGCGGACAACATGCCCCATGGTCCCACCATCCGGCGCCTCGGGGCACCGCGGGCCCCGTCCGGGGGGTGCGGTCAGCGCGGGGCCAGGCCGTTGAGGGCGTAGTCGACCAGGGTGTCCGTGTACGCGTACGAGATCGGTCCGGTGTGCTGCAGCCAGCGCTGGGCCAGCGGCGATACGAACAGTTCCAGGGCGATGCGCGGGTCCACGTCCGCCCGTACCTGCCCCGCGTCCTGGGCGGAACGGAGCCGGTCGACATACAGCTGTAGCTGTGGTCCGAGCAGTTTGCCGACCAACTCGCGGCTCAGCTGCTCGTTGACGAGGCCCTCGGCGGCGAGGGCGCGGGAGGGTGCCTCGAACCGGGGATCGAGCAGTTCGTCCACCGTGGCCCGCAGCACCGCCTTGAGGTCGGCGGCGACGTCCCCGGTGTCGGGGATCCGGTACGGTTCCTGGCCCAGCTCCCGGGCCGACTGCTCGGCCAGGTCCAGGAACGCCTCCAGCAGGACGTCCGCCTTGGCCGGCCACCACCGGTAGATGGTCTGCTTGCCGACCCCGGCCCGCGCGGCGATCGCCTCGACGGTGGTCTTCGGGTACCCGACCTCGACGACGAGGGCGAGGGCGGCGGCGTAGATGGCGCGGCGCGACGTCTCGCTGCGGCGGCTGGCGTCCGGGGCGGGCTTCTTGACCATGGGGTGAAGCTAACCCATGGGATCCGGTGCGGCGGGCGGCCAGGGGTCGCCCCAGTCCGCGTCCCGGGCCGCCTTGTACAGGTCGCCGTGGCGTTTGGTGACCGTCGCACGGTGCAGCCGTTCGCCGGCCTCGCACAGGTCGAGCAGGACCTGTCCCTTGCGCAGCTGCGGGCGGCGGACGATCCGGGCGGGTACCGGTACCGCCGGGAGGCGGGTGGCGGCGACGTAGCTGAACTTCTCGTCCTCGTACGGCAGCGAGCCGCCCTTGACCTGCCGGTGCAGGGAGGAGCGGCTGACCCGGGCCGAGAAGTGGCACCAGTCGGCGCCGGGCACGAGCGGGCAGCCGGCGCTGTGCGGGCAGGGCGCGGCGATCCGGAACCCGGCGTCGATCAGCCGGTTCCGGGCCTCGATGACGCGGGCGTGACCGTCGGGGGTGCCGGCCTCGACGATCACGACGGCCCGTGCGGCGGCCGCGGCGGCGTCGACGAGGGCGGCGCGGTCGGCCGCGGACAGCTCGTTGAGGACGTAGGAGACGGTGACGAGGTCCACGGCGTCGAGGGTCAGGCCGGCGCCGATCCGTTCCCGCCGCCAGCGGGTCTCGCGCAGCGTCGGCTGGGCGGCGGCGATCTCCCGGCCCAGCGCGAGCGCGGGCTCGGCCCAGTCCAGCACGGTCACCGGCCGGGTGCCCGCCCAGGTGGCGCTGACCGCCCAGGTCGCGGCGCCGGTCCCGCCGCCGATGTCCGTGTGGCCGGCCGGTGCCCAGCCGGGGACGGCGTCCGCGAACGCGGCGAACGCGCTGCGCGCCGCCTCGAAGGTCGCGGGCATCCGGTACGCGGCGTACGCGGCGACGTCGGCGCGGTGCCGCAGGATCGGCGCGTCGGTGGGGGTGGCGCCCCGGTAGGCGGCGATCAGCCGCTCCACGGCCGAGGCGGCCTGCGACGGCGGCAGCCCGTCGAGCAGACCGGCCAGCGCGGCGCGGAGTCGTTCGGCCGGACGTTCGTTCACGGGGCGATTGTAGGAGCCGTACCGTCCCGGGGGTGCGGGGGCCTGCGCCGTCGGGGTGCGGTGTGGGGGGCCTGTGCGGGTGCGTTGTGGCTGAGCGCGCCGTTCCCCGTGTACCTGGGTGGGCTGCAGTCGGCGCGTGAGCGCAGACGGACCCCGGGGGATGAGGGTCTGTGCGGGTGCGTTGTGGCTGGGCGCGCCGTTCCCCGTGTCCCTGGGTGGGCTGCAGTCGGTGCAGGATCGAGGTGATGGTGACGGTGGCCTGGCAGGCGATCGGCCCGGTCACCGTGGGGTGACCGGGCCGAACTGGAGGCCGGGGGCCTACGAGCAGGCGCCGCAGCCGCCCACGCCCGAGCCGCCGGTGCCGCCGGGGCTGCCCCCGACGCCGGAGCTGCCGGGGCTGCTTCCGATGCCGGACCCGCCGGTGCTGCCTCCGATGCCCGAACCGCTGGGGTTGCCGGAGCCGAAGCCACCGCCGTAGGCGCCGGGGTTGACGGTGCCGTAGCCACCGCCGATGCCGCTGCTGCCGGGAGAGCTGGTTCCCACGTTGGGCATGTTGCCCGGGATGTTGCTCCAGGCGCCGGAACTCCCGATGATGCCACTCCCGGTGCTGCTGGGGGAGCCGGTGCCGGGCATGTTGCCGGGGATGGTGCTCCAGGCGGCGGGGGCTGGTTGCGGGGCCGGCGCCGGGTTGATGGTGCTGCCAACCGAGGGCAGCCCTGCGGTCGGGTCGAGGCCGGGTATCGGGCCCGGCGTGTTCGCGGGCTGCGTGGCGGCCGAAGAGCCGCCGTCGGCCGCGCCGGTGGCCGCCTGGCGGCTCGGAAGCGTACCGGGAGCCGAGGCACCACTGCCCGTACCCGGAGCGGTGCCGGTGGCTGCGCCCCTACCCGGAAGCGAGCCACTGCCCGTGCCAGGAGCCGAACCAGTGCCGGCGCCCCTGCCGGGAGCCGAGCCACTGCCCGTACCAGTGCCAGTGCCCGTGCCCGTGCCGGGAGCCGAGCCACTGCCCGAACCAGTGCCAGTGCCCGTGCCCGTGCCGGGAGCCGTGCCACTGCCCGTACCAGTGCCGGTGCCGGTGTCCGTGCCGGTGTCCTTGCCCGTACCGGTACCGGTGCCCGTGCCGGGATTCGAGCCCGAACCCTTACCCGGAGTCGAACCCGAGCCCTTACCCGGAGTCGAGCCCCTACCGGGAGCCGAACCCGAGCCGGTGCCGGTGCCGCTGCCCGTGCCGGGAGCCGTGCCCGTGCCCTTGCCCGTACCGGTGCCGGGATTCGAGCCCGTGCCCTTACCCGGAGTCGAGCCCCCACCGGAAGCCGAACCCGAGCCCTTACCCGGAGCCGAGCCCTTACCCGGAGAACCCGTGTCCTTGCCCGTGCCCTTCCCCGGAGCCGAACCCGTGCCCGTGCCCGTGCCCTTGCCCTTGCTCTTGCCCGGAGTCGTGTCGGGTGTTGGGGGCTGGCTCGTGCCAATGGGTAGCGTGCCAAGAGGGTTGGGCCGGAACTTCTTGGGCTTCTTGTGGGTCCGGACGGCGCGGTCGTCGATACCGTCACCATTGACGTCCGGCACCAACTCGCGCAGTTTGCCGAACGGCGTCAGCTTGTCGCCAAGTGCCGGTGGCGACTTCAGTCCCAGCGCCTTGGCCAGCGCCTTGGCGATGGCGTCGGCCATCAACGCTCCACCGTGGGTGTTCGGGTGGAACGGCTCGTGCTTGCTCCATTGACCGACGCTGCCGGTGAAGATCACGCCCAGATCGGTGAGCCCCGGATTGTCGGTGTATACCTCCCGCCCGCCCATCGACTTGGAGACATCGGCCAGTTCGGCGCAACCGCACACCTCTACCGCCTTGGCGATCGCGGCGTTGAGCTGCTTCCCGAACTCCTGGACCCGTTCCAGTTCGTACTTGCTGAAACCGCTGTAATAAGGCGCTTTGACCTTCGGGTCGATGGCCAGCGGATAGTTCGGCACCACCAGCTTGGCTCCCGGAGCCCGCTTCTGTAACGCCTGGTAGACCTGCAGCAGTCGCGCGGTCACCGTGGGCGCCTGGCCCGGCGCCGAGTTCGCCGCCTGATTCCGGTACTCCTCCGCGCTCAGCTCCGAGTTGAGCATGGGTTTGAGGTCTTTGAGCACCTTCTCGAATGCCTTACCGGTGCCCGAGGTGATGGCATCGGTCAGCACTTCGGCGAAGTGGGCGTCGTTGCCGCCGAAACCGACGATCACAGCGTCCGCGTCGGGCCTGACCAGGTCCCGCTGCGGTGTGTTGACCACCGGATCCCCGGACGACTCGGGCGCTTGAGGCGCGAAGAAGTCCTTGGAGACGGCACCCGAGGACGCACCCGTGGCGCCGTCCAGATTCACATCCGGATTGGCGTCCTCGACCCGCTGCATCGCCTGCGCTCCGGCCGCGTAGGGAGACCGGTGCCGGGGATCTTCGGCATTGAAGTAGGTGCCGGCCATCCCCTCACCCGCGGAGTAGGAGTCACCGACAATGTCTACTTTGATACCTCTTGAGTCAGCCGCGACGGCCGGAGCCGAGCCGAGGCCGGCCAGACCCGTCACCATGACGGCTCCGGACGAAACCAGCGCGAGGGCCCGACTGATCTTTAACGTCAAGGAGCACCTTCCTTCCAGAAAATATGACGTGGACCTGACGAATCCACGCGCGTAGCTTCGGGCCCCAAGGCGCCGTCCACAATGGTTCCCACCCACACAACAGGCGAGCATGGTGTGAAAGTCCTGAAGTCGACGGCGGATGCGAGGGGATCGAACTCACCGGCGTGCGGCGGGACTTCGTGCCGGGCAGCTTGGCGGCCGACTGGAACGAGTCCGGGCCACCGGCGGCTCTCCCCCGCGAGTCGGTACGGCGTGCCGTGCGGCGCGCGGGTTCGCCGCCCGCGGACGGTTCCGCCGTCTCGGATGCCGGTTCCGCCGTCTCGGATGCCGGTTCCGCCGCGCGTTCGGGCCTGGGTCCCCTCCCCTTGCGGCCCGTGCGGCCGGCCCGTGTGGTGGAACAGGCACCTATGCTCTCGGTTCGTACACAGTGCCGAGGTATTCATGAGCGAGGGCGGGGCCGGAATGGCGGAGCAGAGCGTGCGGTGGGGCATCCTGGCGACGGGCGGCATCGCGGCCGCGTTCGCGGCGGACCTGGTGGATCTGCCGGACGCCGAGATCGTGGCGGTGGCCTCGCGCACGGAGGACTCGGCGCGGGCGTTCGCCGAGCGGTTCGGCATCTCCCGGGCCTACGGCACCTGGGAGGCACTGGCCCAGGACGAGGGCATCGACGTCGTGTACGTCGCCACCCCGCACTCGGCGCACCGCGCGGCGGCCGGGCTGTGCCTGGAGGCCGGGCGCAACGTGCTGTGCGAGAAGGCGTTCACGTTGAACGCACGGGAGGCGGAGGAGCTGGTCGCGCTGGCCCGCGATGGCGGCCGCTTCCTGATGGAGGCGATGTGGATGTACTGCAATCCGCTGGTGCGCCGGCTGAAGGCGCTGGTCGACTCCGGGGCGATCGGCGAAATCCGCACCGTGCAGGCCGACTTCGGGCTCGCGGGCCCCTTCCCACCCGCGCACCGGCTGCGCGACCCGGCGCTGGGCGGCGGCGCGCTGCTCGACCTCGGCGTCTACCCGGTGTCGTTCGCGCACCTGCTGCTCGGCGAGCCGGACGCGGTCGAGGCCCGCTCGGTGCTGTCCGCGGAGGGCGTCGACCTCCAGACGGGCGCGCTGCTGTCCTGGGACGGCGGGGCACTGGCCTCGGTGCACTGCTCGATCGTCGGCGGTACGGCGGTCACCGCGTCGGTGACCGGATCGCTCGGCCGGATCGACGTACCGGGCGGCTTCTTCCACCCGGACCGGTTCGTGCTGCACCGCGACGGCCGTGACCCCGAGGAGTTCGTCCTCGAACCGTCCGAAGGGCCGCCGCACACCCTGCGGCACGAGGCAGCGGAGGTCATGCGCGCGCTGCGGGCCGGCGAGCCGGAGTCCCCGCTCGTGCCGCTGTCGGGCACGCTCGCCGTGATGCGGACGCTGGACGCGATCCGGGAGCGGGTCGGGGTGCGGTACCCGGGCGATGCCGTGCCCGTCCCGGCGTCCGCCTGAGCCGGTCGTCCGCTGCGACAGCGGCGACGCGTACGACGGCGACCCGCACAACGGCTACGACGGCGACGCTGCCGCCAGTCGTATGGCGGACACCGGATTCCGCATGACGGAGTCGGCGCCTACGCTGCGGTGCCATGACCGACAGGGAATCGAAGATCGCGGTGGTGACCGGCGCCGGGTCCGGTATCGGGCGGGCGGTCGCCGTGGAGTTGTTGCACGCGGGCTGGGCGGTGGCGCTGGCCGGGCGGCGGGCCGAGCGGCTCGCCGGGACGGCGGCGCTGGCACCCGAGGGCGACGCGCTGCTCGTACGCGCGGACGTGGCACGGCCGGACGACGTCGCGGAACTGTTCGCCGCGGCCGTGGACCGCTTCGGCCGGGTCGACCTGCTGTTCAACAACGCGGGCACGTTCGGGCCGGGCGGTGTCCCGGTCGAGGACCTGCCCTACGAGGCCTGGCGGCACGTGGTGGACACCAACCTCAACGGGGCGTTCCTGTGCGCGCAGGCGGCGTACCGGCAGATGAAGGAGCAGGATCCCCGGGGCGGCCGGATCATCAACAACGGCTCGGTCTCGGCGCACACGCCCCGGCCGCGGTCGGTCGCCTACACCGCGACCAAGCATGCGCTCACCGGCCTGACCAAGTCCCTGTCGCTGGACGGGCGGCCGTACGGCATCGCGGTCGGCCAGATCGACATCGGCAACGCGGCCACCGACATGACGGCCGGCATGGGGACGGGGGCGTTGCAAGCCAACGGGGAGGTAGCCCCGGAACCGGTGATGGACGTCGCCGACGTGGCCCGTACCGTACGGCACATGGCGGAGCTGCCCCTGGAGGCGAACGTGCAGTTCGCGACGGTGCTGGCGACGGCGATGCCGTACGTGGGCCGCGGCTGAGCGAGCCCCCCTACTCCGTCAACTCCGATCTGCACAAACGGAATTCCAACATCCGTGCTATTGCGGCCGGTCGGGGGCTTATGCTCAACTTTCCTCCACCGGAGCTTCACAGTTGGAGCACCGGGGTTCCGCGAACCACACCGAGGGGGGAAGCGGCAGCCGTTCCACCACGCCCCGGAGGGGGGTGGACCTCGCGCAAGCCCGCGGGGTACGCACCGGGAGTGGAACGGCTGCCGCTCAATTCCCGCCCCGGCCCGCTCAGTTACGGCGCCGACCCCACGCCGGCCGTCCCGCATCGGCGGCCGGGTCCCGCCCCAACTGCCAGGTGATCCGTCCGTTCCCGGGGTGAGCGTCGGGGGTGTTCAGGTGCGGTGTCGGCCCCTGCGGCGGCGGTTCGGGATCGCGTCCGGCGTCTTCCCCGGCTGCGCCGCCTCCGTTGCCTCCGCCGCCTGGGCCACTTTGCGGCGGCGCAGGGCCCAGGTACCCGTGCCCAGCAGCGCGACCGTGCCCGCCGCGCCCTCCAGCAGGCGCCAGGGGGAGGTCTCCTTCGGCGCCGCCGGTCCCGCGGCGGCCCGCGCCGACCGCCGCGTCGGCTCCGGGCTCGCGCTCGCTCCGCCCTCACTGAGCGGATCGACCAGCGTGCCCACCGCCCGTGCCGAACTCCCCTTCCCGAAACCCCAGTCGAGCAGCGCGGCCGTCTCCTCGTAGACGGCGTTGCCGCCGTTGTCCGGGTGCATCACCGTGACCAGCAGGGTGCGCCCGTCCCGGGTGGCGGCACCGGTGAAGGTGTTGCCGGCCTTGCTGGTGTAGCCGTTCTTCACCCCGATCAGACCCTCGTACCGGTCCAGGCCCCAGGTCCCCGTCAGCAGCCGGTCGGTGTTCTGGATCTGGAACGTCTTCTTACCGCCCGCCGGGAAGTCGGCGGTCCCGGTGGCGCAGTACCCCCGGAAGTCGGCGTCCTTGAGACCGTGCCACGCGAAGAGCGTCAGGTCGTACGCCGACGACAGCTGCCCCGGGTGGTCATAGCCGTCCGGGCTGACCACCCGGGTGTCCAGGGCCTGGAAGTCCGCCGCCCTGGCCTGCATCTCGGCGACCGTCTTCGCGACCCCGCCGTTCATATGGGCCAGCACATGCACCGCGTCGTTGCCCGAGCGCAGGAACACGCCCTGCCACAACTGCTCGACGGTGTAGGTGATCCCCGGCTTGATGCCGACGAGGCTGGAGCCCGCCGGTATCCCGGCCAGTTCGGCCTCGGTCACCCTGTGCCGCTCGGTGCGGTCGAACTTGCGGAGCAGGGTGTCCGCGAACAGCATCTTCAGCGTGGAGGCGGGCGCCAGCCGCCGGTGCGCGTCGCACGCGGCGAGCACCTCCCCGCTCCCGCCGTCGGCGACCAGCCAGGAGCGGGCCGTGAGCCGCGCGGGCAGCCCGCCCGCCCCGCGGACCTGGACGCCCGGTCGGGCCAGCAGCTCACCGCCGACCTCAGCCGAGGCGGCCGACGCGGGGGCGGCGGACAGGGGAAGCGCGGCGACGGCCAGACCGAGGGCGGCACGCCGCGTGAGCCGGGAACATTCACGCATCCCGCGAACCGTACACGCCCCCTCCGGGGCCCCCGTGCGGCTGGGCCCAGAAGTGAGCGGGTACGGCGGGGGTCACACCCGACCGAAGGCCTCCGGTCCACACGACGCGCACCGCCGGGCAGCGCAGCCCGCCCGCTTGCCGCCCCAGGGAACGACGGGGCGCGCGTAAACGGCCGGATCGTCGGCAGCCCGAACCACCCCCGCCATGCGAGCCGCCGCGCGAGCCGACCCGCCCCGCCACGCGAGCCACGCCACCCGCGCGAGCCATACCGGGCACACCCGCCGCACCCACCGCACCGGCCACACCAGCCGCACTGCCACACCTGCCACACCGGCCACATCGGCCTGCACCCGCCGCACCTGCCACACCGGCCGCACCAGCGGCACCAGCGGCACCCGCCGCACCTGCACCGCACCTGCCGCAACGGCCACACCATCCGCACCGGCCGCACCGCCCGCACCCGCCGCACCCGCCGCACCTGCCGCACCTGCCGCACCTGCAATACGGAATCCCCCGCCACCCGCGCCGCACAGCCGCGTGGACCGTACCGGCCCCAGCCGCCGGGCCGGCGGAGCCGTTACGCCTGGCCCGTGTCGAAGTGGGAGATCCGGCCGTCGTCCTCGATCGTGAAGCTCCACCTCGTCCGCATCTCGCCCCACGCGTCGTTGCGGTAGCGGGCGACCAGCGAACGGCCGCCCTGGGACTCGTTGTCGACCTCCATGTGCCCGTGGGAGGAGAAGATCTCCCGGTCGATCCAGTCCGCGAGGTCCCGGTCGGAGCCGTCGTCGGACATGGTCGCGTCGGGGGTGAGGGTGTCCAGGAAGGCCTGGCGGTCATGGGCGTTGACGGCGCTGACGAAGGCCCGTACCGCGGGGTCGCTGAGTTTCGATGTCTGGATCGTCATGGCTGTCACCCTCACACCGCGCCAGGGGCCCCGCCACCCGAACGGCGCCCCGGACGGGCTGCCCGGCGGTCCCGGATGCGACGGTGGACACCCGGGCAGGAGCCTGTTCCGGCCGTCGACCCGAACCGCATGGGGAGTCACCGTGAGCTGTTACGACCGACGTGATCTGGGCCTGCTGCTGCTCCGGCTGGGCACCGGCGGGGTGCTGGCCGCACACGGCACGCAGAAGCTGTTCGGCTGGTTCGGCGGGCACGGCATCGAGGGCACCGGCCGCTTCATGGAGTCCGTCGGCTATGCCCCGGGCCGGGCGAGTGCGACGGCGGCGGGCCTCGCCGAGACGGGCGGCGGGGCGCTGCTGGCGCTCGGCCTCGGCACGCCCGCCGCGGGTGCGGCGGCGGTCGGCGCGATGGCGGGCGCCGCGGCGGTCCACGTACCCAACGGCTTCTTCGCCCAGGAGGGCGGCTACGAGTACGCGGCGACGCTGGGCCTGGCCGCGGCCGGACTCGCCGTCGCGGGCCCCGGCCGGCTCTCCCTCGACCATGCCCTCGGCCATGTCTTCGACCGCGGCTGGATGGTCCCGGCGGCGCTCGGGGTGACCGCGGCGGTCACCGCGGCCGTGGTGGGCGCCCGGAACTGCCGGGTGCGGCGGACGGCCGAGGAGGCGGCGGGCGCGCAGGATGCGCTGTTCGAGCAGTAGCCGTGGTCGTGGCAGGCTGCGTCCATGACCGATGGGGAGATGCGCGCACCGGCGCCCGCGGACCTGTGGACCGCTGTCGAGGAGCTGTGGGCCTGGCTGGAAGCGCACGATGGGCAGGATGGGCACGACCGGTCGCGGACCGTGCTGCTGCGGGTGCTCAAGCTGTCGGAGGAGGTCGGCGAGGTCGCCCAGGCGGTGATCGGCGCGACCGGGCAGAACCCGCGCAAGGGCGTCTCGCACACCTGGGAGGACGTCCGGGCCGAACTCTGCGACGTCGTCATCACCGCGCTGGTCGCGCTGCGCACCCTGACCCCGGACGCCCGGGAGAAGTTCACCCGTCATCTCACCCGGGTCACCACCCGCTCACTCACCCCGCCCCCACCCGCTCAACGGCACAACGCATAGCCACCGGCAAGCAGGGCCCCGCCCCAAAGGGGCGCGGGGAACTGCGCGCCCAGCCACAACGACGCCGCACCCGCCGAACAACCCACCGAGGCACCCCCACCGCGCCCCCGGCCCCAACACAGCCGCAGCCAAAAGACGGCCGGTCCGGTCGTAGTACCGCGGTATGACGGCACGGCCCCGATTCCGCCCCCGGTACGACCAGTTCACCGCTGGCTCGTTCTTAGCGTTGTTCCGGTGGCACCGGCAACCGGCGCCCGGCGCCCGAGCGAGGGAGTGCGCATGATAGAGGCAGAGCAGCTGACCAAGCGGTACGGCGAGAAGACGGCCGTGGACCGGCTGGATTTCGTCGTCAAGCCGGGCACCGTGACCGGCTTCCTCGGCCCCAACGGCGCGGGCAAGTCGACCACGATGCGCATGATCGTCGGGCTGGACGCGCCGACCGGCGGCTCCGTGACGGTGAACGGCCGTCACTACGCCCGGCACCGGGCGCCGCTCCAGGAGGTCGGCGCGCTGCTGGAGGCGAAGTCGATCCACCCGGGCCGTTCGGCGTACAACCATCTGAAGGCGCTCGCGCTGACGCACGGGATCCCGCTCGGCCGGGTGGACGAGGTCATCGACCTCGCCGGGCTCGGCGGTGTGGCGAAGAAGCGGGCGGGCGCCTTCTCGCTCGGCATGGGCCAGCGGCTCGGCATCGCGGCGGCCCTGCTGGGCGATCCGCAGACGGTAATGCTGGACGAGCCGGTCAACGGGCTCGACCCGGAGGGCGTGCTGTGGATCCGCACCCTGCTGACGTCGCTCGCCGCCGATGGCCGCACCGTGTTCGTCTCGTCGCACCTGATGAGCGAGGTGGCGCTGGTGGCGGACCATCTGATCATCGTGGGCCGGGGGCGGCTGCTGGCCGACACGACCGTGCGGGACCTGGTCCGCGAGGCGGGCGGGGACACGGTGCATGTGGCGACGCAGGACCCGGCGCGGCTGCGTGAGGTGCTGGCCGGGCCGGGCGTCGAGGTCACCGGCCGGATCGGCTCCGAGGAACTTGAGGTGACCGGCCTGACCGCCCGGGAGATCGGGCTCAGGGCCGCCGAGCACGGGATCGCGCTGTTCGAGCTGAGCGCGCGCACGGTGTCGCTGGAGGAGGCGTTCATGGAACTGACCCGGGATGCCGTGGAGTACCACGGCTCGACCGCCGGCCCCGAGGCCCTGGGGAGGGCGGCATGAGCGCCCCGGCCGCGACCGCCGGGTCGCCCCGGAGCCTCGGCGTGCGTCCCGCGTACCGGGTGACCGGGCCGCGGGTGCTGCGTTCGGAGTGGGCCAAGCTGTGGTCGCTGCGCTCGACGTGGATCACGCTGGCCCTGGGCCTGGTGTTCCTGGTGGGCTTCGGACTGATCGCCGCGTCGCGCTACCGCTCCGGGTACGATTCCGGCCACCTCGACGGGGACTTCGCCGACGCGAGCGCGGTGAGCCTGTCCCTGTTCGGCACGAGCTTCGCCCAACTCGCCCTCGGCGTGCTCGGGGTGCTGGTGACGGCCGGGGAGTACTCGACCGGCATGATCCGCTCGACGCTGGCGGCGGTGCCGCGGCGGCTGCCCGTGCTGTGGTCGAAGGCGGCGGTGTTCTCAAGGACGCGCGGCCCGATGAACTCCTCGCCGGGATCCGGGCGGTGGCGGCGGGCGACGCGATCATCGCCCCCGTCCTCACCCGCCGCCTCCTGGACGAGTTCACCCGTCACCCCCCGGTGTACGGCACGGGCGGCCCCGGGGCCGCGGACCCGAGGCTCGGCTCCCTGACCGGCCGCGAGCGGGAGATCCTCGTCGCCATCGGCAAGGGGTGGACCAACGGAGAGATCGCCGCGCACTTCGTCGTGGCCGAGTCCACCGTCAAGACCCACGTCGGCCGCGTCCTCGCCAAGATCGGCGCCCGCGACCGCGTCCAGGCGGTGATCTTCGCCTACGACCACGGCTTGGCCCGCCCGAACGCGGACTGAACGGGCGCGGCACACGGGGCACGTAGGCTGGCCGGTGCAGCTGGTTCGCCCTGTCCGCCAGGCAGGCGCGTCGCAAGAGGGAACCCGGTGGGAATCCGGGACTGCCCCGCAGCGGTGAGCGGGAACGACCGCCGTCCTACGCACTGGGCCCGGAAGTGACGGGCCTGGGAAGCAACGGCCAGTAGATGTCTCGTACGAGAACGAGGCGTGCCCGCGAGTCCGAAGACCTGCCACTGCCCGCGCGCGGACCGCCGCGCGCGGAGATCCCGGTGACCCCGAGGGCGGGTCGGTGTGCATATCAGGCGGGCACGGATGTCGTGGCCCGTCCGTTCTGTCATCCCTTCGCGCTCTCGCTCCGCGTCTTCGGGGTCGCTCTCGTCCCAAGCTCGCGAAGGAGAGTTTCGTGACAGCGAATTCCGCGGCCCCGGCGGTGCGGGCCACCGTCTACGGCTACCCCCGCCAGGGCCCGAACCGGGAACTGAAGAAGGCGATCGAGGGCTACTGGAAGGGCCGCGTCACCGCGGACGCCCTCCGGAAGACGGCCGCGGGCATCCGCCGCGCCAACTGGCGGCAGCTGGCCGACGCCGGTCTCCATGAAGTCCCGACCGGTGACTTCTCGTACTACGACCATGTCCTGGACACCACCGTCATGGTGGGTGCGATCCCCGAGCGTCACCGCGCCGCGGTCGAGGCGGACGGGTTGGACGGGTACTTCGCGATGGCGCGCGGCACCCAGGACGTGGCACCACTGGAGATGACCAAGTGGTTCGACACCAACTACCACTATCTGGTGCCAGAGTTGGGCCCCGAGACGGTGTTCGAAGCCCATGCGGCGAAGCAGGTCGGGGAACTCCGCGAAGCCCTCGCTCTCGGTCTCCGCGCTCGTCCGGTGCTTCTCGGTCCCCTCACCTATCTGCTGCTCGCCAAGCCCGCCCCCGGTGTCCCGGCCGGCTTCGCGCCCCTCACGCTCCTCGACCGGCTGCTGCCCGTGTACGCACGGGTTCTCGCCGAGCTGCGTGCGGCCGGCGCCGAGTGGGTGCAGTTGGACGAGCCCGCCCTGGTGCAGGACCGCACCCCGGCCGAGCTGAACGCGGCCGCCCGCGCCTACCGCGACCTGGGCGTACTCAGCGACCGTCCCAAGCTCCTGGTCGCGTCGTACTTCGACCGGCTCGGCGAGGCCCTGCCCGTGCTCGCCGAGGCACCCGTGGACGGACTCGCCCTGGACTTCACCGGTCCCGCGGCGGCGAACCTCGACGGCCTCGCGGCGACCGGGGGCCTGCCGGGCAAGCGGCTCGTGGCGGGCATCGTCGACGGCCGCAATGTGTGGATCAACGACCTGGGCAGGTCGCTGTCCACCCTGGCCACGCTCCTCGGCCTCGCCGACCGCGTGGACGTGGCCGCCTCCTGCTCCCTCCTGCACGTACCGCTGGACGCCGCCGTCGAACGGGACATCGAGCCGCAGATCGCCCGCTGGCTTGCCTTCGCCCGGCAGAAGACCGCCGAAGTCGTCACCCTCGCCCGCGGCCTGGCCCACGGCCCCGACACCATCGCCGCCGAACTGGCCGCCAACCGCGCCGATCTCACCTCCCGCGCGGCCTCCCCCGTCACCCGGGACCCGGCCGTCCGGGCCCGCTCGGCCGCCGTCACCGCGGCCGACGCCCGCCGTTCCCAGCCGTACACCGAACGGGTCGCCGCCCAACGGGCCCACCTGAGGCTGCCGTTGCTGCCGACCACGACCATCGGTTCCTTCCCGCAGACCGGCGACCAGCGCACCGCCCGTGCAGCCCTGCGAGCAGGGAAGATCGACACGGCAACCTACGAGCAGCGCATCGAGGCCGAGATCCGGGAGGTGATCGCATTCCAGGAGAAGACCGGCATCGACGTCCTGGTGCACGGCGAGCCGGAACGCAACGACATGGTCCAGTACTTCGCGGAACAGCTCACCGGGTATCTGGCGACACGGCACGGCTGGGTCCAGTCGTACGGCACCCGCTACGTCCGTCCGCCGATCCTGGCCGGCGACATCTCCCGGCCCAAGCCGATGACGGTGCGCTGGACGACGTACGCCCAGTCGCTCACCGTACGTCCGGTCAAGGGCATGCTCACCGGTCCGGTCACCATGCTCGCCTGGTCGTTCGTCCGCGACGACCAGCCCCTCGCCGAGACCGTCCGGCAGGTCGCCCTCGCCCTGCGCGACGAGGTCGACGACCTGGAGGCGGCCGGCACGTCGGTGATCCAGGTGGACGAGCCCGCGCTGCGTGAGACCCTGCCGCTGCGTGCCGCCGACCGCCCGGACTACCTGTCCTGGGCCACCGAGGCATTCCGTCTCACGACCGGTGGAGTGCGGCCGGACACCCAGGTCCATACGCACATGTGCTACGCCGAGTTCGGCGACATCGTCCAGGCCATCGATGACCTCGACGCCGATGTCATCAGCCTGGAGGCGGCCCGCTCCCATATGCAGGTCGCCCGGGAACTGGCGGCGCACGGCTATCCACGCGAGGCCGGACCGGGCGTGTACGACATCCACTCCCCGCGGGTGCCGAGCGCGCGGGAAGCGGCCGGCCTGCTGCGCGCCGGCCTGCGGGCCATCCCGGTGGAACGCCTGTGGGTCAACCCGGACTGCGGTCTGAAGACCCGCGGCTGGCCGGAGGTCCGGGCCTCCCTGGAGAACCTGGTCTCGGCGGCCCGGGAGGTGCGCGCGGACCTGTCCGCGGACTGACGGCAGGCGACGGCCCGCCGATCGCCGGGTCCGTGCCGGAAGGGGAAAGCTCCCGCAGCCATTCGGTTCGCGGGAGCTTTCCGTCGGGATGCCTGCTGGTGAGGGGTGAGAAGACGGTCACCGGCAGGACGCCTGTGCGGCGGACGCTACGGCGTCACGGCGCGAGCAGCAGGCTGTTGCCGCGCTCCTTGGCGGCGGCGTAACGCCTGGCCACGTCCTGCCAGTTGACGACCTTCCACATGGCCTCGATGAAGTCGACCTTCTGGTTCTTGTACTGGAGGTAGAAGGCGTGCTCCCAGGCGTCGAAGACCAGGACGGGGGTGGCGCCCTGGCCGACGTTGCCCTGGTGGTCGTAGACCTGCTCGACGATCAGCCGGCCGCTCAGCGGCTCGTAGGCGAGGACGCCCCAGCCGGAACCCTGTGTCGTGGCGGACGCCTTGGACAGCTGGGCCTTGAGGTTCTGGAACGAGCCGAACGACTCCGCGATGGCGTCCGCGAGTTCGCCGACGCCGTCCTTCTCCAGCGGTTCGCCGCCGCCGTCGCCGGTCATGTTCTGCCAGTAGATGGAGTGCAGGATGTGCCCGGAGAGATGGAAGGCCAGGTTCTTCTCCAGGCCGTTGATCGAGCCCCACGACTCCTTGTCCCGCGCCTCGGCGAGCTGTTCCAGGGTGTCGTTGGCGCCCTTCACATAGGCGGCGTGGTGCTTGTCGTGGTGCAGCTCGATGATCTCGGGGCTGATGACCGGAGCGAGCGCCGCGTAGTCGTACGGAAGCTCCGGGAGCGTGTAGACCGGCATGTCCAACATCCTCCATCGTAATTGCGAACCATGCGCAACTGCACGCTAGCAGCAGGAAGCGGGAGGGTCGATGAGGCGCGGGACCTGCCAGTGGCACATCCGCTCGATCGCCATGTCCAAGCCGGCGCCGAGCAACGGGCGGACGCGGCTCTCCTGACGACACATGCAGACACCTTGCCGCTCAGTGACACACGGCTCTATGCTCCCGAACTGACTCGCCAGTAACTAAGGTGCGATCCACATCAGTTCGGCGTACCACCTGCCCGGCGGCCCGCTGAAGACGCCCGTCGTCACCAACCGGGGACGTCCCCTTCACGGCACCCTCATCCGCGCCCGGCAAGGCTCAGCACGCCCACCCGCAAGGAGCTTGACGCAGCAGAGAGCTTGACGCAGCAGAGAGTGAGAGCCGCATGAACCGGCCCGAACCCCACCCCGAACCCGGCACCACAACCGCCGTACCACGCGGTGGCATCTCCCCCGCCGGCCCGCTACGCGCTCGTCGCGTCGCCCTGTCCCTGGCCGCACTTGTGTGCCTGGGCGTGACGGGCGGCGCCCCCGCCACAGCCGCGCCGCAGAGCGAGGTCGTCTCGCGGGGAGTCACCATTCCGGCCTTCTACACCCCGCCCGACTCCCTCCCCAAGGCCAACGGCGCACTCGTCCGCACCGCTCCCCTCCCCCTGGCGCTGAGCCTGCCCGGCCTCGACGGAAGGCCCCTGCCCGGCACCGCGACCCGCCTCATGTACAAGTCCACCGACGCGTCGGGACAACCGGTCGCCGTGACCGGCGCCTACCTCGAACCGTCAGCGGCCTGGAGGCACGGCGGCCCGCGCCCGCTGGTGGCCCTCGCCCCGGGCACCATGGGACAGGGCGACCAGTGCGCGGCCTCCCTCGGGCTCGAACACCCGATCACCTTCAACGGCCGAACCGTGTCCGTCGGATACGAGAACCTGGCCGTCTACCGCCTGCTGTCCACCGGAGTGGCGGTCGTCGTCACCGACTACGTCGGGCTCGGCGCGACAGACCGGCTCCACACGTACGTCAACCGCCTCGACGCCGGACACGCCGTACTCGACGCCGTACGTGCCGCCCGCAACCTGCCGGACGCATCGATCAGTTCGGCCTCGCCCACCGGCCTGTACGGCTACAGCCAGGGCGGCGGAGCCAGCGCGGCAGCCGCCGAACTCCAGCCCGTCTACGCCCCCGACATCACCCTGGCCGGCACCTACGCCGGTGCCCCGCCCGCGGACCTGGCCGCGGTGGTCAAGGGCATCGACGGCAGTGCCCTGGCGGGCGCTCTGGGCTGGTCGGTCAACGGCTTCCTGCAGAGCGACCCCGCGCTCGGGGCCGTCGCCGACCGGCACCTCAACACCGTTGGGAAGAACGCGCTGCACGACCTGTCGACCATGTGCGTCGGTGACGCCGTCCTCACCTACGCCTTCACCAAGAGCACGACCTGGACCCGCAGTGGGGAGTCCCTGACCGATGTGGTCAACAGCGAGCCCCTGCTGCGCGCCACCCTCGACGCCCAGCGCATCGGCACACTGACGCCGACCAGCCCCGTACGCCTGGTGACCGGCGTCCAGGACGACATCGTCCCGCACGCCCAGGCCCGCCGGCTCGCCCTCGACTGGTGCGCCAAGGGAGCCGACGTCACCTACAAGGCGGTCACCCTGCCCAACCTGGGCGACAAACTACTCACCAACCACCTCGCCCCCCTACTGACCGACCAGACAGCAGCCATCACCTGGCTCACCACCCGCCTCTCCGGCACCCCAACCCCTTCCAACTGCACCACGCTCCCCTCCCAGCCGTGACGACACGGACTTCAGCGGCACCACGCCCCTGAACAGGTCCCCCGACATCGACCGCGACATCACCGCCGACCAGGTGGCCGGCATGCCCCCCGGCTTCAGATTTGCTCTCAGACATGACCCGGAGGGTGATCAAGCTGTCGCACGGCGCATGACTTCGGAAGAGATGTCAATGAAGGCGTGGACAACAGGATGGCGAGGTTCTAAGTGGCTGGACAGCCGGCCGAGCTTCGCGCCGATGCACCCCGGCCCACCGCAGCCCGCGCCGATTGGCCGCGCTGACCGACGCGACGGCAACGCCGAGGCCGCGTAGTCCCGCCACCTCAAGAATCACCAGGGGACTTTCCGTCGCCCAGCACGGCAAGCCGCCGAAAGACCGGAAAGCGCCTCCGTACCAGGTCAGAGGCTCTTTCTCAGGCAAAGCCGACAGGGGCGGCAGACGAGTCGGGCTGTACGCCGGGTTCTGTTCCCCGGCTCCTTGCGGAGGTCGGGGTGACGGCCATCCATCTAGGGCCGGTGTTGCCACCGGCCTCGTGCGGTCTACCCGCGGACTCGGGCGGGCAGCCCTCGAACGTCCGCGCAGGAACACCAGGGTGCTCCCTCTTGACCTTGCTCCGGGTGGGGTTTACCTAGCTGCCCAGGTCACCCTGGGCACTGGTGGTCTCTTACACCGCCGTTTCACCCTTACCCGGCACCGAAGCGCCGGGCGGTCTGCTTTCTGTGGCACTGTCCCGCGGGTCACCCCGGGTGGCCGTTAGCCACCACCCTGCCCTGTGGAGCCCGGACGTTCCTCGGGAAGCCCCCTACGGGGACTCCACGCGGCCGTCCGCCCGGCTCGTCTGCCGTGTCGACCATGTTACCGGGCGTGCGGGGCGCCGCGGACCGGCGGCCGTGGCCAGCACCGAACCGGCCAGGATCAGGGCGAACGCCGCGCCGACACCGGCCGTCAGCGGCTCGTCCAGGAACAGCGCGCCCGCCGCGACGGCGACCGCCGGGTTGACGTACGTGATGATGGTGGCCCGGGTGGGGCCCGCCTCCTTGATCAGTTCCAGGAAGGCGACGAAGGCCACCGCCGTGCAGATCACACCCAGGCCGGCCAGCGCGGCCAGCACCTGCGCGGAGGGCACGGCGGACGGCCGGGTCACGGCGGCGGCCGGCGCGTAGACCAGGGCGGCCAGGGTCAGGCAGAGCGCCGTGAGGTGCAGGGACGGTACGTCCTTGAGCCGGCGGGCGGCTATCAAGGGGGCCGTGGCGTAGCCGAGCACCGTCACCAGCACCTCGCCGAGGGAGCGGGCGTCGCCGCCGGTCAGATGAGGGACGGTGAGTACCACTACACCGCCGAGGCCGAGCGCGAGGCCCGTCAGACGCCGGGCGCCCAGGTGTTCCGTGTCCCCCAAGAACCTGGCCAGGACCACGCCCACGATCGGGACGCCCGCGATCAGCAGGCCGGCGGTGGAGCTGGACAGGTGCCGTTCGGCGTCGGTCAGGGTGAACCAGGGGCCGATGATCTCGATGCACGCGAAGGCCAGCATGGGCCGCCAGTGCGCCCGTACGGTCCCGGTCAGGCCGCCCTGGCGGAGCGCGAACGGAAGCAGGAGGAGCGCGCCGAGGGCGCAGCGCGTGAACACCACCATCGACGGGGACACCGCGTCCACCGCCACCTTGATCATCAGATAGGGGATGCCCCAGACGACTCCCATCAGGGAGAACAGGAACCAGCCGCGTGCAGTCATGCGGTGAGTCTCGGGGCGCTCACCGGCGGGCGTCTTGAACGCTGTTGCGGTACGCCGCCGGGGTCACCCCGAGCACCCGGCGGAACCAGCGCGTGAGGTGCGCCTGGTCGGCGAAGCCGACGAGGGCGGCGACCTCGGCGGGCCGCAGGCCGGCCTCCAGCAGGCCGCGTGCCCGGGTCACCCGGTACTGGGCGAGCCAGGCGTAGGGCGGTATCCCCATGGTCGTACGGAACGCCCGCAGGAGTTGGTAGCGGGACAGGCCGAGGTCGGTCGCAAGGGCGGCGAGGCCGGGCGGGGCGGTCAGTTCGTCGGCGAGCCGGTCGCGGACCGCGCGGGCGATCGCCGAGGCGCCCGGTACGTGGTCGGGGGCCGGGCGCGCGGTGGAGTGCCGGCGGGCCAGCGCGGTGAGCAGCCAGGGCAGCCGGGACTCGGCCTCCAGCGGGTCGGGGCAGGCGCTCAGGTCGGTGTGCGCGAGCCGGAACGCGGCGGCGAGTTCCGGGTCGGCGAGGAGGGGCTCGCGAAAGTGCGGTACGCCGCCGAGGGTGCCGTCGGCGAGCAGGGCCGGGTCGGCGTACAGGGCGCGGTAGGCGTAGCCGTCGGTGCTGGTGGCGGGGCCGCCGGTGTGCATCTCGCCGGGGGCGAGCACGACGACGGAGCCGGGGCCGGTGCGGATGCGGCCGCCGCGGTAGTCGATGACCTCGGCGCCGCCGACGCACACGCCGATGGTGAACTCCTCGTGCGCGTGCGGGGCGTAGACGTGCCGCTGGAAGCGGGCGGTCAGCAGGTCGAGCGGCGGGCCGCAGTCGCCCAGGCGCGCCCTCGTCCACAGTGCCTGCTCGGTCACCGGCCCCACACCCCTTCGTGTTCTCCCGCCCGGAATCATGGGGTGCAACGCCTTCCGGCCCGGTTCCATGCCGCCGGGATGCCGGGGCGCCGCCGGGTCGGCTGCGGTGCGGTCGTACGCCGTACGCTGGCGCGGAGGTCGAGAGAAGGAGTCCTTGCTGTCATGGTGCTTGTCCTGCTGCCGCCGTCCGAAGGCAAGGCCGCGTCCGGCCGGGGCGCCCCGCTGAAGCCGGAGTCGCTGTCCCTGCCGGGGCTGGCCGCCGCCCGTGCGGCCGTCCTCGACGAGCTGGTCGACCTGTGCGCGGGGGACGAGGTCAAGGCGCGCGAGGTGCTGGGGCTCAGCGAGGGCCTGCGCGGCGAGGTCGCGAAGAACGCCGCGCTGCGTACGGCCGGGGCGCGGCCCGCCGGTGAGGTCTACACGGGTGTGCTGTACGACGCCCTCGACCTGGCCTCCCTGGATCCGGCCGCCAAGCGGCGCGCCGCGCGGTCGCTGCTGGTCTTCTCGGGGCTGTGGGGTGCGCTCCGGGTGACGGACCGCATCCCGTCGTACCGCTGCTCGATGGGGGTGCGGCTGCCGGGGCTCGGGGCGCTGGGCGCGCACTGGCGCGGGCCGTTGGCCGACGTGCTGCCCGCGGCGGCCGGGGCCGGGCTGGTGCTCGATCTGCGTTCCGCCGCGTATGCGGCCGCGTGGCAGCCGAAGGGCGAGGTGGCGGGGCGTACGGCCACCGTGCGGGTGCTGCACGCGCCGACCCGGAAGGTCGTCAGCCACTTCAACAAGGCGACGAAGGGGCGGATCGTGCGCAGTCTGCTGTCGTCCGGTGCCGCGCCGAAGCATCCGGGCGAGCTGGTGACGGCGCTCCGGGATCTCGGGTACGTGGTGGAGGCGCAGGCGCCCGCGCGGGCGGGCCGGGCGTGGGCGCTGGACGTGCTGGTCGACGACGTGCACTGAAGCGCCCTGGGTGCGTTGCACCATACGCAACGGTCTTTGCGCATGATGCTCGGCGCGGGCAGGATGAGCGGCATGTCCTCATCACCGCTGGATCTCGCGCCCGTCATGCCCGTGGTCGTGCTGGCGGACGCCGCCGACGCCGTACCGCTCGCGAGGGCGCTGGTCGCGGGCGGGCTGCCCGCGATCGAGGTGACGCTGCGGACGCCCGCCGCGCCGGCGGCGATCCGGGCGATCGCCGCCGAGGTGCCCGACGCGGTGGTCGGCGCCGGTACGGTCCTCGGCCGCGAGCAGGTGGCGGACGCGTGCGCGGCCGGGGCGCGGTTCCTGGTCAGCCCCGGCTGGACGGATGCGCTGCTGGCGGCGATGGCCGGGTCCGGGGTGCCGTTCCTGCCGGGGGTGTCGACCACGTCGGAGGTGGTGGCGCTGCTCGAACGCGGGGTGCGGGAGATGAAGTTCTTCCCGGCGCAGGCGGCCGGCGGCACGGCGTATCTGAAGTCGCTGGCCGGTCCGCTGCCGCAGGCCCGCTTCTGCCCGACCGGGGGGATCGGGCCGGCGAACGCCGCGGAGTATCTGGCCCTGCCCAACGTCGGCTGCGTCGGCGGCACCTGGATGGTACCGACGGACGCGGTGGCGGCCCGCGACTGGCCCCGAATAGAAACCCTGGCCCGCCAGGCAGCAAACCTCCGCACAACCGCATGACGTCCAACTCGGCGCGAAACTCCGGCTCGCAGATGTGACGCCCGCGGCGCGGGGCTCCGCACGACCGCCTGACACTCAACGCGGCGCAGCGCTCCGGTTCGGAGGGACGTCCCACTCGGCACGGAACTCCAGTTCGCCCACGTGACACCTACCGCGACGCAGGGCCCTGGCCGACCGCCTGCTCCTCAACGCACCGCGAGGCTCCCGCATCGCCTCGTCGTGCCCAGGGTGGGGCGGAACTCCGGGCGACCCCGCAACGCTCAGTTCCGGGCGGGGCTCCGCCCGGTTCGGTGCGTCTCGGCGCGGCTCAACCCTGCGAAGCTCACCGCAGGTGGGACGTGTCGTTGAACAGGCGGACGCTGGCGTTGCCGTCCGTGTAGTACGCCACCGCCGACAGGGACGCCGCCGAGAGTTCCATGCGGAACAGGGACTCGGGCGGGGCGCCCAGGGCCAGGCGTACGAAGGTCTTGATCGGGGTCACGTGGGTGACCAGCAGCACGGTGCGGCGGGCGTACGCGGCGACCAGTTCGTCTCGGGTGGCGGCGATCCGCGCGGCGGTCGCCGCGAAGCTCTCGCCGCCGCCGGTCGGGCGCGCCCCGGGGTCGGTCAGCCAGGCGTTCAGGTCGTCCGGGTGGCGCTCACGCACCTCGCCGAAGGTGAGCCCTTCCCAGGCGCCGAAGTCCGTCTCGCGCAGCCCGTCCGCCACGGCGACCTCAAGGCCGAGCCGGGCGGCGACGATCGCGGCGGTCTCCCGGGTACGGGCCAGCGGTGACGACACGATCGCCTGGACGGTGCCGCGCCGGGCGAGGGCCGCGGCGACCCGCTGCGCCTGCTCCCGGCCGACGTCCGACAGGGACGGATCGCTGCCGCCGCTCCCGGAGAACCGCTTCTGCGGGGTGAGCGGGGTCTCCCCGTGCCGCAGCAGCACGAAGGTGGCCGGAGCCCCGAGGTCGGCGGGCGCCCAGCCGGCGCTCGGCGTTGCCACGGCCCGCGCCGCCCGCACATCGGCGCCCGCCTTGGCCGCGCCGCCGGTGCCCCGGAGTTCGGTGACCGGGGGTTCCAGGACCGCGCCCGTGCCGGCGCGCGCGGCCGAGGGGGCCGACGGGGCCGCCCCCGTGTCCAGGGACCTGGCCGTATCGCCGACCCCGGCGGTATCACGGGTCCCGGCCGTATCAGCGGCCCCGGGAGTATCTCCGACGCCGGCAGTATCAGGGGCCCCGGCCGTATCGCCGACCCCGGCAGTGGCCCCGGCCGTATCGCCGACCCCGGCAGTGGCCCCGGCTGTATCAGGGGCCCCGGCGGCATCACCGGCCCCGACGGTATCGCCGACCCCGACAGTATCAGGGGCCCCGGCGGGTTCGCCGGTCCCGGCCGGGGTCCGGGTCCCGGTCGTGTCCAGGGCCGCCGTCGAGTCCGCCGGGGACCACTGTTCGCCGCGGCGGCCCGCGTCCATCGCCTCGTTGGCCAGGCGGTCGGCGTGCTTGTTGCGCTCCCGGGGGATCCACTCGTAGGTGACGCGGTCGGGCGGCAGTACCCGGGCCGCCTCCGCGGCGAGCGGCTTCAGGTCGGGGTGTTTGATCTTCCAGCGGCCCGACATCTGCTCGACGACCAGCTTGGAGTCCATGCGGACGTGGACGGCGGCGCCGGGATCGAGGTCACGCGCGGCCCGCAGTCCGGCCAGCAGCCCCCGGTACTCGGCGACGTTGTTGGTGGCGATGCCGATGTACTCGGCGGCCTCCAGCAGCGCCTGGCCGGTCACGGCGTCGAGCAGGACGGCGCCGTAGCCGGCCGGACCCGGATTGCCGCGCGACCCACCGTCCGCCTCGACGATGAACTCCCGCACGCCCACGGCTCCTTACAGACCTGACTCGGCCGTACGCACCAGGATGCGGCGGCAGTTCTCGCAGCGTACGACCGTGTCCGGCGCGGCGCTTCGGATCTCGCTCAGCTCGGTGATGGCCAGCTCCTGGCGGCACCCCTGGCAGGTGCGCTGGTACAGCCTGGCCGCGCCGATGCCGCCCTGCTGCTCGCGCAGCTTGTCGTACAGCTTGAGCAGGTCGGCGGGGACGGAACCGGCGATGACCTCGCGCTCCTTGGTCACCGTCGCCACCTCGCCGTCGATCTCCTCGAACGCGGCGTCCCGGCGGCCGTTCGCGTCGTCGATCTTCGCCTGTACGGAGGCCACCCGCTCGGTCAGCTCGCCCACCCGCTCCTGCGCACCCTCGCGCCGTTCCATGACCTCAAGGACGACGTCCTCCAGGTCGCCCTGCCGCTTGGCGAGGGAGGCGATCTCCTTCTGGAGGTTCTCCAGGTCCTTCGGGGAGGTGACCGCGCCGGAGTCGAGGCGCTGCTGGTCGCGGGCGGCGCGCTGACGCACCTGGTCCACGTCCTGCTCGGCCTTGGTCTGCTCGCGGGCGCAGTCGCTCTCCTCGGTCTGCGCGGCCACGAGCAGGTCGCGCAGCTGGGTGTGGTCCTTGGCCAGCGAGTCGATCTCGGCGTGCTCGGGCAGCGACTTCCGCCGGTGCGCCAGCTGCTGGAGGCGTACGTCGAGGGCCTGGACGTCGAGGAGTCGGATCTGGTCGGCGGGGGCGGCGTTCAGTTGGGGGCTCCCGGTGCGTGAGAAGAGGGGGCGCGCGTGGCGCCCGGTGGAGAGGAGGTGGCGCTCGATGGAGGGGCGGTGGCGCCCCGTGGAAGGGCGGTGGCGGACGCCGCGTGGGCGGTCCAGGGGTCGGTGACCGTCTTGGAGACGTGGACGCGCAGGTCCCATCCGTGCCGGTCGGAGATCTCGTCGAGCTGGGCGGCGGCCAGCTCGCACCAGGGCCACTCGGTGGCCCAGTGCGCCGCGTCGAGCAGGGCGAGCGGGGTCTGCGCGACGGCCTCGGAGGCCGGGTGGTGGCGCAGGTCCGCGGTGAGGAAGGCGTCCACTCCGGCCGCCCGGACCTGGTCGAACAGGCTGTCGCCGGAGCCGCCGCTGACCGCGACCGTGCGGACGACTGCCTCGGGGTCGCCGGCCACCCGGATGCCCTGCGCGGTGGCGGGCAGCCGCTCGGCGGCGCGGGCGGCGAGTTCGCGCACGGTGAGGGGGTGGTCGAGTTCGCAGACCCGGCCGAGGCCGCGGCGGCCCGCCGGGTCGGTGGCGTCCGGCACGAGGGGGCGTACGACGCGCAGGTCCAGCGCCCCGGCGAGCGCGTCGGAGACGCCCGGATCGGCGGTGTCGGCGTTGGTGTGGGCGACGTGCAGGGCGATGTCGTTCTTGATCAGCGTGTGCACGACCCGGCCCTTGAAGGTGCCGGCCGAGACCGTCGTCGTACCGCGCAGATACAGCGGGTGGTGGGTGACGAGCAGGTCGGCGCCGAGTTGCACCGCCTCCGCCACGACGTCCCGGACCGGGTCGACCGCGAACAGCACCCGGCGGACGTCCTGGTCGGGGTCGCCCACGACCGTGCCGACCGCGTCCCAGGACTCGGCCCGCTCGGCGGGCCACAGGTTCTCCAGCGCGGCGATGACTTCAGACAGACGGGGCACGGGAGAAAGGCTACCCGCCTGTTCCGCGGGGACGTACCGGCCGCGGACGCGAGGGGCCCGCGCAGCACATGGATCCCTGTTCCCTCAGGAGAATCGTTACGCGGCCACCCTTATGTGTGAAGAGGCTGCTCGTCGGTCTCACGGCTGTGCGTGCGAAAACTACGTTCGTCGCCGGAGGTGAGCCAACGATGACGGCGTGTGCGATCGAACCCTCGGCGGCCGGCGCGGACGACGGCGTACCGGAGACGGGCTGCACCATCACGGCGGACGGCGCCTACGCCGCCCGGCTCGCGCTGGACGGCGGCTCCCGCTACCCGGAGCGCTGGACGCTGGACGGCCCCGAGCCGTACGCCGTGCCGCTGCCCGGCAACCAGCCGGAGGAGCCCGGCACCGAGGTGCAGCCGATGGGCGACGGGCGGGTGCTGATCCGCCGGCCGGTGGCGGGGCGGCACGTGTTCTCGCTGCTGTACCCGACCGGGCCGGGCACCGGGGAACAGCCGCTGGGCGCGGTGGAGTGCGCGGACGCGGGCACCCGGCTGCGGCTGCTGCCGCCGGCCCCGGGCGGGGCGTACGCGTACGCCCTCGCGGTCGGCCGGCGTTCCACGGCGGTGTGGCTGGTCGCGGGCGGCGCCTTCGGGCCGGAGCGGCTGGCCGAGGTGCCGGGGCGCTGCACGGGCGGGGTCTGGCTGGACGGCACGGGGCGGCTGCTGGCCCTGGACCGGGAGGCCGGCGGGCGCACCAAGGCGATCGTGGTGGACCTGGAGCGGGGCGGCGAGGTGTCGCCGCTGCTGCAGATCGCGGCCGGCAGCGACGACCGGCTGCTGCTCGCCGACCCGGACAGCGGGCTGCTGCTCATCGCCTCGGACGCGCCCTCGCCGGGCCGGGAGCGGCTGGGCTGGGGCGTGCTGGGCAGCACACTGCCGGTGCGCTTCCCGGACAGCCTGCGGATGCCGGACTGCGTGGTGACGCCGTTCGCGATCCAGCCGGGGCAGGCGCTGACGCCGGAGCGCTGCGCGGTGGCGCTGCGCGTGGACGGCCCGTTGGGCTGCTGGATCGGGGTGTGGCGGCCCGCGGAGCGGCAGCTGTGCCATCTCCCGGCGCCCGCGGGGTGGTTGGCGGGGGCGGGACGGTGGACCGAGGACGGGGTACTGCTGCTGCCGTACGCCACCACGGAGACCCCGTGCGGCCTGGCCCGCCTGACCCCACCCACCACCACACCCCCCAGACGAACACTCCCCACCCCACCACCGACGGCACCCGGCGACGCGACGGCGCCCAAGGGGTTGGCAGTCCGCAACGACCCGGCGACGCCCGGCCGGCCTGCGGCACGTGGGTGGGGGGCGCCCGAGGACTGGGGGACACCCGGCAACACAAGGACGTCCGGCGCCGCAACGCCACCCGGCCGTCCAGCGGCACCCGGCTGGGCGACAGTCGGCGGCTGGCCAGCACCCGGCGACGCGAGGGCACTCAGCGACTCGGCGGCGCCCGGCGACTCGGCGGCGCCCGGCCGGCCTGCGGCACGTGAGTGGGGGGTGCCCGAGGACTGGGGGGCACCCGGCAACACAAGGACATCCGACGACGCGACGGCACCCGGCCGACCTGCGGCACCCGGCTGGGCGGCACCCGGCGGCTGGCCAGCACCCGGCGACACGAGGGCACCCGGCGACGCGACGGCGCCCAAAGAGTTGGCGGTCTGCGACGACCCGGCTGCGCCCGGCTGGGGGGCATCTGGCGGGTGGGGGGTGTACGGGGGCTTGGACGGGGCACACGGTTCGGCGGTGGCCGGGGGGTCCGTGGCCGTCCCAGGGGCGGTGGAATCGGAGCCTCCGCGACCGGTTGCGCTGCGTCCCGTGCCCCTGCAACAGGCTCCCCTGGGGCGTCTTGTAACGAAGTAGTGCCGGTCGGCGTGACCGCCTGGATCAGGGCCGAGGCGGGCCGGTTAGACTCGCTCGGCTGTACGAAAGATGATGTTGACGGGGTGAATTCTTCCGATGAGCGACACCAGCACGACGCAGCCGCTGTCTGCCGGCTCTCAGGAGACTGACGGACACGGCAAGCACCGGGGGCCGGTCTCGGCCCAGGACGGCGAAACGGCCCCGAGCGGCCGTCACCGCAAGCCGGAGCCGACCGAGTCGGCGGCCTGACGGTACCCACGGCGGGAGGGGACCGCCCGATCAACCGACACCCGGCCCCCTCCCCCGCGCCCCCAACGCCGTCACCCGCCCCCACTGCCGCCAACGCACGAACAGCAGCCCCCCATGACCCGCGCGGCGGGCGGAACCACACGCCGGGACGCCGAGGAATCAAAAACCGTCCGCGCGGAGGCGACGAACCCAGCGAAAGCGACGGCCGACCTCCTTGGCGTCGCCGCCACCCACCCGCCGACCCCGCCCACGCACGAAGCAGCCCCCCACGACCCGCGAGCGGAACCACAGGCTCGGGCGCCAGGGAATCAAAGCCCCTCCCCGCCGGAGGCGGCGAAACCAGCAAGAGGACGACCGCCCCCCTCCGCGTCGCCGCCACCCACCCGCCGACCCCGCCCACGCACGAAGCAGCCCCCCACGACCCGCGAGCAGAGCCACAGGCTCGGGCGCCAGGGAATCAAAGCCCCTCCCCGCCGGAGGCGACGAAACCAGCAAGAGGACGACCGCCCCCTCCCCGTCGCCGCCACCCACCCGCCGACCCCGCCCACGCACGAAGCAGCCGCCCACGACCCGCGAGCAGAGCCACAGGCTCGGGCGTCAGGGGATCGGGATTCCTTCGCGTCGGCGGCACCCCTCGCTGACGCCAACGTACCTGCGCGTCAGTCGTGTTTGAGGGTGAGTACTTCTGTTGCCGCGAATGTCTCCCCCGGTGGACGGGACGCGTAGTGCGGGGTGAGGATCGCATCGAGTTCGGCGTAGCTGAAGGCGTCCTGCTTGCTGTCGAACTTCGCCTGGACCCGCGGTCGTTCGACGATCGCGACCATGCCGCCGTGGACCACGAACAACTGCCCGTTGACCCGCGCGGCAGCGGGCGCGGCCAGATAGCCGACCAGCGGAGCCACATGCTCGGGCGCCAGCGGGTCAAGGCCCTCGTCGGGGACGGCGATGCCGGCGAAGACGTCCTCGGTCATCCGGGTCCGGGCGCGCGGACAGATCACGTTGGCGGTCACGCCGTACTTGGCGAGGGCCAGCGCCGTGGAGGTGGTGAGGCCGACGATTCCGCCCTTGGCGGCGGCGTAGTTGGGCTGGCCCGCCGAGCCGGCCAGGAACGCCTCCGAGGAGGTGTTCACGATCCGCCCGTAGACCGGCCCCGCGGACGCCTTGGACCGCTCCCGCCAGTGCGCGGCGGCGAAGCGGATGGTGTTGAAGTGGCCTTTGAGATGGACCCGGATCACCGAGTCCCACTCGTCCTCGGACATGGAGAAGACCATGCGGTCGCGAAGGATGCCGGCGTTGTTGACCAGGATGTCCAGGCTCCCGAACGCGTCGACCGCGAGCGCGACCAGTTCCCGGGCGCGGGCGAAGTCGGCGACGTCCCCGGTGTGGGCGACGGCCCGGCCGCCGGCCGCCCGGATCTCGGCGGCGACCTGTTCGGCGGGCGCGGCGGAGCCGGCCCCCGAGCCTCCCCCAAGCCCTCGGCTTCGCTCGGGCAGGGGGGACCCCCAGCCGGCCGACTGCCCGTAGTCGTTGACGACGACGGCCGCGCCGAGCCGGGCGAGTTCCAGCGCCTCGGCCCGGCCCAGTCCGCGTCCGGCGCCGGTGACGATGGCGGACCGGCCTTCGAGTGGCAGTGACATACGGCTCCCCGTCAGATCTCGATGCAGGTGCGCAGGGCCGTCCCCGTACGCATCTGGTCCAGCGCCTCGTTGATCTCGGCCAGCGGCACCCGGTGGGTGATCAGACCCTCCAGGTCGACGCGGCCGGCCCGCCACAGAGCGATGGTGCGGTTGTAGGAGCGCAGCACGTCGCCGCCGCCGTACATGGACGGCAGGATCCGCTTCTCGTCGAAGAACAGCTCGAACATGTTGAGTTGGAGGAAGTCGTCCATGGCGCCCGCGCCGACCACGACGAGCGTGCCGCCGCGCCGGGTGTTCTCGTAGGCGGTGCGTGCGGTGACCGAGCGGCCGACGACCTCGAAGACGTAGTCGAAGCCCTCGCCGCCGGTGACCTGTTGTTTGGCGTCGGCCAGCGCCTCGGGCGGGACGGCCCGGGTGGCGCCGAAGCGCAGTGCGGACTCGCGGCGCGAGGCGACCGGGTCGACGGCGACGATCTCCGCGGCGCCCTTGAGGCGGGCGCCCTGCACGGCCGAGATGCCGACGCCACCGCAGCCGATGACGGCGACCGACGAACCGGCCTCCACGTCCGCGGTGTTGAGGGCGGCACCGAGTCCGGTGGTGACACCGCAGCCGATGAGCGCGGCGATGTCGAAGGGCACGTCGTCCGGGATCGGCACGGCGCAGCCCGCGTCGACGACGACCTCCTCGGCGAAGGTGCCGGTGCCCGCGAAGCCGAAGAGGTCCGCGCCGGAGCGTTTGAAGTTGGGGGTGCCCGCGTTCATGAATCCGGCCAGGCACAGCTCGGTCTGGCCGCGCCCGCAGGCGGGACAGGCGCCGCAGGCGGGCAGCCAGCAGATCACCACCCGGTCGCCGGGCTTCAGGGCGGTGACGTGCTCGCCCACCTCCAGGATCTCGCCCGCGCCCTCGTGACCGGGCACGAACGGCGCCGGCTGGGGCAGCACCCCGCTCATGGCGGACAGGTCGGAGTGGCACAGCCCCGTGGCGCGCACCCGGATCCTCACCTTGCCGGGGCCGAACCCCGTCGCCTCGATGTCGTCGAGGACCTCCAGCTTGTCCTGGCCGATCTCGTGCAGTACGGCTGCGCGCATGGTACGGCTCCCCTCAACAGCGGTCTGACTCAGGCGTGTTCGACGATCGTGTCGGTGAGGACGGGTGCCTCGTCCGGTTCCCGTACGGCGCTCACGGCGATCCGGACCGCGCCCGGCTGCCGCCACATGCGCAGGCGCAGTGTCTCGCCGGGGTACACGACTCCGGCGAAACGCGTGGTGTAGGCGCGGACCCGGGTCACATCGCCGTCGAGCAGTGTGTCGACGACGGCCTTGAGCGTCATGCCGTAGGTGCACAGCCCGTGCAGGATGGGCCGGTCGAACCCGGCCAGCTTGGCGAAATCGGGGTCGGCGTGCAGCGGGTTCCAGTCGCCGCAGAGCCGGTAGAGCAGGGCCTGGTCCTCGCGGGTGGGGCGCTCCAGGGTCAGGTCGGGCTCGCCGGTGGGCGGTTCCAGGGTGGTGGCGGGGCCGCGGTCACCGCCCCAGCCGCCCTCGCCGCGTACGAAGATCTGCGCGTCGCTGGTCCACAACGGGCCGTCGGCGTCGGCGACTTCGGTGCGCATGACGAGGACGGCGGCCTTGACCTTGTCGTATACGGCGGCGATCCGGCCGGTGGCGGTGGCGGTGCCCTCGGCCGGGATGGGGCGGTGCAGGGTGAGGGACTGGCCGCCGTGCAGGACGCGGGCGAGGTCGACCTCGATGCCGGGCATGGACAGGCCGCTGATCACGCCGGGCGAGCCGCTGCCCGCGACGGTGGCGAAGCCGGGCAGGACGTGCAGCCGGGACTCCAGGGTGTAGCGCAGTTCGCCGGGGTCGGTGGCGGGCCGGCCGGCGCCGATGCCGAGGTGGTAGAGCTGGACGTCCTTGTGGTCCCAGGCGATCTCCCGGGAGCGGGGTTCGGCGGCGAGGGCCTTGGCTGCGTCGATGGGCATACGGCTCCTGACACGGGCGGCGGCCGGCGGGGGCGGCCGGGCGGGCGGGGTACAGCGGCTCTCCGCGGTCTCAAGACCCCGGCGCGGCCGTCCGCACCGTCGGCCGCACCGAGGTCGTCACGGGCCGACCTAGAACGCGTTCCAGTCCGGCGCCCCTTGTATAGCCGAGCCCACGATACTTGTGAACCCTCCTGACACCCCATCAGCTCACCCCAGCCAACGACCACCGCGCCCTACCGGCCCCCGCAGCCCAGCACCCGCTACGGCACGACGGCCCGCGCAGCGCGACGCCCCGTGCAACGGAGCAGACCGCGTGGCAGTCCTTGCGGATTGGTGGTCGCGGGGTGGGCAGTTCCCCGCGTGGCGCTCCGCGGGTACGGCCGGGCCGCGCCGTCGCCCGGCTGCCGCGTCGTCGTGGCTTGTCGCGCAGTTCCCCGCGTGGCGCTCCGCGGGTACGGCCGGGCCGCGCCGTCGCCCGGCTGCCGCGTCGTTGTGGCTTGTCGCGCAGTTCCCCGCGTGGCGCTCCGCGGGTACGGCCGGATCACGCCGTCGTGCGGCTGCCGCGTCGTCGTGGCTTGTCGCGCAGTTCCCCGCGCCCCTTCGGGGGCGCGGCCGGGACCACGCCGTCGTGCGGCTGCGGCGTCGTCGTGGCTTGTCGCGCAGTTCCCCGCGCCCCTTTGGGGGGCCGGGCCTCTATAGGCCCAGGTCGGTCAGGGTTGGGTGGGTTGTGGGGCGGGGGCCCAGGGGCCAGTGGTATTTGCGGTTTTGCTCCTTGATGGGGAGGTCGTTGATGGATGCGAGGCGGACCCGCATCAGGCCCTCGTCGTCGAACTCCCAGTTCTCGTTGCCGTAGGAGCGGTACCAGTTGCCCGAGTCGTCGTGGCACTCGTAGGCGAAGCGTACGGCGATGCGGTTCCCGTCGAATGCCCACAGTTCCTTGATGAGCCGGTAGTCCTGCTCCCTGGTCCACTTCCGGGTGAGGAAGGCGACGATCTCCTCGCGGCCGTTGACGAACTCGCCGCGATTGCGCCAGCGGCTGTCGGGCGTGTAGGCGAGGGCCACCCGCTCGGGGTCCCGGGTGTTCCACGCGTCCTCGGCCAGGCGGACCTTCTCGGTCGCGCTCTCCCGGGTGAAGGGGGGCACGGGCGGCTTCGCTGCCATGGTTTCTCCCAGCGCGTCACGGTTTCGGCATCCGGTGTCCGCCGAGGTCGGTCCGGCTGCCGGACACCCCCGTGCCGGCCCGGTGCGTTCCGCCGTTCATTCCATACCGCCCACCCACCGATCGCAACAGCCCCGTGCCGATCGGCTCAGCGCATGGCCCGCTCCGTGTTTCTCCGGGGGAGCCACAGCAGCATCAGGCCCGCGCCCGCGAGCAGCATCACCGTGCTCACCCGGAAGGCCAGCGCGTAGCCGTCGGTGAGGGCCGAGGGGGTCGGGGAGCCTGCGGTGCGGGCCGCCGCGATCGTCGACATGACGGCGAGCCCCAGCGAACCGCCCATCGTGCGTGAGGTGTTGACCAGGCCGGAGACCAGTCCGGCCTCGCCCGGCGCCGCCCCCGAGGTGGCCAGCGAGGCGAGCGGTGTCGCGGCCAGGCCGGCGCCGAGCATCATCAGGACGCCGGGCAGCATGATCTCCGTCGGATACGCCCCGTGCGGGGTCATCGTCGACTGCCAGCCGAATCCGGCCGCGGCCACCAGCGTTCCCACCACCGCCACGTTCCGCGGCCCGAGCACGGGCATGAAGCGTGGCGCGAGCTTCGAGCCGGCCACCACGGCCAGCGAGCTGGGCACCAGCGCGAGCCCGGCCTCCAGCGGCGAGTAACCGAGCACGTTCTGCGCGTACAGGGTCATGAAGTACCACATGGAGAACATCGCGGAACCGGACACGAGCATCGCCGCGTTCGCCGAGGCCACGGGCCGCTGCCGCAGCAGCCGCAGCGGCATGAGCGGGGTGGTCGCCCGTGCCTCGACCAGCAGGAAAAGCCCGAGCAGCGCGAGCCCGGCGGCCAGCGGCAGCAGCGTGGCCGCGGCGGTCCAGCCCTCGGCCTCGGTCTGCACGATCCCGTATGCGAGCGTCGCGAGGCCCGCCGTGACCAGCAGCGCGCCCGGCAGGTCGAGCCGCCGCCGCTGCCCCGCCCGGCTCTCCGTCAGCCAGGCCACGGAGCCCGCCAGTACGACGGCGCCGACGGGCACGTTGATGAGCAGCACCCAGCGCCAGGACAGCATGTCGACCAGCACCCCGCCGACCAGGCCGCCGGCGGCGCCGCCGCCGGCGCCCACCGCGGTCCAGGTGGCGATGGCCCGTGCCCGTGCGGGGCCTTCCGGGACGGCCGCGGTCAGCAGGGTCAGTGTCGAGGGCGCGAGCACGGCCGCGCCCAGTCCCTGTACGGCGCGTGCGAGCAGCAGTTGCCAGCCTTCCTGGGCGAGCCCGCCGCCCAGCGAGGCCAGCGTGAACAGCCCGAGCCCGACGAGGAACATCCGCTTGCGCCCGTACAGGTCGCCGGCCCGCCCGCCGAGCAGCATGAACCCGGCGAAGGCGATCGCGTACGCGTTCACGACCCATTGGAGTCCCGATCCGCTCAGCCCGAGGTCGGTACGCATGGACGGCAGGGCCACGTTGACCACGGACACGTCCAGCACGACGAGGAACTGTCCGGCGCAGGCGAGGGCGACCACCAGCCAGGTGGGGGGCGCGGTCCTGCTGCGTATCGGGGTGGTGTCGGCGGCTTCGAGCATGGCTGTCATGTTCTCAAGCCGGTTACGGTCCCTGCATCGGGATTTCGGCCCACGTATGCCTGGGTCGGCCGACCTACGCCGTCCACCGTACGGCCGTCGGTCCTAGGCCGCCCGTACGAGGGTCACGACCGCGGCGCCGCCCAGGCCGATGTTGTGGGCGAGCCCGACCCGTGCCCCGGCCACCTGCCGCTCTCCTGCCCGGCCGCGCAGTTGCCACACCAGCTCGGCGACCTGGGCGAGGCCGGTGGCGCCCAGCGGGTGCCCCTTGGAGATCAGCCCGCCGGACGGGTTGACCACCCACCGCCCGCCGTATGTGGTCGCCCCGGACTCGACGAGCTTGCCGGACTCCCCCGGTCCGCACATGCCGAGCGCTTCGTAGGTCAGCAGTTCGTTGATGGAGAAACAGTCGTGCAGTTCGACCACGTCGACGTCCTCGATGCCGAGCCCGGCCCGCTCGTACGCCTGCCGGGCCGCCGCGCGGGACATCGGCTGTCCGACGACGTCGATGCAGGAGCCGGCGGCGAAGGACTCCTCGGTGTCGGTGGTCATGGCCTGACCGGCGATCTCGACCAGCCCGGTCGACCCGTGCCGCTCGGCGAACCGTTCGGACACCACCACGGCCGCCGCCGCGCCGTCCGAGGTCGGCGAGCACTGGAGCTTGGTGAGCGGCCGGTGCACGGTGCGGGAGGCGAGCACGTCGGCGATGTCGTACACGTCGCGGAACTGGGCGTACGGGTTGTGCGCGGAGTGCCGGTGGTTCTTGGCGGCGACGGCGGCGAGCTGTGCCTCGGTCGTGCCGTAGCGGTCCATGTGCTCGCGGGCCGCGGCGCCGAAGATCTGCGCGGTCGGCGGGGTCGCCTCGACGCCGTGCCGGGCGGCCATCACGCCGTAGTGCCGGGCGACCGGGGAGGTGCCGAGGTCCGCGCCGTCGGCGCCGGTGCCGAGCGCGCCCCGCCGCATCTTCTCGAAGCCGAGTGCCAGCACGCAGTCGCAGCCGCCGCCCTCGACGAGGTGACGTGCCAGCATCAGCGCGGTGGATCCGGTGGCGCAGTTGTTGTTCAGGTTGTAGACGGGGACCCCGGTCAGGCCGAGTTCGTAGGCGGCGCGCTGACCGGCCGTGGAGGGCTGGAAGCAGTAGCCGACGGGAACCTGTTCCACTTCGGTGTAGGCGATCCCGGCGTCGGCGAGGGCGGCGCCGCCCGCTTCCCGCGCCATGTCCCAGTACTGCCATGTACGGGTCTCGGGCTTCTCGAACCTGGTCATCCCGACCCCGGCTACATATGCCTTCATAGCCCGTCAGATTAGAACCTGTTCTACAAAGAAGCCAGCCTTCAGGCGACCCCAGTCGGTTTTCTGACGCCGCATCACATCACCATGAGAGGGTCAAGGATTTGTGAGGTCCCCGAAGCGACGGAATAGTTGCCCGTGCATACGAGGTTCCCCGAACACCCATCCCGCGCGGTTCACCGACCACTTCTCCACTTCCGGCCCGGAGGCCTCAGTCCATGACGCACACGACCGACCAGCCCACCCGGAGCGCGCGCGGGACCGTGGTCCCGGTGCTCGCCTTCGCGGGCATCGTGGTCGCGGTGATGCAGACCCTGCTCGTCCCCGTCATCAAGGACCTGCCGCAGCTGCTGGCCACCTCGCCCAGCAACGCCACCTGGGTCCTCACCTCGACGCTCCTGTCCGGCGCCGTGGCCACCCCGATCATGGGCCGCCTCGGCGACCTGTACGGCAAACGGCGCATGCTTATATCCAGCCTCGCGGTGATGGTGGCCGGAGCACTGATCAGCGCGGTCACCAGCCAACTGCTCATGATGATCGTGGGCCGCACGCTCCAGGGCTTCGCGATGGGCGCGATCCCGCTCGGCATCGGCCTGATGCGTGACATGCTGCCGCGCGAACGGCTCGGCTCGGCGATGGCCCTGATGAGTTCGTCCATCGGTGTCGGCGGCGGCCTCGCGCTGCCCGCCGCGGCCCTGGTCGCCCAGCACACGGACTGGCACGCCCTGTTCTACGGCGCCGCCGCGCTCGGCGTGCTCGCCATCGCCCTCACCCTGTTCGTCGTCCCCGAGTCCCCGATGCGCGCCCCGGGCTCCTTCGACCTGCCCGGCGCGCTCGGTCTGTGCGCGGGTCTGGTCCTGCTGCTCCTGCCGGTCACCAAGGGCAGCGACTGGGGCTGGTCGTCCGGCACCACGCTCGGCCTGTTCGGCGCGGCCGTCGTCGTGCTCGTGCTGTGGGGCCTGATGGAGCTGCGCGTCAAGGCGCCCCTCGTCGACCTGCGCACCACCGTCCGCCGCGAGGTCCTGCTGACCAACCTCGCCTCGATCATGGTCGGCGTCTCCTTCTACGTCGTCTCGCTCGTCCTGCCCCAGCTGCTCCAGCTGCCGAAGTCCACCGGATACGGCCTCGGCCAGTCGATGGTCGCCGCGGGTCTGCTCGTCGCGCCGCTCGGCCTGACGATGATGTTCACGGCGCCCGTCTACGCCCGGCTGTCCGCCAAGTACGGCCCCAAGGTCACCCTGATCCTCGGCATGCTGATCATCGCGATCGGCTACGGCGCCGGCCTGGGCCTGATGAGCGCTCCCTGGCAGAGCCTGGTCATCGCGGTGATCCTCGGCGCGGGCATCGGCCTCGCGTACTCCTCACTGCCCGCGCTGATCGTCGGCGCGGTCCCGGCGTCGGAGACGGGCGCGGCCAACGGCCTCAACACCCTGATGCGTTCCATCGGTACGTCCGTGTCGAGCGCCGTGATCGGCATGGTGCTCGCCAACACGGCACACACCGTGGGCGGCGTCGCGGTCCCGACCATGCACGGCTTCCGCGTCTCCTTCCTGATCGCGACGGCCGCGGTGGCGGTGGGCCTCGCCCTGGCACTGTTCCTGCCGAAGCCCGACCGCGCCCCGCGGCTGCGCGCGAGCAGCGAGGAGGAGGCCAACCTGGAGCGCGCCGAGCGGGCGCTGCGCGGCTTCAGCGGCCGGGTCCTGGACGCGGACGGCGCCCCGGTCGCCCGCGCCAAGGTCACCCTGATCGACCGCAGGGGCCGGCAGGCGGGCGCCACCCTCTCCGCGGAGGACGGCAGCTACGCCCTGTCCGTGCCCGCCGGGGGCTCCTACGTGGTGGCGGCCAGGGCCACAGGCCACGGCCCACACGCCTCCTCCGCAACCCACACGGGCGACAACCGCCCAATCCCCCTGGACCTGCCCCTACCGGCCGAAACGGTAACCGCCTGACCCCAGGAACGCCGGCCCCGCGCCCCAACGGGGCGCGGGGAACTGCTTGGGTTCTAGGAGTCGTTGCAACACCCCAGTTCAAGGGGTGCGATGGACTTCGAGATCCGTAAGGACCGGACAAGGC
>NZ_JBIALO010000017.1:50514-195729 GCF_042873595.1 Streptomyces sp. NPDC004629 | reverse complement strand
CGGAGCGGTTCGGGGAGATGCTGGCGGGTTTCCGTGTGGTCGACGAGCATTTCCGTACGGCGCCGCCGGAGGCGAATGTGCCGCTGCTGCTGGGGCTGCTGGGTGTGTGGTACGGGGGTTTCTTCGATGCGCAGTCGCATGCGGTGCTGCCCTACAGTCACTATCTGTCCCGGTTCACGGCGTATCTGCAGCAGCTGGACATGGAGTCCAACGGCAAGTCCGTGGACCGTGGCGGGAATCCGGTGCAGTGGCAGACGGGGCCGGTGGTGTGGGGTACGCCGGGCACGAACGGGCAGCATGCCTACTTCCAGCTGATCCATCAGGGCACCAGGGTGATCCCGGCGGACTTCATCGGGTTCGCCGAGCCGGTGGCCGGGCTGGGCGGTGGACTGGGGGCGCAGCATGATCTGCTGATGGCGAACTTCTTCGCCCAGACCCAGGCGCTCGCTTTCGGCAAGACGCCGCAGGAGGTGCGGGCGGAGGGGGTCGCGGAGGAGCTGGTGGCGCACCGGACGTTCCGGGGCAATCATCCGACGACCACGATCCTCGCGCGGGAGCTGACCCCGTCGGTGCTGGGGCAGCTGATCGCGTTGTACGAGCACAAGGTGTTCGTCCAGGGCGCGATCTGGGACATCGACTCCTTCGACCAGTGGGGCGTCGAGCTGGGCAAGGTCCTCGCCAAACGCATCGAGCCCGCACTCACCGAGGGCACCGAGGTCGAGGGCCTCGACCCATCCACGCGCGCCCTCGTCGCCGCCTAC
This sequence comes from Streptomyces sp. NPDC004629, assembly GCF_042873595.1. Classification (NCBI taxonomy): domain Bacteria; kingdom Bacillati; phylum Actinomycetota; class Actinomycetes; order Kitasatosporales; family Streptomycetaceae; genus Streptomyces; species Streptomyces sp. NPDC004629. Next base: position 194,968 of record NZ_JBIALO010000017.1, on the reverse strand, counting down.
CGCACGCTCAAGAACGCGTAAGAGAGAAGAGTGAACTGACATGCAGCTCGGACTCATCGGCCTCGGCAAGATGGGCGGCAACATGCGCGAGCGGATCCGCCGCGCGGGCCACACCGTCATCGGCTACGACCGCAACCCCGACCTGTCCGACGCGAAGGGCCTCGCCGAACTGGTCGAACGGCTCGACGCCCCGCGCGTGGTGTGGGTCATGGTCCCGGCCGGCCATCCCACCCAGTCGGTCATCGACGAACTCGGCGACCTGCTGTCGCCCGGCGACACCGTCGTCGACGGCGGCAACTCCCGCTGGAGTGACGACGAGAAGCACGCCGCGGAACTCGGCATCAAGGGCATCGGCTTCGTCGACGCCGGCGTCTCCGGCGGCGTGTGGGGCCTGGAGAACGGCTATGCGCTGATGGTCGGCGGCGACAAGGAACACGTCGACCGGCTCCAGCCGATCTTCGAAGCGCTCAAACCCGAGGGCCCGTACGGCTATGTCCACGCGGGCCGGGTCGGCGCCGGGCACTTCTCCAAGATGGTCCACAACGGCATCGAGTACGCGATGATGCAGGCGTACGCCGAGGGCTGGGAGCTGCTGGAGAAGGTCAACTCGGTGGACAACGTGCGTGAGGTGTACCGCTCCTGGCAGCAGGGCACCGTCATCCGTTCCTGGCTGCTCGACCTCGCGGTCGACGCCCTGGACGAGGACGAACACCTTCAGAAGCTGAAGGGCTTCGCGCAGGACTCCGGCGAGGGCCGCTGGACCGTCGAGGCCGCCATCGACCACGCGGTCCCGCTGCCGGCGATCACCTCCTCCCTGTTCGCGCGCTTCGCCTCCCGCCAGGACGACTCCCCGCAGATGAAGATGATCGCGGCGCTGCGCAACCAGTTCGGCGGCCACGCCGTCGAGTCGGCGAAGGAGTAACCGGCCGTGGGGGATCTCATCCTGGTCCGCCATGGTGAGACGGAGTGGAGCGTCACGGGCCGGCACACCAGCCGGACCGATCTGCCGCTGACCCGGCACGGCGAGGAACAGGCCAAGTCCCTCGCCCCACTCCTCTCGGGCCGGACCTATGCGCTCGTACTCACCAGCCCGCTCACCCGCGCGATCCGCACCGCCGAACTCGCGGGCCTGAGCGGTGCGGTGCCCGACCCCGAGTTGCACGAGTGGGACTACGGCGGCTACGAGGGCATCACCACCCGCGAGATCCACCGCACCCGCCCCGACTGGGACCTGTGGACGGACGGCGTACCGCCCGGCCCCGAGGGGCATCCCGGCGAGTCACCCGCGCAGGCGGGACGGCGGGCCGACCGGGTGCTGTCCCGGGTCGACGCCGCCTTCGCCCGGGACCCCGGTGATGTGGTGCTCGTCGCGCACGCCCACTTCCTGCGGGTGCTCACCGCCCGCCGGCTGGGGCTGCCGCCCGCCGAGGGCCGCCTGTTCCAGCTGGCGACCGGCACGGTCAGCCGGCTGTCCACGGAACACGAAAGACCCGTGATCGCGGAGTGGAACAGGTCCGTCTGACGCCCCGGCCCGGATCACCCACCGTGCTCCGGGCCGCAGCGGTACAGCAGGTGTCGGCGGCCGTGCTCGCCGTACGCGGCCGGCGGCACCCGGGTGCAGTGGACGACGGTCCAGCGGGCCAGCGCGCCGGCCGGGGACCGTACCGCGCGGGGGTGCGCCACGACGTCGGAGGGGCGCAGCAGCACGAAACGCAGCCGGCCGGAGTCGACCAGCCGACTCAGTCCCCGCGGACCGGGGAACGGGACGCGTCCGGTGAACCCCCCGACGGGCAGCATGGGCGCGTCGGCGGCGATCACATACGGCGCGGCGGTGGTCCAGCCGGGCACGGCCGCCAGATAGCGGGCGCCGTCGCGGTGCGCGGTGAGGTAGGCCAGCAGGCGGTGCCGCGCGGGGGTCAGGGTCGACAGCGCGGTACCGGTGCGGACGCTGTTCGGGCCGACCCGGCCGAAGCCGCCGGGCTGGTTGTAGCGCGGGGACAGCGCCGAGGCCGACCACACGGCGGGGACCAGCAGGACCGCGGCGACGGCAACGGCCGTTCCGGCCGTGACGGCACGCCCGCGCCGCACACCGGTCAGGGCGAGCCCGGTCAGACACAGGGCGCCGGCCGCGGGCGCCGACCAGCCGAAGAACCGCGGATAGCACAGCGTCAGGGCCGCGCACCAGGCGACGTTGACGGCGAGCACCGCCGGCAGCAGCCAGGCCGTACGGCCGCCGGCCCGAAGCGCCCGCGACCCCTGGACGACCCCTTGGCCGGCCAGCGCCGACAGGGCCACCGCGACGACGCCCATGTAGTAGGTGTGACCGGTCACGCTGCCGAAGCTGAACACCACGAAGAAGGTGGCCAGCCACACCCCCCACAGCAGATGTCCGGCGAGCAGGCGGTCGGTGCGCGGCACGCGCCGCCGCCACAGCGCCACCAGTCCGCCGACGAGCCCGAGGGCCGCGAGCGGGTACAGCCATCCCGTCTGGGTGGCGATCCCGGGACTGAGCATCTTCCACACGCTGTCGCCCATGCCGGACGCGTGGGCACCGCCCGGGTGCGCGGGCCGGCCGGTGACGATGCTGCCGGTGCCGGCCGCGTCGATGCCGACCGCGTGGAAACGGGTCAGGAAGTTGTAGCCGACGACCATGCCGAACGCCGAGTTGTCGGTGGTGCCGTCGAGATAGGGGCGGGAGGCGGCCGGGGTGAGGGTGGCCACCAGCATCCACGACAGGGACACCGTCGCCGTCACCGCGCCGGCCAGGGCGAGATGACCGGCCCGGCGGCGCGCCGGGGCGGGCGCGGCGACCAGGTAGGTCGCGGCCAGCGCGGGCAGTACCGCCCAGGCCTCCAGCATCTTGCACTGGAACGCCAGGCCCACCCAGAGGGCCGCGAGCAACAGGGTGCGCGGCCGGGCCCGTTCGGTAGCGCGCTGGGTGGCCTCGGCGGCCAGGAGCAGCAGCAGGACGAACGGCGCGTCCTCGACCACCGACCGGCCCACGCCCACCGTCACCGGGGTGAGCGTGAGGAACCCGGCCGCCGCGAGACCGGCGGGCACCCCGGCCCAGCGGCGCACCACCAGGTGGAGCAGGAGGACGCAGGCCACGCCCTCGACGGCCTGCGGAAGCACCAGCGCCCACGGGTGGAAGCCGAAGACCAGCGCCGACAGGGCCTGGGGCCACAGGAAGCCGGGCAGCTTGTCGAGGGTGATCGAACCGGCGGGGTCGAAGGAGCCGTAGAGGAAGGCGACCGGGCCGTCGGTCATGCTGCGCACCGCGCTCGCGTAGAAGGCGTGGTAGGCGCTGTGGTCGATGCCCCAGAGGAAGAGCAGGGCGGCGAGTGCCGCGATGCACACCAGCACCGGACGCTCGTAGCGGTCGGCACGGGTGCGCGGTGGGGCCGTGGGCGGTGGCGGAGCCGCGCGGCCCCCCGTGCGCGGTTCGCTGACGGTGCTCGGCATGAACGGCCTTCCAGGGCAGCCGGGTTGACTCGGGTCCGGAACGCGGGGCGCATTCCGGACTTTCGTGAGTATCGGTCGGCGAACCCGCATAGCCCCCGAAACAGAGGGAGATCTCACCGGCCTCTCACCCCCTCCACACCGCGGCAGCGGTCAGCGCGGGGGGTGCCCAGCGAGCCGTACCGCGAGCCGGACCGGCGCGTTCGCGCCGCGGTATCCACGGTAGCCGGGGGCGCCGGACGAGTTCGAAGAACACCCGGCCGACGCTGGTCGTGCAGCAGCGCCAGAAGGCGCCACCCGCGGCGCGATAGCGGTGGGCCGCGGCCACCGCGTCGTCGGCGGCCAGGGCGATGTGCTGGGCGAGCGAGCGGGACAGCGGCCGGCCCGGCCGGAGACGATGCCGGCCCGACGCCGTCTCCGGACCGGCAGCGGTCTTCGCTCAGGCCGGGGGACGCACGGCCGCGTCGAGGAGCGGGCCCAGTTCGCGGGCCACGGTCGTCAGGGGTGCCACGTCCCGCTCGGCGCGGGCCAGCAGGATCGCCCCCTCCAGGGCGCTGATCATCACGGTGGCCAGTGAGTCGGCCCGCTCGGCGGGCACCCCCAGATCCGTCAGGGCCGCGGCGAGCGGGGCCCGCCAGGCCACGAACGCGGCGGCCGCCGCCTCCCGGGTGGAGGTGCCCGCCGCGGCGCAGTCCACGGTGGCCGCGGCGACCGGGCAGCCGCGGTCGAAGCCGCTCGTGCCGTACTCGTCGGTCCACTGCCGCACCATCGCCGCGAACAGGCCGCTCGGCGTCGGCCGGTCCTGCTCCGCGAGGAAGCGTGCGATCCGGTTGCCCGCGTACCGCCCGGCCCAGGCCACGGCCTCGTTGACGAGTTGTTCCTTGCCGCCCGGGAAGTAGTGCTGGAGCGATCCGCGCGGCGCCTCGGCATGGGCGGCCACATCGCGCATGCCCGTCGCGGCGACCCCGTCGCGCCGGATCAGCTGGGCGGCGCTGAAGACCATGCGCTCCCTCGGTCCGCGCCGGGACCCCGCCATCGTCGACCTCCCGGTGTGCCGTGTCTCGCTGTGCGGTCCAGCCTATGACCGCCGTCATAGCGCCCGCTACTATGACCGCCGTCATAGTCGGTCGGGTGTGGAAGGCGGCCCCACATGCGTGTCGGATTCATCGGTCTCGGAGTGATGGGGCAGCCCATGGCGCTGCGCCTGGCGGCCGCGGGCACCCCGCTCGTGGTCTGGAACCGCACCCCCGGGCGCGCCGAGCCGCTGCGCGCGGCCGGCGCGGAGGTGGCCGCGGGCCCCGACGACGTGTTCGCGCGGGCGGACGTGGTGATCCTGATGCTCGCCGACGACGCGGCGATCGACGCCGTGCTGGACCGCGGCGGACAAGGATTCGCGGCACGCGTCGCCGGACGGGTCGTGGTGCACATGGGCACGACCTCGCCCGAGTACTCGCAGGCGCTGGAGGCCGACGTGCGCGCCGCGGGCGGCCGTTATGCCGAGGCGCCGGTCTCCGGCTCCCGGGTGCCCGCCGAGCAGGGGCAGCTGGTGGCGATGCTGGCCGGGGACGAGCAGGCGGTGGCGCGGGTCGGGCCGCTGCTGGCGCCGATGTGCCGGGAGGTGTTCGTGTGCGGTCCGGCGCCGCACGCGCTGCTCATGAAGCTCTCGGTGAACCTCTTCCTGATCACGCTGGTGACCGGGCTGACCGAGGCGTTCCACTTCGCCGAGCGGCAGGGCCTGGACCGGCGGCTGTTCCTGGACGTGCTGGACGCGGGCCCGATGGCCAGCGGGGTCTCCCGGATGAAGGCACCCAAGCTGCACGAGCGGGACTTCACGGTGCAGGCCGCGGCGCTCGATGTGCTGAAGAACAACCGGCTGATCGCGGCGGCGGCCCGCACGGCGGGCCTCGCCTCACCGCTCCTCGACGTCTGCCACGCCTTGTTCGAGGAAACCGTGTCCGCCGGCCACGCCGACGAGGACATGATCGCAGTACTCCACACAATCGAAACCCGCACCAAAACAGCCCGGTAAAGCCCCATAGGAACGCGAGGAACGGCGCAACAAGCCCCATAGGGGCGCGGGGAACTGCGCGACAAGCCCCATAGGGGCGCGGGGAACGGCGCGACAAGCCCCATAGGGGCGCGGGGAACTGCGCGACAAGCCCCCACAAACCCGCACCCGACCAACGACGGACGAACCTCGATAGGGGCGCGGGGAACTGCGCAACCCGCCAACAACCCACCCGTACCCCCCGAGTCATGCAACGATCAACCGCCGGACGGCACCACGCGGAGGAGCGCGATGGCACAGCTGCGACAGGAAGCCGACCCGGACGAGGCCGGTCTTGACCCGAAGGCGCTGGACCGCCTCGACCAGTACCTCGCCCACTACGTGGACGAGGGCCGGCTGCCCGGCTATCTGGTGTCGGTGGCCCGCGGCGGACGCGTCGCCCACCTCACGGCGCACGGCGCGCGCGACCGGTCGGCCGGGCTGCCGGTGCAGCCGGACACGCTGTGGCGGATCTACTCGATGACCAAGCCGGTCACCGCGGTCGCCGTGATGCTCCTCGTGGAGGAGGGACGGCTGTCCCTGGACGACCCGCTCGACCGGCACCTGCCGGCCTTCGCGAACCCGCGGGTGTACGAGGGCGGCTCCGGCACCGAGGTCACCACCCGCCCCGCCGATGGCCCCATCCTGATCCGGCATCTGCTCACCCACACCGCGGGCCTGACCTTCGCCTTCTACCACTCCCACCCGGTCGACGCCCTCTACCGGACCGCCGGCCTTGAGTCGTCCGTACCGCCCGGCGCGAACCTCGCCGAGACCATCGATGTGTACGCCGGGCTGCCGCTGCAGTTCGAGCCGGGCACGCAGTGGAACTACTCGGTGGCCTCCAATGTGCTGGGCCGGGTGGTCGAGGTGGTCTCCGGGCAGCCGCTCGACGTGTTCTTCGCCGAGCGGATCTTCCATCCGCTGGGCATGCCGGACGCCGGTTTCCACATCGTGGCCGAACAGGCGGGCCGGCTCTCCGAGTTGTACGGGGAGACCGAGGGCGGCGGCATCGAGCCGATCCCGGGCCTGCCGCTGCACGGCCGTCCCCGGTTCCTGTCCGGCAGCGGCGGCATGGTGGCCACGGCCTACGACTACCACCGGTTCGCGGAGATGCTGCGCCGGGGCGGCGAACTGGACGGCGTCCGGCTGCTGCGGCCCGAGACGGTGGCCCAGATGACCCGTAACCAGTTGCCCGGCGGCGCCGACCTGCGCGGCTTCGGCGCGTCCCCGCACCGGGAGCCGGGCAACGACGGCGTCGGCTTCGGCCTCGGCGTCTCCGTGGTGATCGACCCGGACCGTACGGCGGCCCCGGCCGGGCCCGGCACCTACGGCTGGAGCGGCGTGGCGACCACGACCTTCTGGATCGACCCGGGCCGTGATCTCACCGTGCAGTTCATGACCCAGGTGCGGCCCAGGACGTTGAAGGTGTTCCCGGAGCTGAAGCGGCTGGTGCACGAGGCGGTGGTGGACTGAGCCGGGCCGAGGAGGCCGCCGCGGGGCCTCAGGACCAGTGCGCCACCGCGTCCAGATGGGGCAGGTGGTGGTCGAGGCGTTCCCGTTTGGTCCGCAGATAGGTGATGTTGTTCTCGCACGGCGGGATCAACAGCGGTACCTCCTCGGCGACCTGGATGCCGTGCCGCAGCAACGACTCGCGTTTGCGCGGGTTGTTGGACATCAGCCGTACCGAGGCGACGCCCAGGTCGCGCAGGATGGCGGCGGCCACACCGTAGTCACGGGCGTCGACCGGCAGTCCCTGGGCGAGGTTCGCCTCGACGGTGTCGAGTCCCTCCGCCTGCAGGGCCATCGCGCGCAGCTTCGCGAGCAGTCCGATGCCGCGGCCTTCGTGCCCGCGGAGATAGACGACGACGCCGCTGCCCGCGGCGACCACCGCGCGCAGCGCGGAGGCGAGTTGGTCGCCGCACTCGCAGTGCTGGGAGCCGAACGCGTCGCCGGTCAGGCACTCCGAGTGGAGCCGGGTCAGCACGTCCTCGGTGCCGAGATCACCGTGCACGAGCGCGACCTGCTCGTCACCGCCGTCGTGGTCCAGATAGCCGATGGCCTGGAATGTCCCGTACACGGTGGGCAGGGGTGCGGTCACGACGCGTTCCACGCCCGAACGCCGTGCGGACTTCTTGCCGAGTACGCCGATGTTTTCTGTCATGATCTGATTCCTCAACGGAGACGAAAGGCCATGGAAAGATGAGTGGTTCGGGCGCGTGTGCGGCGGCACACGGTGTGCTGCCGGCGGACACCACCGAGGACGTACGGACGCGCGGGGCGGGCATGTCGTCACAGGTCGCCGTCCTTCCCGTGGGGAGCTTCGAGCAGCACGGTCCGTTCCTTCCCCTGGCGACCGACACGCTCGTCGCCTGCGCCGTCGCGCGGGAGATCGCCGCGGCGTACCCGGTGCACCTCCTTCCTCCGCTGACGGTGTCCTGCTCGCACGAGCACGCGGCCTGGCCCGGAACCGTCAGCATCTCCGCCGTGACCCTGCACGCGGTGGTGCGGGATGTCGCGGCGTCGCTGCGCCGGTCCGGCGTCGACGCGCTCGCCGTGGTCAACGGCCACGGCGGCAACTATGTGCTGGGCAACGTGGTTCAGGAGTCCTCCGCGCGCGGGGAGCGGATGGCGCTGTTCCCGGCCGCCGAGGACTGGGAGACGGCACGGGCGCGGGCCGGGGTGCGTACCTCGCTGCTGACCGACATGCACGCCGGGGAAATCGAGACCTCCATTCTGCTGCACGCGCATCCCGAATGGGTCCGCCCTGGTTACCAGTCCGCCGATTTCACCGCGGACGACCGTCGTCATCTGCTCACCGCGGGAATGTCCGCCTATACCGAATCGGGGGTCATCGGCCGTCCTTCGCTGGGGTCGGCGGAAAAGGGGAAGAAACTGCTGACGAGCCTCGCCGAATCCTTCGCGGAGTATTTCGCCCTGCTCACCTCCGGGGCGGATGCGGACGGTGCGTCGGCGCAGGGGGGTTCGGCCGGACGCGGGTGAAGTCCCGTGCGCCGGCGGGCGATCAGGACGGCAAGGCCGGGCAGGCTCGCCGCGAAGCCGAGCACCCCGTACACGACGGCCGTGGCCAGTCCGCTGTCCGCGCCCAGGCCGGCGGCGCCGAACGCCCAGGCGGTGACGCCCTCCCGGGGGCCGAAGCCGCCGATGTTCAGGGGCAGGCCCATGGCGACCAGGGCGAGGACCGCGAGGGGCAGCAGCGCCGGGACGGCGGCCGTCGAGCCGGCGGCCCGGGCCGCCACCACGAACATCGCGAGGTGTCCGGCCAGCACGACCGCCGAGGACAGGGCGACGCCGGGCCAGTTGGCGCGGGAGAGCAGCCCCGCGCGGGCCTCGGCGAGTGCGGTACGCAGGGTGCCGGGGCGGCGGGAGGGGGCACGGTTCATCCGGACCGCGAGGGCGACGGCGCAGGCGCCCGCCGCGCCGAGGGCGACCAGCGGGGCGAAGTCCCGGGCCTCGTCCCGGAGCGGGGACTCCAGCGTGAGCAGCAGCACCGCGCCGGCCACGGCCAGCGCGACCTGTCCTGCGGCCCGCTCCAGCACGACGGAGCGGACGCCGCGCCCGACGTCCCCGGCCTCCTGCCCGTGCCGGACGGCCCGGTGCACATCGCCGAGCACGCCGCCGGGCAGGGCCGCGTTCAGGAACAGCGCCCGGTAGTAGTCGGCGACGGCGGAACCCAGCGGCAGCCGGATCCGCAGGCCGCGGGCCACGATATGCCAACGCCAGGCGCTCAACACGGTGGTGACGACGCCGATGCCCACGGCGACCAGCAGCGTTCCCAGGTCGATCCGGCGCAGCCCGTCCAGGAACACACCGGTCCCCAGCCGCCACAGCAGCACCCCGAGGATCCCGGCCCCGGCCAGGGCACCCAGCCGCCCGCGCACGGCGCGACCCACCACCGGCAACCACCCCTGCCCGCCCCGGAAACCACCACGGGCGCGGCCTGCCGGACGGCACTGCACCGGCGCGTCGACGTACGGGCCTTCGAGGCGCGGAGGTTCGGCATCGGAAACGGGCCCGGCGCGCGGGGGTTCGGCGTCGGGCGCGGGCCCGGCGTCGGGGGTGTGTGGGAGCGGGCGCGGGCGCGGGGTGGCGGGTGGGAGGGTGCACACCGGCGCAGTGCCGGTCGGGTCCGGGAGCGCCGACGCGGCATCGGACGCGACCACAGACTGCCGATGCTGCGGATACACGTGCTGCCGCTGCACCGGTGGGGCCGGGTCGGGGGGTTCGGCGTCGGAAACGGGGCCGGCGCCGGGCGGGACGACGCGTGGAGATTCGGCGCGCGGGGGTTCGGCTTCGGGTGCGGGCCCGGCGTCGGGGGTGCCTGGGAGCGGGCGCGGGGTGGCGGGCGGGCGGGTGCACACCGGCGCGGTGCCGGTCGGGTCCGAGAGCGCCGACGCGGCATCGGACGCGACCACAGACTGCCGATGCTGCGGATACACGTGCTGCCGCTGCACCGGTGGGGCCGGGTCGGGGGGCGGGGTGTGCGGCCTGGTCCCGGGGGCCGCCGGGCGCGGGGTCATGAGGCGTGCCCCGTCGGGCGGACCAGGGCGAGCAGGTCGGTGTGGTCGACGACGACGCTCAACTCGCCCGCCGCGCAGGCCGCCAGACGGTCCTGGAGGTAGCGGTCGGCGCGCAGCGCCAGGTCGGGGCGCTGCTCGACCGCCGCGGCCACCCAGCCGCGCAGCCACTGGGCCGTCAGCGCGGCGTCCTCGGGTCCCAGGCGCCAGGGGCTCGGATGCAGCCGCACCGCCGCCCCGCGGTCGGTGAACGCCTCGCGGGTCACGGTGACGGCGTCGGGGCCGAGCAGGCCCGTGCGCCGCTGGTGCGCGTTGAACGCCTCGGTGATCTCCGCGTCCAGCGGGTCGGCCGGGGTGAGACGGACGCGTCCGGCGACCGAGAGGGTGAGCAGCGCCGGGCTGCCGGCCCCGACGCAGGCCGCGGCGAGCGTGCCGACCTCCTCGCGGGTGAGGACGTCGAGCAGCGCGGACGCCGTCACCAGTGAGGCGCCGCTCAGGGCGTCCGGGGTCAGCCGGGACACGTCGCCGCGCCGTGTCTCCACGGTGACCGGGCTGCCGTCGGCGGCGGCGCGCGGGGAGCCCACGGCGGCGAAGTGCAGCAGGTAGGGGTCGCGGTCGTGCAGGATCCAGTGCTGGGCGCCGTCCAGACGTGGCGCGAGCCAGCGGCCCATCGAGCCGGTGCCGCAGCCCAGGTCGTGCACCACAATGCCGTCGGCCCGGCCGGGCAGATTGGCGAGCCGGATCCGCAGCGGGTCGAGCAGGTCGAGCGCGCGGGCCGTGGCGTCGGCCGGCTCGCGCAGTTCGAGCCATTCGGGCGCGTACCGCGGCGGCTCCTGCGGTCCGGACTCGCGCAGCCGCACGGTGGGCCGCTCCCCCGGCCGCGGCACGGTGCCGGGGGGCACGGCCGGCCCGGCCCCTTCGTGCGCGGCGCGGCGCGCTGCGCCGGGTTCCGTCATGGCCGCTGCCCCCTTCGTCGCTCCCGCGCCCGGTACGGCCCGCGTCCCGGGCCGTACCGGTGTCCGCCCGGCCTGTGGGGTGGTTCCGCTCATGCCGCCCTCCGTGGTTCGTCCGGGAGTCGTTGCAGGACCCCGGCCAGGCTGCGGGCGGTGGTCGCCCAGCCGTCGAGCGCCGCCCGGCGGCCCCGCGCGGCGGCCTTGAGGCGCCGGCGCACATCGGCCTCGCCGAACCAGCCGCGCAGTTCGGCGGCGAACGCGGCGGGGTCCTCCGGCGGGACGAGGATGCCGGGCATCCCGCCGTCCGGCGCACGGCCCAGTGCCTCGGGCAGTCCGCCGACGTCCGTCGCGAGGACCGGGATGCCCCGGGCCAGCGCCTCGGTCACGGCCATGCCGTACGTCTCGGCGTAGGAGGTGAGGACCATCAGGTCGGCGGCGGCGTAACTGGCGTCGAGGTCGGCGCCGGAACGCGGGCCCGCCAGGTGCAGCCGCTCGGTCAGGCCGTGCCGCTCGATCAGGGACCGCAGCCGGGCGACGTATTCGGGGTCGTGGCCGAGGCCGCCGACGCACACGCAGCTCCACGGCAGATCCCGCACCGCGGCCAGCGCCTCCACCAGCCGGTGCTGCCCCTTGCGGGGTGTCACCGCGGCCACGCACAGCAGGTGCGAGACGCCGTCGGTGCCGGCGGCGAGGGGTGCGATGTCGGCGCCGGGCGCGGCGACGTGCACCCGCTGTGGGGCGAGGCCGTGGTGGGCGACGAGGCGGCGGACCGCCCAGTCGCTGGTGGCGATCACCGCGGGTACCGCCCGGAGCACCGCGCGTTCCCGGGCGTCCAGGTCCGCGGCCACGGAGGGCTGAAGGCCCCTCTCGTCGCCGAGCGGCAGATGGACGAGGACCGCGAGCCGCAGCCGCTCCGCCTCGGGGACCACGACCTCGGGGACCCCGCAGGCGACGAGGCCGTCGAGCAGGACCACCGAGCCGTCCGGCAACTCCCGCAGGGCGCGGGCGAGTTCGTCGCGGCCGGTGGCGCCGGGGCGGGGCCAGGCGCCGTGCACGGCGTGCCGGGTGACCTGCCAGCCGAATCCGGGCAGGTCCAGGCACAGACGCCGGTCGTAGGCGTTGCCACCGCTGGGCGCGGCCGCGTCGTCGACACCGCCCGGCATGACGAAGTGCAGGGTGCGCAGGGACATGGGGATGATCCCGACGTTCTTCAGGGCCGCGCGCTGCGCGGGCACGTAGGTCAGGGCCGGGGCCCGGCCGATGGTCGTGTCGGTCACAGGCCACGCTCGTAACTCGCCCAGGCGACGTGCGACTCGTGCAGGGTGACCGTGACGCCCGCCAGGCCCTTGGCGCCCTCGCCGAACGCGCCCTTGTGGATGCGTTCGACGAGCCGGTCGGCGATCACCTTGGCCAGGAACTCCGTCGAGGTGTTGACGCCGGCGAAGTCGGGCTCGCTGTCGAGGTTTCTGTAGTTCAGCTCGCTGACGACCGCGCCGAGTTCCTGCGTGGCCAGGCCGATGTCGACGACGATGTTGTCGTCGTCCAGCTGCTCACGGCGGAACGTCGCGTCCACGAGGAACGTGGCGCCGTGCAAGCGCTGCGCGGGCCCGAACACCTCGCCGCGGAAGCTGTGGGCGATCATGATGTGATCGCGGACGGTGATGCTGAACAACGGACGACCCTCCAGGTGCGGCGCGTCTGGTTCCCCCGCCGACTGCGGCCGGGGGATGCCCTGTAGTACGGCTCTTCGCTTCCCCGCGTTCAGTGCGGACTCACGCTTCTTCTCAGGTCAGGCGTACCGGATCCGGTGGCAGAGCGCCGGGATCTCCCCCGTGGCGAGCCTCGGCATCACCTCGGGCAGCTCCTCGAACGTGCTTTCTCCCGTGATGAGCGCGTCCAGGGACGGATCGGCGAGCAGGTCGAGGGCGAGGGCCAGCCGGTCTGCGTAGCCGCGGCTCGCGCGGCGGGCCGGGGAGAGGGCGCCGACCTGGCTGCTGCGCACGGTGAGCCGCCGGGAGTGGAACGCCTCGCCGAGCGGCAGGGTGACCAACCGGTCGCCGTACCAGCTCAGTTCGAGGACCGTGCCCTCGGCGGCGAGCAGGCCGAGGGCACGGGTCAGGCCCCGCTCGTCGGCGCTCGCGTGGACGACGAGGTCGCAGTCGCCGAGCGCGTCCTCAGGTGCGGCGAAGTCGACGCCCAGGGCCTTGGCGGTCGCGGCGCGCGCCGGGTCGGTGTCCACGAGTTGGAGCCGTACGCCCGGGAAGCGGGCCAGCAGGGCGGCGACCGAGCAGCCCACCATGCCGCCGCCGACCACCGCGATCCGGTCGCCGATGAGCGGCGCGGCGTCCCACAGGGCGTTGACGGCGGTCTCCACGGTGCCGGCGAGGACGGCCCGCTTGGCGGGCACCCGCTCCGGCACGGGGACGACGGCGTTCACCGGGACGACGTAGTGACTCTGGTGCGGATACAGGCAGAAGACGGTGCGTCCGGTCAGGGTGTCCGGGCCCTGCTCCACGACGCCGACGTTGAGGTAGCCGTACTTGACCGGGCCGGGGAAGTCGCCGTCCTGGAACGGCGCCCGCATCACGGTGTGCTGGCTCTCGGGGACGCCGCCGCGGAAGACCAGGGTCTCCGTGCCGCGGCTGACTCCGGAGTAGAGCGTGCGCACCAGGACCTCGCCCGCGGCGGGTTCGGGGACGGTGACCTCACGCAACTCGCCGTGGCCCGGCGAGTTGAGCCAGAACGCACGCGCGAACCGGTTCATCGGCATCCTCCTGAACGATCGGGAAGTTGTTCACGTACCGAGATGTGCACAGGCCGCGCACAGTACGCGGCACTGATCGACTCTGTCACTCGGCCGGAGGGTGAGCCGTGGCCCTGAACAACATTGACGACGCGAGACTGGTCCAGCAGGAGACGGCCGTGGGGGCGGGCGTGCAGATCCTGCTGCTGATCCTGCTGGGTTCGGCGTTCGGCATGGGGCCGGCGGGCTGGCTGACGGGGCTGGCGTTCGCATTCGCGACCTGGGCGGTGCTCTCCCGGGCGCTGCACCGCTCCCGGCTGCGTTCCTTCGGCCCGGCCAACCGGGTCACCCTCGGCCGGGCCACCCTGGTCGGCGGGGTGACGGCGCTGGTCGCGGACTCCTTCGAGAGCGCGCCGCCGCTCACCCTGCTGGTCGGACTCACGGCGGTCGCGCTGCTCCTGGACGGCGTCGACGGCAAGGTGGCCCGCCGCACCGGTACGTCGACGGCGCTGGGCGCCCGCTTCGACATGGAGGTCGACGCGTTCCTGATCCTGGTGCTGAGCGTGTACGTGTCGACGCGGCTGGGCCCGTGGGTGCTGCTGATCGGCTGTATGCGCTACGCGTTCGTCGCGGCGGCCCGCATCGCGCCGTGGCTGAACGCCCCGCTGCCGCCGTCGATCGCCCGCAAGACGGTCGCCGCGTTGCAGGGTGTCTGTCTGCTGCTGGCGGGCTCCCAACTGCTGCCGCTCGCCGGCGACTTCGCCGTGGTGCTGCTGGCGCTCGGCTCGCTGGTGTGGTCGTTCGGCCGGGATGTGCTGTGGCTGTGGCGGACCGCACGGCTCACCGTCCCGGACGCTCCCGCCGTGAAGGTGCTGGAGCCGGCCGGACGGTGACGGTCCGGCGGACGGCCGGGCGCCGGAGACCACTACACACAAACCGGCCGCGCCCACGAGAACACGGCCAGGACATCCGACAGCACCCCACACCAACGCAATACCACCCCCGACCCCCACGCCACGGCGACAACCCGCACAGATCCACGAACGCCGACCCGCGCGGACTCCGCCAGACCCCCGGGCGCCGTGCGAGCCCCGGAGACCACTACACACAAACCGGCCGCGCCCACGAGAACACGGCCAGGACATCCGACAGCACCCCACACCAACGCAACACCACCCCCGACCCGCCCCCACCCGGCAGCGACGACCCCGCACACATCCGCGAACGCCGCGCCGCCGGGGACGCTCTCAGGGCGAGGGGTCCTCCCGGGGACGGCGGGCCTGCGGGGCGGCGGGGCCGTCGGGGCGTTCGGGTGCCTGGGAGATGCGCGCCGGGCGCGGCAGCAGGGCGACGGCCAGGGCCGGTACGGCGGCCAGCACGAGCCAGGGCACGGCCGGCGGGAGCGTACCGTCGAGGAGGGTGCCGGTGGCCGCGCTGCCGGCCAGCACGATCAGCCCGGACAGCGAGGACAGCGCCCCGGTGTAGAGGCCGAGTCTGCCGTCCTCGGCGAGATCGGGCACCCAGGCGCGGGCGACGGGCGCGATGAGCATCTGACCGAAGGTGAGCAGAACGACCAGGACCGTGGCGGGCAGCAGTCCCGCGGTGCCGGTCGGGGCCGCGGGGCGGGCCGCCGCGACGGCCGCGAACCCGGCGGCGACCAGCAGCAGCCCGGCCGCCATGGACCGGCGGGGGGTGAGCCGCCGGCCCGCCCAGCGGGTGACGGGCAGTTGGGCGGCCACGACCAGCAGCGAGGACAGCGCGAACAGCCAGGCCAGCGGGGCCTGCGAGCCGGTGGCACGGGCCACCTCGGCGGGCAGCGCGAGATAGAGCTGGTTGTAGGCGAGCAGATAGGCGCCGTAGGCGCAGCACAGCGCGAGGAAGCGGCGGTTGCGCAGCAGGTTCCGCGCGCCGCCCCGCACCGGCCGGTGGGCCCGGTCGGGGATGTGCTGCGGCAGCAGCCGGGCGTGCCCGGCGAGGACGAGGACGAAGACTGCGGCGCCGGCCAGGCACACCGTGCGGAAGTCGGCGGTCAGCAGCAGCGCGCCGAGCAGCGGCCCGAGGAACGCACCCGCCTGCCCGGCGACGGTGAACAGGGCGAGGACACGGGTGCGCGGGCCGCCGCCCGACTCCTCCCGGGCCACCGCCTGCCGGGCCACCTCGGACTCCACGGCGGGTGAGAACAGCGCTGCGGCGAACCCGATGAGCAGCACGGCGCAGAGCACCGCCCAGGTCCGCTCGGCGTGGCCGAGCCAGACGAATCCGGCGATCCGCAGGGCGCAGCCGGCGAGCACGACGGGCCGGATGCCGTACCGGTCGGCGAGCGCCCCGCCCACCACGAAGAGCCCCTGCTGGCTGAAGGTGCGCAGGCCGAGGACGAGACCGACCAGCCAGCCGGCCATGCCCATCGTCTGCCCGAGGTGCTCGGCGAGGAACGGAAGCACGGCGAAGAAGCCGATGTTGAAGGCGAGTTGAGTGAGGATCAGCAGGCGCAGGAGCGGAGTGAGGGGCGCGCCCCCGGTCCGCGGGCCGACAGCGCCTGCGGTGCCTGCGGTGCCTGCGGTGCCTGCGGTCATCGGGCGGTCGCCTCGGCCGTACGCAGGGGCGGTTGTGCGGTGCGGGACCTCGGACGCGGCCGGCGCAGCCCGCCCGCGGCGGTCACCGCCAGCGCGCCGAGCAGGGCGAGGAGGGCGGCGGGGGCGAAGACGGCCCAGGGCGCGCGTTCCGCATACGGCTGGTTCTCGGCGAGGAGTCGTCCCCATTCCGGGGAGGGCGGCTGGGCGCCGAGGCCGAGGAAGCCAAGGGAGGCCAGGGCGAGGGCGACGCCGGGCAGCCGGAGCAGGGCGTGCCGGACGACGGGCGGGAGCACCGCGGGCAGCAGTTCGTGGCGCAGCAGGTGGCCGTTGCCCGCGCCGAGGGCGCGGGTGGCCGTGATGTGCAGGGTGGCGCGTTCCTGCCGCAGCAGGGCGGCGGTGTGCGCGGCGAGCGGGGCCCAGGCGACCGCCGTCACGGCGAGTACGGGTGTGCCGGGGCCGCCGCCTGCCACCGCGGTGACCAGGAGCGCGGCGAGGACGGGCGGTACGGCGTTGACGGTGTCCACGAGCGGTCCTGACAGCCGCGGCAGCAGTCCGAGCAGCACCCCGGCAAGGAGTGCGGCGGCGCTGACGGCGAGGGCCGGCAGCAGGGTGTCGAGGGCGCCGTGTGCGAGCCGTGCGAGCAGGTCGCGGCCGAGCGCGTCGGTGCCGAAAGGGTGCTGCGCGGACGGGGGTTGGAGTCGTGCGCCGGTGTTGACGGCGAGCGGGTCGCGGGGCAGGCCGAGGGCGACGGTGCCAAGGAGTGCCGCGCCGAGGACGAGGGGCAGGGTGCGGTGGGCGGGTGGGGCGGGCCGGTGCAGGCTGAGCAGGGCGCCGTCGCGCAGGGCGGGGCCGGTCAGCAGCCGGGCCGCGAGGCGGGCGCCGCCCGAGGCGGCGGCGCCGAGCAGCAGCAGGGCGAGGGCGCCGGCCTGGAGGACCGGCAGGTCCTGGGCGAGGGCGGCCTGGAGGGTGGTGCGTCCGAGGCCGGGTATGTCGAAGACCTGCTCGACGGCGACGGCCCCGCCGGTCAGCCCGACGACGAACAGCGCGGCGTTCGGCAGCAGTTGGGGCACGCAGCGACGCAGCGCCTGGCGGGCGATGCGCCGGCCGGGCAGTCCGCGGGCCGCGGCGGCCCGCGCCCAGGGTTCACCGAAGGCGCCGGGCAGCAGGTCGTCCAGGAGCCGGCCGAGCACGGCCCCGGCGGGCAGTCCGAGGGCGAGCGCGGGCAGCACCGTCCAGCGGGGCCCGTACCAGCCGAGGGCGGGCAGCCAGCCGAGGTGGACGCCGACGACGGTGGCGAGCAGGGAGGCGGTGAGGAATTCGGGGAGCGCGGCGAGCACGGCGGAGCCGGTGCCGCCGGGCCGCCGGCGCCCGCCCCGGGCCGCCACCCACAGCGTGCGGGCGCACACCGCGGCGGCGGTGCAGACGGCGACCAGGCCGGCCACCGCCATCAGCAGCAGGGAGACGCCGAGCGCCTGGAGCACGTCGGGGGCGACGTCGGCGCCGGAGATCCAGGACCGCCCGGCGTCGCCGCGGACGAGACCGGCCAGCCACCGCCCGAGCAGCGGCAGCGGCCCGTCGTCAAGGCCGAGTCCGGCCCGGATGTCGGCCAGCACCTCGGGCGTCGGCTCCCGGTCCTGGGCGCGGGCCTTGAGGACGGTGCGCGCCGGGTCGGTGTGCGACAGCCAGGGCAGCAGGCCGATCGCGCACACCAGGGCGAGGGCGAGACCGGCCCGCCACAGCATGCTCTTCACGGGTCAGCGCCGGGTGCCGGTGCCGACGAGGGTGCGCTCGTACGGGTCGAGGAGCACGCCCTTCACCGAGGTGCCGACGCCGGTGATGACGCGCTGGTGGACGAGGGGTACGACGGTGTCGGTGCCGAGGATCCGGGCCTCGGCGGCGAGGGCGGCGCCCTGCCGTTGCGCGGTGTCGGCCGTGGCCTCGGCCGCGGCGACCGCCCGGTCGACGCCCTTGTCGCACAGCTGCGCCAGGTTGTAGCCGCCGTCGCAGCCGTAGTCACTGGCGAGGACGGCGATGGGGTCGCCGGTGTCGACGAGGCTGTTGCGGGCGAGGACGAGCGCGTCGAACTTCCCGGCGAGCGCGTCGCCCTCCAGTCGCGCGTACTCCCGCACCACCAGGCGGACCCGGAACCCGGCCCGCTCCAGCTGCTGCTTCAGCACCTGGGCGACCTCGGGGAGTTCGGGCCGGTTGTCGTAGGTGGCGAGGGTCACGGCGGCGCCGTTCGGCGGGCTCGGGCGGGAGCGGCCGACGGGTTCGAGGTGCCTGCCGTCGGCCCAGGTCACGGCGGGCCCGTAGAGGCCGGCGCCGGGGTCGGCGTGAGACTCGTAGACGTCTTCGGCCAGACCCGGGGTGTCGACGGCGCCGCGGGCGGCGGCACGCAGCGCGGGGTCCTCGAACGGGCCGGATGCGCTGTTGAGGAGCAGGCTGGTGGTCCGTGTGGTCGCGGTCTCGCGCCGGGTCGCCGGGTCGAGGGTGGCGGCCTGGGCGACGGGGATCGCCTCGGCGACGTCGACCTCGCCGGTGCGCAGGGCGTTGGCGCGGGCGGTGCCGTCGGCGATGAACCGGACGTCGACGCCGGCTGCCTGGGCCCGGCCGCCCCAGTAGTCGTCGAACCGGCCGAGGGCGGCGGCGGTGGCGCCGGTGACCTCGGTGAGCGCGAAGGGGCCGGTGCCGGTGCCGACGGGGTCGGCGTCGCCGTCCGGTCCGTACGCCCGCTGGGACAGGACGGCGAGGCTCGGGCTGGACAGCCGCAGCGGCAGGATCGGGTCGGGCCGGCCGGTGGTGATGCGCACGTTCCGGTCGCCCTCGGCCGTCGCGGTCAGCGTGACGCCGGACAGCGCCGCGGGCGCGGGCCTGGCTCCGGCGGCGTGGGTGAGGGCGGTGACGACGGCGGCCGGGGTGACGTCGCCGCCGTCGTGGAAGGCGGCCTCGCGCAGGGTGAACACCCAGGCGCGGTCGCCGTCGCGCCGCCAGGACCGGGCGAGCGCGGGCGCCGCGGCGCCGTTGCCGTCCAGCGCGGTCAGCCCTTCGGTGACGCCGAGCCGGCTGAGAATGGTGGCATCGGCGCCGTACGGGGAGAGCCGTTCGGCGGGCGGGAAGGCGAGGGCGACCCGGAGCCGCCGGCCGTCCTGCGCGTCGCCGCCCGGCGGGTCACCGTCGGAGGCGAAGCAGCCGGCCAGCAGCGGGGCGAGGAGCAGGGCGCAGACCGTCCGGGTACGGCGCGGGCGGCGGGGCAGACGCAGTCGCATGGTTCACCGCCCCATCGGTATCTCGAAGTGCACGATGCCCTGTCCCCCGCCGAGGTCCGCGCGCTCGTCGTGCACGACCTTCCCGAGGGACCGCCAGAACGCCTCGGCGCCGGGCACGGCCGGGTCGGTGTGCAGATACACGGACCGGTAGCCGCCGTCCGCCGCGGCGAACGCCAGCAACTCGGCCACCAGCCGTCGGGCGAGGCCGCGCCTGCGGTACTCGGGCCGCACATACACCCGCCGCAGCTGGGCGGTCCGCCCGGACGGGTAACGCCGGGCGAGCTGCGCCGGGTTGGGGGGATGCGCGGGCCCGCGGGAGTCGAGCGCGGCGGTCGCCACGACCTCCCCGCCGGCCGCGTCCACGGCGACGAGCAGCGCATGCCGCTCGGGCAGGACGTAGGCACCCAGCGGATCGACGATGTCCTCGTGCCACCGCGGCACGTACCCCGTACCGAAGTCCCGGTAGACGGTGTCGAGCATGACACCACGAACCCCACCGATGTCCTCGACCCCCGCACTCCTGATGATGATCTCACGCACTTGCACATCATATGCATTAATTCGGGACGGTGATCACCTCGCCCATCGCCCCGCTCCTCCAGGCCGGGATCAGGTGGCTTGGGGGGGTTGGGTTTGGTGGTGGTGGATGATGTCCGCGTAGCGGTGTCCGGTGCCCTTGATGGTGCGCACCTGGGTGCGGTAGTCCACGTGGACCAGGCCGAACCGCTTGTCGTAGCCGTAGGCCCACTCGAAGTTGTCGAGCAGCGACCAGGCGAAGTAGCCGGCCGGCGGGGCGCCCCTGCGGGCCGCGGAGGCGCAGGCCGCGAGGTGTTCGACCAGGTAGTTCTGGCGTTCGGGGTCGTCGATGGTGCCGTCGGCGCGTACCACGTCCGGGTAGGCGCAGCCGTTCTCGGTGACGTAGATCCCGCGGGCCCCGTACTCGTGGGTGAGACGCAGCAGCAGCGTCTCGATGCCGCTCGCGTCGATCTCCCAGTCCATGCCGGTGCGCGGGACGCCGGGGCGGCGCACCTCGCGGGCGCGGGGCGCGGGACCCGCCGGGTCGTCGGCCACATACGCCGGGAAGTAGTAGTTGAGGCCGAGCCAGTCCAGCGGCGCGGCGATCGTCTCCGGGTCCCCCGGGCGCTCGGGCAGTTGCACGCCGTACACCTCGCGCATGTCGGCCGGGAATCCGCGGCCGTGGACCGGGTCGAGCCACCAGCGGTTGATGTGCCCGTCGTGCCGTCGGGCGGCGGCCTCGTCCTCGGGGCGGTCACTGGCCGGGTGCACGGTGGAGAGGTTGTTGACGATGCCGACCTCGGCGTCCGGCGCGGCGGCCCTCAGGGCCTGCACGGCGAGCCCGTGACCGAGGAGCAGATGGTAGGAGGCGCGGACCGCGGCGGTCAGGTCGGTCAGGCCGGGGGCCATGGTGCCCTCCAGGTGGCCGATCCAGGCCGAGCAGGAGGGCTCGTTGAGGGTGGCCCAGTGCCGCACGCGGTCGCCGAGCCGGGCGGCCACGGTCTCGGCGTACGCCGCGAAGTGCTCGGCGGTGTCCCGTTCGGGCCAGCCGCCGCGGTCCTGGAGGATCTGCGGCAGGTCCCAGTGGTAGAGGGTGACGCTGGGGGTGATGCCCGCCGCCAGCAGGGCGTCGACCAGTCGGTCGTAGAAGTCGAGGCCCTGCGGGTTGACCGGGCCGTCGCCGCCGGGCAGCACGCGCGGCCAGGCGACGGACAGCCGGTAGGCGTTGGTGCCGAGCCGGCGCATCAGGTCGATGTCCTCTCGCCAGCGGTGGTAGTGGTCGCAGGCGACGTCGCCGTGGTCGCCGCCGTCGGTCCTGCCGGGGGTGTGCGAGAAGGTGTCCCAGATCGACGGGGAGCGGCCGTCCTCGGCGACGGCTCCCTCGATCTGGTACGCCGATGTGGCCGTTCCCCACAGGAAGTCGTGCGGAAGCGCGGCGAGGTCGATGCGGTCGGACACGGAAGTCCCTTCACGATGGGCAAAGTCGCCGGCCGGACGGTGCGTCACTTGACGGCTCCCGCGGTCAGCCCGGCGACGAGGTAGCGCTGCAACAGGAGGAAGCCGGCCACGACGGGCACGCTGACGACGAGCGAGGCGGCCATGATCTGGTTCCAGTAGACGTCGTTGAGCGTGGAGTAGCCCTGCAGGCCAACGGCGAGGGTGCGGGTGGTCTCGTTGGTCATCACCGAGGCGAACAGCACCTCGCCCCAGGCGGTCATGAACGCGTAGACGGCGACCGCGACGATGCCGGGGATCGCGGCCGGCACCACGACCCGGAACAGCGCGCCGAGCGGTCCGCAGCCGTCCACCAGCCCGGCCTCGTCGAGATCGCGCGGCACCAGCCCGCAGCAGTCCCCGGCCGCGGAAGGTGTCCTGCATACAGACCGCGGCAGCCGTGCCGGTCAGCCAGCACAGGCCGACCGACAGCAGGGTGAAACCGACGGTGACGGCGAAGGAGTGCAGCAGGGCCGCACCGACCGGGGCGTCGAAGTCCACCGACATCCGGTAGTTGTCGAGGCCGGACCAGGGGGCGGCGCCCCAGTCGCGGATGTAGAACTGGGTCAGCTCCTTGAAGCTCATCACGATGCCGATGACCATCGGCACCAGATGGACGAGGAGTTCGAGCAGCAAAGCGGGCAGAAGGAGCAGGTACGGCAGTCCGGCGCGGCGGATCCGCCCGATGCGGCGCGGGCCGCGCGCCGCACCGGGGGAGCCTGCGCGCACGGTCCGCCCGCCGGTCTGCGTCGGCACGGTGGCGGTCATCGTGCTCACTTCGCCGGCATCTGCTGCCGGGTCAAGAGATCCGGCACAGGTATCTGGCCGGGCGGACCGCGCGGCGAGCAGGCCGGGTGCGGTGCGGGGTGATCGTACGGTGTGTGAGCTGCGACGGGAGAGCGGCCGGCCCTTCTGCAACGGTTATGTGTCGACGGGCCCGGCCCTGTCCGGTCGGCGCACCCGTCGAACTCCACTGTTTCGAGCAGCGGTTGACGCCGCACCGGTACGACGCCGCCATGCCGGCGGCCCAGTCCGCCGACGGCCCCTGCGCGGACGGCGGCGCAGTGCCAGTGGGCCAGGGCGGCCGTCGGCCCGGGTCACCGGTCCGGGTCCGGCGCACCCGGGGGCCGGCGCGTAGCCGCGGGGCCGGGTGGTGACGGTGCCCCGACCTGGGTGCGGTGATCATGCCGTAGTGCATTCGATTTACGCGCGGTCGCGTCGCGATGAGAGCGCCGTGGCGTGACAGCCGTATTCGGCGAGAATTACCGGGACTTGCCTTCCGGTCCCGTTTCGAGGCCTTTCTTCCGGCAGTTTCCGTCGCCTTCCGTCGCCTTCCGTCGCCTTCTGTCGTCTTCTGTGATCCTCCCTGCTCTCGAACCGCCCCGAAACTTCCGGGAATTCATCGCTGCCGGGGTCCGAGGGACGGCTCGGGGCAGGTCGCCCGAGGCCCGGCCCGATATTTTCCGGACATTCGTCCGACGGGATTCGACAAACCCGCGGTGACCGGCGTGCCGATTCCCGGCCGGTACACCAGGCCACCGGCGCTGACCGGGGGAAAGTGGCACAGCCGCGGCATCTGGCCGAAAAGCGCGGTCAACGCCTGGGCGCAATCGGCGAGTTGTACCCCACCCGTACCGGCCGGGCACGGCATGGCGCCGCGTACGCATTGCCCGGCGTTCCGCGGATTCCCGGAGCAGGAATGTGGACTTCCGGTGAAGTGCCGCTCATGGCCGAGAAACTGGTACTCGCGTACGGAAGCCGCCTGCCGCGAGCGCCACGGACAGTGGTGTGTCCGCATGGCCGGTGGACGCCCTCCCGCCCTGCGCACCGGCCTAATCTGTTCGGCAGGCAGCCTCTGGGTGACGTGGAAGCGGACGGATTGGAATCGATTGGACACGCAGAAGACGCGGAAGACGTCGTTCGCCGTGCTGCGCCGCACGATGCTCGTCCCGGGCCCCGCGCTCATCCTCATCGCCGGGACGCTCTTCTCTCGCGTCGGAGACTCGCTCGCCTCCCTCGGCATGGTGCTGGACGCCGCGCACAACGACGTACCCGGGGGCGTGACGGAGGTGTTCCTCGCCGACCTCGTGCCCACGGTCGTCGCGGCGCCCCTCATCGGCTCCCTGGTGGACCGGCTCAGCGCCCGCACCGTGTGTCTGTGGGCACTGGTCGCCCAGGCGCTGACGCTCGGTGCGGCCATCGCCGTCGACGCCTTCCATCTGCGGGTGGCGCTGATCGCCGTGGCCGGGCTTGCCGGTGTGGCGTCGGTGGCCGCCGGCTTCAAGATCCTGCCTGTGGTGGCCGGGACGGAGTCCACGGGCCGGGCCAACAGCCTGCTCACGGCGGGTCTTTCGGCCGCGGGGCTGCTCGGGCCCGCGCTGGCGGGTTTCCTGCACTCCGTATGGGGCACCTCCGTGCTGCTCGGCGCCGACGCCGTCTCGTTCCTCGTGCTGGCCTGGTGCACCGCGCTGGCCGTGCCCCGGTCAGCCGACGTCACGCTCGGGCGGCGGCCCTTTGCGAAACTCTCCGACGGGTACCAGGCGTTGCGGCACGCGCCGGTCGTGGGTGCGCTGCTGCCCACCCTGGCCGCCGCGATGCTGGCCACCAGCATCGAAGTGGTCGCGGGGGTCTACTACCTGCGCGACGTCGCCGACGGCAACGACACCGTCTTCGGCCTCTTCCTGGCGACCTGGGCGCTGGGCAGCATCCCCGGGGCGCTGCTCGCGGGCCGCGCGGGCTGGGCGAACCGGCACACCGCGCTGATCCTGGGCGGGGTGCTCGGCATCTCGCTGGGTCTGCTGTTCGCCGGGATCGTCCCGGTGGCCGCGATCATCTTCCCGCTGTTCCTGCTCGGCGGCTTCGGCAACGGCGCGTGCAACGTCGGGCTGCGCAACGCGGTGCACTCGCATGTGCCCGCCGAGGTGCACGGCAGCGCCTGGGCCTGCTATCAGGCGCTGTCCCGGTCCTGCATCGGCCTCGGCTATCTGCTGGGCACCCCCAACAGCCTGGTCTCCAGCCGCGGCCAGGTGATCGTCTCGGGCGCCATACCGCTGGTCTTCTCGGTATGGGCGATGGTGGTCACGACGCGCCGCAAACCCCCGGCCTTCGGCGAACTACCCGGCTGACCCCCGCTCCCCGGCCTACCCCCGACGGCCGCCCCCTGGAAACGGCTGCCCTCGACGGCCGCCCCCGCAGGGCGACCCGCCTCCGACGACCGAGACCCATGTGCACGGTGTTCAGGGGAGGTGCGGGACCGTCACCGATGTGGTCACCAGACCGTGCCGCACCGCCCAGCGCCCGTCGAAGACACCGACCCGGCGACCGTTCACGAGCGGCCCGGGGACGAGGAGCGTCGCGCGGAAGCCGCCGGACGGGTCGCCCCCGGGTTCGGGGACGATCTCGATGTCGGCCTCGCCGAAGTCGAGCCACCGCCGGGTGAGCGGGAACCACGCCTTGTACACGGACTCCTTGGCGCTGAACAGGAGCCGGTCCCCGTGCACGCGGGGCCGGGCGGCGGCCAGTTCGCCCAGCCGGCGCCGCTCCTGCGGGAGGGACACCGAATCCAGGACGCCATCGGGAAGCGGGGCGTGCGGCTCGGCGTCGATGCCGAGGGAGGCCAGGTCGGTGGCGCGGGCCAGCGCGGCGCCGCAGTAGCCCTCGCAGTGGGTCATGCTGCCGACCAGGCCGGCCGGCCACCGCGGGGCGCCGCGCTCGCCGCTCACGATCGGCTGCGCGGGCACGCCCAGCTTGTCCATGGCCCGCCGGGCGCAGGCGCGCACGGCGGAGAACTCGCGGCGCCGCTTGGCCACGGCCCTGGCGATGAGCGCCTCTTCCTCGGGGTAGAGCGGGGCTTCCTCGATCTCGTCGTCACCGCGCATGTCCACGGCCACGACCGAGTCCGGGAGCAGCTCCTCGATCACCGGATCCGACCTCCATCGGCAGAATACGGCGCAGTTCGCCGGGCGGGCCCGGACGCTTGCGCCACTCACGGGGATAGCCCACGGACACCTCTTCGAAGCGCGTGCCCTCCAGCCAGGTGGTCCGCGGAATGTGCAGATGGCCGTAGACCATGGTCCGGACCCGGAACCTGCGGTGCCAGTCGGCGGTCAGCCGCGTGCCGCACCACATGGCGAACTCCGGGTACCACAGCACCTCCGTCGGATGCCGGTCCAGCGGGTAGTGGTTGACGAGCACCGTCGGCAGCCCGTCCGGCAGTTCGGCGAGGCGGCGCTCCGTCTCGGCCACCCGTGCCCGGCACCACGCCTCGCGGCTCGGGTAGGGGTCCGGGTGCAGCAGGTATTCGTCGTTGCACACGATGCCCGTCTTGTGCGCGTAGGCGAGCCCCTCCTCCTTCGTGGCGCAGCCGACGGGGAGGAACGAGTAGTCGTACAGCAGGAACAGCGGTGCCACGGCCACCGGGCCGCCCGGCCCCTCCCACACCGGATACGGGTCCTCCGGACAGGTCACGCCCAACTCCCGGCACAGCTCGACCAGATGGTCGTAGCGCGCCACTCCGCGCAGGGTGACCTCGTCCTTGGGATGCGTCCACAGCTCATGGTTGCCCGGCACCCACAGCACCCGGCTGAACCGGTCCGCCAGCGTCGTGAGGACCCAGCGGATGTCGGCCACCGTCTCCGCGATGTCGCCCGCGACGATCAGCCAGTCCGCGTCCGAGTCCGGGCGCAGGGCGGCCACGAGGGCCCGGTTCTCCGGATATCCCACATGCAGGTCGCTGATGGCCAGCAACCCGCCGGTCCTCCCGGCCGACGACTCCACCCGTCATCCCTCCGATCACGCGAGGCCTCCACGAGACCACGTCGGACACCCGCCGGGCAAGGCCCACCGGGGTCACCCCGGAACGCGTCGCGGTGGGACGGCACCAGGAGGCGGGGTCGGCAGGTGTACGACGGGTGCAGGGACGTGCGGCTCCGGGCCCGGGGCGATGGGGGCCACTCACGGCATGCGGCACCGCCGCCCGCCACCGGCCGCCCGCCACCGGCACCGTACGCCGCCGTTGTGTTCCGCACGCGGGCGGTTCGGCGGGTGTCCGTCAGCGGAGTGCGCGGGCGTCGGCGCGACCGCCGCGGTGACCGACGGCGCGGTCGCCGTACGCCACGCACGTACGTCCCCGCCACGCCCGGCCCGGCCTCAGCGGTCCGCCCGGTCACGCCCGCGAACCCGGCCGGGGCACATATCCGTTCGCGTGCACCGCGGACGGGGTGGCACGCTGCCGTCATGACGTACGCGGAGGCACTGCTCATCGGAGGGCGGGCGGGAGTCGGCAAGACGACGGTGGGGTGGGAGGTGTCGGCGCTGCTGCGGACCGCCGCGGTGGCGCACGCGGTCGTCGACGGCGACTTCATGGGGCAGGTGCATCCGGCCCCGCACGGAGATCCCCACCGCGCGGAGATCACGGAGGCCAACCTGACCGCGGTGTGGGCGAACTTCGCCCGGCGCGGCTACCGCCGGCTCCTCTACACGAACACGCTGAGCGTGCTGCCCGATTCGGCGGGCATGTTCGAGCGGGCCCTCGGTCCCGGGACGCGGCTCGTCCGGGTCCTCCTGACCGCCTCCGACGCCACCGCCCGCGAGCGGCTGGTGCGCCGGGAGCTGGGCTCCGAGCTGCACCGGGAAATGGAGCGCAGCGCCCGCAAGGCGCGCCTCCTGGACGAGCGGGCCGCTTCGGGGACGGTACGGATAGCGACGGACGGCCGGACCGTCCCGGACATCGCCCACGAGGTGCTGACCGCCACGGGCTGGACCGGCTAGCTCTCCGCCGTGTCCATGCCATTGACAAACGGCGGGCGGGCCAGAAATCTGTCACTCGGCACCGCAAAATCTCGATGAACTGACGCAAAATCACGACCAGTTCAAGTGATCTCACGACAGGCCGGCGGCACCCCGCACCGCCCACCCGTGTCGCCGTGCTCCCACACCGCACCGCCCACCCGTATCACCGTGCTCCCACCCAGTCGTCCCCCGCCATGGAACGAGGACGCCATGAGACGGAAACGCCTCGGCCTGCGGACGATCACCGGCCTGCTCCTGGCCGGACTGATCACCGTGGGCCTGCACCCCGCCGCCGGCGCGGCAACGGCCGCCGCAGGCCCCAATCTCGCGCTCGGCAAGAACGCCACGGCCGGCGGATCCCACAGCGGCCACCCCGCAGGCAACGTCACCGACGGCAGCCGGCAGAGCTACTGGGAGGGCCCCGCCGGCTCCTTCCCGCAGTCGGTCCGCGTCGACCTCGGCTCCGCCGTCGAGGTCGACCATGTCGTGCTGACGCTGCCCGCCTCCTGGGAGGCGAGGACCCAGACCCTCTCCGTGGAAGGCAGCACCGACGGCTCCGCCTTCACCACGCTCGCCGCGTCGGCCGCCACCCGATTCGATCCCGCGTCCGTCAACTCGGCCACCGTGGACTTCGCCGCCCGCACCGTGCGCTACGTCCGGGTCCAGGTGAGCGCCAACACCGGCTGGGACGCCGCGCAGTTGTCCGAGCTGGAGATCTACGGCACCGGGGGCGGCGATCCCGGAAACCCGCCCGTGGACGGCACCGACCTGGCCCGCGGGAAGCCGATCGAGGCGTCCTCGACCACCCAGAACTACGCGGCGGCCAACGCCAACGACGGTCAGGTCGGCACCTACTGGGAGTCCGGCGGCCACCCCGCCACCCTCACCGTCCGGCTGGGCGCCGACGCCGATCTCGGCGGAATCGTCGTCAAGCTGAACCCGGATCCGGCCTGGTCGGCCCGTACCCAGACCATCGAGGTCCTGGCGCGCGGGCAGGCGGCCACCGGTTTCACTTCGGTGAAGGCCGCCGCCGACTACGCCTTCAGCCCCGGCGAGGGCGCCAACACCGTCACCATCCCGGTGACCGGGCGCTATGCCGACGTCCGGCTCAGGTTCACCGCCAACTCCAGCGGATACGGCGCCCAGGTGGCCGAGTTCGAGGTGATCGGGACCGCCGCCCCGAACCCCGACCTGGTGGTGAACGAGCTGTCCTGGACCCCAGGGTCCCCCGTGGAGACGGACACCGTCACCGTCCGGGCCACCGTGCGCAACACGGGCACCGCCGCGTCCCCGGCCTCCACGGTGAACGTCAGCCTGGACGGCACCGTCGCCGGCAGCGCCCCGGTCGGCGCCCTCGCCGGCGGCGCCGGCACGACCGTCTCGGTGGGCGTCGGCAAGCGGGCCACGGGCGGCTACACCGTCTCCGCGGTGGTCGACCCCACGGACACCGTGCCCGAACTCGACAACACCAACAACAGCCGTACGGCCGCCGAGAAACTGACCATCGCCCAGGCACCCGGCCCGGACCTCCAGGTCACCGGCATCACCACCCACCCGGCCGACCCCGCCGCGGGCGTCCCGGTCTCCTTCACGGTCGCCGTGCACAACCGGGGCACCACGACCGTTCCGGCCGGCACCGTGACCCGGCTCGTGGCCGGCGACCGGACCCTCGACGGCACCACCGGCGCCCTCGCCGCCGGCGCCACGCAGCAGGTCGCCATCAGCGGCACCTGGACCGCGACCGGCGGCGCCGTCGTCCTCGCGGCGACCGCGGACGCCACCGGCACCGTCACCGAGACCGACGAGGCCAACAACGTCTTCTCCCGCTCGATCGTGGTCGGTCGCGGCGCCGCGGTGCCCTACGTCGAGTACGAGGCCGAGAAGGGCACTTACACGGGCACCCTGCTGACAGCCGACCGGAAGCGCACGTTCGGCCACACCAACTTCGCCACCGAGTCCTCCGGCAGGCAGTCGGTACGACTGAACTCACCGGGCCAGTATGTGGAGTTCACCTCCACCAGCCCGGCCAACTCCATCGTGGTCCGCAACTCCGTTCCGGACGCACCGGGCGGCGGGGGCACGGAGGCCACCATCAGCCTCTACGCGAACGGCACCTTCGTACGCAAGCTGAACCTGACCTCCAAGTACAGCTGGCTGTACGGCAACACGGACTCACCCGAGGGTCTCACCAACACCCCGCAGGCGGACGCGCGCCGGCTCTTCGACGAGTCGAACGCGCTGCTCACCCAGACCTACCCGGCGGGCACCACCTTCCGGCTGCAACGCGATGCGGGCGACACCGCCGCCTTCTACGTCATCGACCTGGTCGACCTGGAGCAGGTGGCTCCGCCCGCCGCGCGGCCCGCCGGCTGCGTCTCCATCACCGAGTACGGCGCCGTACCCGACGACGGACTCGACGACACCGACGCCATCCAGCGCGCCGTGACCGCGGACCAGGACGGGCGGATCGACTGCGTGTGGATCCCGGCCGGCCAGTGGCGCCAGG
Source organism: Streptomyces sp. NPDC004629 (assembly GCF_042873595.1). Taxonomy (NCBI): domain Bacteria; kingdom Bacillati; phylum Actinomycetota; class Actinomycetes; order Kitasatosporales; family Streptomycetaceae; genus Streptomyces; species Streptomyces sp. NPDC004629. Next base: position 165,083 of record NZ_JBIALO010000017.1, on the reverse strand, counting down.
AGCAGAAGATCCTCACCGACGACCCGCTCGACCGCGGACCCCACAACCAGGTCGGCATCAGCAACGTCACCATCCGGGGCGCCGGAATGTGGCACTCGCAGCTCTACACCCTCACCCCGCCGCAGCAGGCGGGCGGCATCAACCACCCGCACGAGGGCAACTTCGGCTTCGACATCGACGGCAACACCAGCATCTCCGACATCGCCGTCTTCGGGTCCGGCACCATCCGGGGCGGCGACGGGGGCGCCGAGGGCGGGGTCGGGCTCAACGGCAGGTTCGGCAAGAACACCAGGATCAGCAACGTGTGGATCGAACACGCCAACGTGGGCGTGTGGGTGGGCCGCGACTACGACAACATCCCCGAACTGTGGGGCCCCGCCGACGGCCTGCGGTTCACCGGGATGCGGATCCGCAACACCTACGCGGACGGCATCAACCTCAGCAACGGCACCCGCAATTCATCGGTGGAGAACTCCTCCTTCCGCAACACCGGCGACGACGCCCTCGCCGTGTGGGCCAACAAGTACGTCAAGGACCAGTCGGTCGACATCGGCCACGACAACCACTTCCGCAACAACACCATCCAACTGCCCTGGCGGGCCAACGGCATCGCGATCTACGGCGGCTACGGCAACACCATCGAGAACAACCTGGTCTACGACACCATGAACTACCCGGGCATCATGCTGGCCACCGACCACGATCCGCTGCCGTTCTCCGGGCAGACCCTCATCGCCGGCAACGGGCTGTACCGTACCGGCGGCGCGTTCTGGAACGAGGCCCAGGAGTTCGGCGCCATCACCCTGTTCGCGCAGGGCCCGGGCATCCCGGGAGTCGTGATCCGGGACACCGAGATCCATGACTCGACGTACGACGGCATCCAGTTCAAGTCCGGCGGCGGCACGGTGACCGCCCAGATCAGCAACGTCGCCATCGACAGGTCCGCCAACGGCTCCGGGATCCTCGCCATGGGCGGCGCCCGCGGCAGCGCCACCCTGTCCGGCGTCACCATCACCGACTCGGCCGAGGGCGACATCGTGGTCGAACCCGGCTCGCAGTTCTTGATCAACCAGAACGCGCAGGCCGCCGGCCCCCGGAAGGGGAACGCCGCGCACTGATGCGCGCCCTGACGCTTCGCCCCGCCGGACTGTCCGCCGGGGTGAAGCGCTGCGAAGCCGGCTGGGACAGGCGCGGGCTCCCGGCGTTCACCCGGACCCGGGAGCCCGCGCCTGTTCCTCGGCGAGTTCGCGCTCATGGGTCCGCCACGCGCTGTCGAGCGCGGCGAGCATCCGCGTACGTGTGTGCTCGAAGTCCGGCTCGATCTCGACGCCCAGGTCATGCCGCAGCGAGACCCTCAACAAGTACACGCCGTCGGACAGCGGACGGCTGAACCATGCCTTCGCCCGGTCGTACGAACCGCCTGGTGCGGGGCCGCTCGGCAACTGCTTCACGACGGAGTAGCCGACCCCGAGCGCCCTGTTGAGGGTCGAGGCCACTTCCAGGAGGTCCTTCGCCAGAGCCATCTGCGCCTGGGAGTACTGCTCCGCCCAGGCTTCTTTGGCGGCGTCGAGGACCGCCGGGTCGACGGTCTCACCGCGCTCGGCAGCGCGGACCGCGTCCCGGGCGGCGATCCGGTAGGCGCGAGCCGTGGTGTTCAGGCGGGCATAGAGATCACGCCGGGCTTCCTGCACCCGGTCCTGGCGCTCCTCCGCGCGTTGCCGATCGGCACGCTCGTTCTGCTCCCGGTTGGCGCGCCGGCTGAGCACGGCCCCGCCCAGAGTTCCGCCGAGCGTCCCACCCACGCTGATGAGCGCGACGGCGAGCGTGGTCACCTCCACGAGTTTCCCCACCCCGTCCCTTCGTCCACGGCGCTTCCCCCACGGGAGGACGATAACGGGAAGCACAACTGCCCGTACAACGAGGAGGATTCCGTGCACCTGCGCAACGTCGCACCCGACGATGTCGACCCCTACGTCCGGATGCGATGCGACCCGCTCATGATGACCGACCTCGGCGGACCACTGCCGCGCGAACGCATGCCCGACAAGGTGCGCCGGGACGTCAGGGACGCGGCGGCCGGCATCGCCTGGATCAAAATGATCGTCCCTGACCCGGATGCTCCCGGTGTGGTGGCCGGATCGGTGACCATCTGGTCCCATGACACCGACGACGGGCCCATGTCGGAGATCGGCTGGATGGTCCTGCCCGAGTTCCAGGGCCGTGGTCTGGGCAGGCTCGCGGCCCGAACCCTTCTCGAACAGGCCCGGGACGAGGACCGTTGGGGCGACGTGCACGCGTTCTGGGCAACGAGCAACGTCGCCTCGAACGGCATCTGCCGGTCCCTCGGCTTCCGCTTCGTCGCCGAGCAGGACGTCACCTTCGCGGACCGGGTCCTGCGAAGCAACCACTGGCTCATCACCCCGCACACCGACCTGAGGCCCGCCCACCCCGCCCCCAGGAATAGCCGATGACCGACACCCCACCCCTTCCAGAGCCCGGCACCCTGCACCACGTTGACATCTGGGTGCCCGATCTCGCCCGTGCGGCAGAGGACTGGGGCTGGCTGCTCGTGTCGCTCGGCTACACCCTCCACCAGGACTGGCCCACCGGAAAAAGCTGGCGCAAGGGCCACACGTACCTCGTCTTCGAGCAGTCCCCTGCCCTCACCGCCCACCGGCACGACCGCCGCGCTCCCGGTCTCAATCACCTCGCCTTCCACGCCGGTACCCCGGACACCGTCGACCGCCTCGTCGTCGGAGCCCCGTTCTCGGAGCCCCGTTGTTCCGCCCGGCCGAAGCCATGAGGACAAGCCCCGGCGGCCGGACAGAACAACGGGAGGACAACCCAGCAGGGCGTCAGTCAGTGCCCGAGTCACGACCACGGAACCTGCGTACCACTATCAATGTCAGTGTCGGCTGAGAGGATCAGCGGTATGACACCTTTGCTTCTCGCTGACATCGAGCGAGCTGTGCGCAGCAGTTGGAATGCCGACACGTGCACGCCTGAGTTCCGGTCGCGTTGGAGCCCGGACAACCCGGCCCGGGACCAGTGCGGTGTGACGGCGATGGTGCTCAACGACCTGTTGGGAGGGGAGCTGATCCGCGGTGAAGTCCTCGTGAACGGAGAGCGCGTGGACTACCACTGGTGGAACCGCCTCGGCATGGGCGTCGAGATCGACCTCACCCGGGAGCAGTTCGGGCCCGAGGAGATCGTCACCGGGGGCACCGTCATACCTCGGCCTCCGCTCACCGAGTGGCGCAGGCTCCGCGAGGAGTACGAACTCCTCCGCGACCGTGTCATGGAGAAGCTGGACCGAGCGCACGCAGCGGTCCCCGCTTCCGCGGCCGGTTGACGGGGCTCGGCCTGCCGGACCCACGGCATGCCGCCGCGCACCTCGGACACGGCCCAGGTCACCCCGCCACGGGTGCCTGGCCGAGGAGTGCGGCGACGGCGATGAGGCCGGGGACGGAGAAGAGGGTGGACAACAGGATGGACTCACGGGCGAGTTGTTCGGCGACCCGGTACTGGGAGGCGTACGTGTAGAGGTTCTGGGCGGCGGGGAGCGCCGCGATCACGACTACGTCGAGCAGTGAAGCGCCGTGGAGGTGGAAGACCATCACGCCGAGGCTCCAGGCCACGAGGGGCTGGGCCGTGGTCTTGAGGGCGGCGGACAGCACTATGGCGGGCCGGTTGTCCCCGCGGGCGGGCAGCCCGCTGCCGCGCAGGGAGATGCCGAAGGCCAGCAGAACGGCCGGGACGGACATGTTGCCTATGAGGGTGAGGGGTTCGAGGGCGGGCCCGGGGATGGTCCATCCGGTGGCGGCGACAGTGACGCCCGCCAGCGAGCCGATGGCCATCGGGTTGCGCAGCGGCGTGGTCAGGCGTCGCAGGAGGGGTTCCGGTTCGCCGGGACGGCTCAGGTCGAGGGCCGTCAGGGCGAGCGGGGTGACGATGATCTGCTGGAAGAGCAGGACGGGTGCGACGAGTGAGGCGTCGCCGAGGACGTAGACGGCGATGGGGATGCCGAGGTTGCCGGCGTTGACATAGCTGGAGCACAGGGCGCCGATGGTCAGCTGGCCTGCGCTCCAGCCCTTCAGGAGGCCGACGATGAGGAAGACGGCGGCGACCGCCGCCGTGCTGATCGCGGTGATGAGCAGCCGCTCGGACAGGAGGATGGACAGGTCGGCGCCCGCGAGCGTGGTGAAGAGCAGACAGGGCGTGGCGACATGGAAGGCGAGCCTGGTCAGGACGTGTCGGCCGTCGTCGCCCAGATATCTGCGACGCCCGATCACATAGCCGACGCCGACGACGACGGCGATCACGATGAAGCCGGTGAGAACTCCCTGCATGCCCTTCCTCGGTGACGTGCCTGTCGATGTGTGCCGAACGGACTGACCTACGGGGGCTGCGTGGAAGCGGCCGGCAAGGGCGGCGTCCACGGCACCGGCCTGACGGCGGGCGGCAGGCGGCAGGCGGCGGGCGGCAGTACCGACGACGTGCGGCGCCGCCGGGGCACTGCGGCCGGGGCCCGTCAGCCCACCCGTTCGATCCAGTCGCTGCCGCCCAGCGGGTAGTCGTAGCCGGGACGGCCGACATCGGCGCTGGTCCGGAACGGGGTGCCGCCGTTGTCGATGTGGATGGTCCCGCGGCGGCTGCCGCTGGACCAGTCCAGGGTGAGGTCCCAGCGGACGTCGTGCGCCTCGGTGCGGGCGGTGACGTAGAAGACCTCCGGGTCGGACTCGCTGACTTTGTACGGGAAGTCGCGCTGGCCGTTCTTCACGGTGACCGTGGGACTGCCGTTGTCCAGGTCGATGTCGAACGACTTGGTGCCGACGCCGCCGCCGCAGCCGACGCCCATCGAGTAGTCGTTCCAGGCGAGCGGTGCGCCCTTGGCGACGACGCGTACGTGCAGCGCCTCCAGGACGACGGTGTCCGCGCCGGTGCCCTGGACGGTGAGGGCGATGCGCTGTGCGTCCGAGGAGACCGCGCCGTAGGCGGCGGCCCAGCGCGGGGCGTCCTGCTCGTTGGCGGGCGGGCCGACCTGCTCGGGTTCGCTGTCGACGAGGAAGTGCTGGCTGCACGGGTCCTCGTAGACGTAGGGGCGGGTGCCGACGGTCAGCGGGACGGCGCCGGTGCCGTCGGTGGGCTCGACCGCCCCGCCCTGCTTGCCGCTGCCCGACGGGGCACCGGACCCGGTGGCGGTGGCGGAGGCCGATGCGGACGGTGTGCGGCTCCGCCCGCTCGGGGACGGGGCGGGGGTCGGTGACCCGGCGTCGGCCGTCCCGCTGACCGCGGTGGCACCGGCGACGTGCTCGTCCCGCGGGTCGTCCCCGTCTCCGCCCGACAGCGGCAGCACGACGATCGCCACGGCTCCCAGTACGGCGGCCACCGCGGCGCAGGCGATCAGCGCGGTGCGCCGACGCCGTGCCCGCGCGGGCTCTCCCGTGACGCCGACGACGACCGGCTCACCGGGCTCACCCGGCCCGGTGTCCCCGTCCCCTCCCCGCTCACCCGCGGTGCGGGCCGAGCCCGTCCCGGAAGCCGGAGCCGTCCCGGGTGACGGGGGCGCGGCGGAACCGGGCGATGGTGCCGAGCCGGGCTGCGTGGGGCGTGCCGCGCCGACACGCTGCGCGGGATCCGCCGCCGAACCGGTACCCCCCGTACGCGGCGCGTCGGCCGCGGCAGCCGCCTCGGCCCAACCGGCCTCCTGGTCCGAACCGGCCTCCTGGGGCGAACTCTTCGCCGGCGCGTGGCCGGTGGGACCGCCCGTCCCCGCCCCCGTCCCCGCACGCGCCGCCCCGGCCTGGTCCGCCCTGCGCCCCCGTGCCGCGTCCGCCAGGATCCAGCGCCGGTGCAGTTCCACGAGTTCCTGAGGCGTCGCCCGGCACACCCGTGCGAGGCGTTCGACCGGCGCGTACTCGTTCGGAACCGCGGTGCCGTTGCAGTAGCGGTGCAGCGTCGACGTGCTCATGTGCAGCCGCTTGGCCAGCGCCCCGTAGCTCAGTCCCGAACGGTCCTTGAGCCCCCGCAGCAGCGTCGCGAACTCCTCCGTCTCCCCCGCCTCTGCCGCCCCAGACACCCGTTCCTCCATCTCACCGTGTCCCGTTCGAGTTTCCAGGGGCACTGTATTTCCCTCAGCGAGGGGGCACCGCACCACACGCGGCCCGAAGAGAAGGCTAAGCCGGTTCCGGGAAGGCGACATGGGTCCACTCGGGGGCCGTCGTCCAGCGCCAGACGACCTCGTAGCCGACCAGGTCCGGTTCGCTGCCCCGGGTCCACACCAGTTCCGTGGAGTTGGTCAGCGTCGAGGTGACGATCCTCGCGTCGCGCGGCGTGCCGGGGGCCTGGGCCAGGGACCACAGGGCCGCCGCGTTCACCCGGGCCACACGGGCGATGTAACGGAAGTCGCAGAACTCGGGCAGGTCCCCGTACTGCTTGCCGCTCTCGTCGACGCGTACGTCCTGGTGCTGGTGGGCGAAGTCCTCGGCCGGTTCCGTGAAGCGCGCTGCCGGGTAGCCCCGTTCCAGGAAGGGGATGTGGTCACCGCCCCGGCGGTAGCGGTCCCTGCGGTAGATCACGCGGACGTGCATGCCGGTGGCGTCGTTGTCGGCCACATCGCGTACGAACCGGGCCAGTTGGCGGGTCCCGGAGTCGTTCTCGCCGCCCACCGAGCGCCGGGTCGCGGCCTGTTCGGGCGTTTCGGAGGACGGGACGCCCTCCGCGAAGAGCCGGATGGTGTACGGGTCCTGTGTGCCGTCGTCCGCGGTGGAGCTGCCGACGATGTCGTTGGTGAACATGCCCTGCAGGTCGGCGCCCGCCGCCTTGAACTGCTGGGCCATGTGCGCAGCCCCGCACAGGCCCTGTTCCTCGCCGGCCACCGCAGCGAACACGATGGTCGAAGCCGGCCGCCGCTCGGCCATCACCCGGGCCAGTTCCAGGACCACGGCCACGCCGGACGCGTCGTCGTCCGCGCCCGGCGCGTCCGAGGTGGCGTCCATGACGTCCGTGGCGCGGGAGTCGTAGTGGCCGGAGACGACGTACACGCGCTCCGGGGTCACCGAGCCGCGCAGGATGGCGATCACGTTCGTGATGCGGGTGGCGGTCGGGATGCGGGACGCCGGTTCCTGGACGTACGACTGGAGTTGCGCGGTCATCCGGCCGCCGGAGACGGCGGCGTAGGAGCGGAACTCGGCGAGCAGCCAGTCGCGGGCGGCGCCGATGCCGCGTGCGGGGTCGTCCTGGGCGGACAGGGTGTGCCGGGTGCCGAAGGAGGCGAGTGTGCGCACCGTCGCCTCGATGCGGGCCGGATCGATCTCCCGGAGCAGCGCGCGCAGTTCACGGGTCGGGGGCTGGGCCGTCGCGGGCGGACGGTGGGCTTCGCCCCGCGGTTGCGCGGCCTCGGCCGTTCCCGTCGTGCCCAGTGCCGCTGCGCCGCTCGCCGCTGTCGCGGTCAGGATGGTTCGCCTGCTGAAACTGGGACGCATGTGTCCTCCCGGGCTGGCTGTGCCGACCGACCCTGTCATGGTTGTGGACACGCCAAGATTGGGCAAGAGAGCCATGGGATCGCGGATGAGCTGAGGCCCGCCACAAGCGGGCGGGCCCCAGCCGGGTGACCGGTCTCAGTCGGTGTAGACCTCTGCCCTGTCCACGCTCACGAAGGACGCACCGGACGACGCGCTGTGTTCCCCGGTCACCCGGATACGCAGGGTGTGTTTGCCGGAGGGCAGACGCGGGCTGAGGTACTGGAGCGTCTCTCCCGTCCGGGGGGACCCGTAGAAGTCGAAGCGCTGTTCGGCGCCGCCGTCGACACTGATGGCCGCGATGCCGTTGCCGGTGTCCCGCACGGACAGCAGCGCGATCCGGGTGCCCGTGAAGGTGAAGGTCGCGGTGTTGCCCGCCCGGTCGCTCCAGTGGTCGTCGCTCCAGAAGCACTGGGCCGCGCAGCCCGTCCCCGAGTTCCAGACGCCTTGGTAGGCGACCTGGCCGGCGCCGCTGGAACGGCCGTCGTCGTTGATCCAGTAGTTGCCGTTGCCCAGGTCGCCGGACGGCAGGTCCTGCGTCGCGCCGAGGGCGAGCGGGCTGCCGAGGTCCGGGCTGCCGTCCGCGTTCCAGCCGATCTTCTGGGCGCGGGTCGTGCGGTTGCCGTAGGTGTTGCTCGCGGTCGTCTTGGCGTGGTAGACGATCCAGTCCTGCGTGCCGTCGGGCGACCGGAAGAAGGCGTGATGGCCGGGGCCGTAGACCCCCTTGGCATCATCGCGTGAGAAGACCGGGCCGGGGTGCTGCCGCCAGTTGCCGGGCGTCAGCGGATCGGCGTTGTCCGGCAGGGACAGCATCCACAGCTGGTAATCGGGCTTGCCCGTGTCGCATGTCGAATACGTCAGCCACGTACGGCCGTTGCGGTTCAGGAACTCGGGTCCCTCGCGCACCTCCGGGCAGCCCCCGTCGGCATCGAGGGCCACCGCGTTCCCGGAGACGGTGTAGGGGTTCGCCTTGGGGGCGATGTTCAGACCGTTGTGCTGGTAGGCGTTGATCCCCGCGTACGCCAGATACAGCTTGCCGTTGTGCTGGAAGACGCCGGGGTCGATCGCGAAGTCGTTCGCGTGGTTGGGCGGGGTCAGCTTCGCCTTGAAGTGGTAGGGCCCGGTCGGATCGCCGCCCTCCGACTCCAGGACGTACAGCCGGTGATGGTCGTCCACGCCGTCATCGGCCGTGTAGTACATGTACCAGCGGTTGCCGAAGCGGTAGAACTCGGCCGCCCAGATGTGCTGGTTGCGCGCGGGGTCGGTGTCGGTCCACACGGTCACCGGGTCGGCGTCGAGCAGCGTGCCGAGCGAGGGCGAACTCCATATCCTGATGCTGCCGCCCTGCGTGGTGGTGAGGCGGTAGGCCCCGTTCGCGTACGTCAGAAAGGGGTCCGGTCCCGTGTTCAGCGGATTCCGGAATGTGCCCGCGGCCGTGACCGCGGGCGCGGACTGCCCGGCGTGGGCCTGCGGCACGCAGACCAGGCCGATGAGCAGGGCCAGCAGAACGGCCAACCGTGCACTCGTGGACCGACGCGGCATCAGCGGCTCCTCATCTGCGCAAGTACCCAAAGTACCGGGCGATTTGAGATGGCGGACCCTATGGCACCACAGCTCTTACATCGTTGTGAACAGGTCCCGCGGCAAACCGTCCGAGCCACTGCCGCACGGCAGTTACAACCCCGCTTGCGGGCATCACGGGCACGCTCTGCCCGGTAACGAGCGGGCCGTACGAAAACGCGGTGAAAACGGTGAAAACGGTGAAAACACGGTGCACGCCGAGGGGCCGTGGCGGTCTCCGGGCGTCGGCGTCCGGTCTACCTGATGGCATGAGGGGGCGGGTACGCTACCTGCCGTCAAAGGCGAGAAGCGATGGCACATCGGGGTGTTGGGGACCATGCGTATCGTCATCACCGTCGACGGTGGCCGCGACGGCGGCGCGGAATTGCGCCGTTGGCTGACCGCGGAGCCGCAGTTGCGGGGTCGGCTCCGGCTGGATGCACAGCCCCCGCCGCCCGGGACGATGGGCGGCGGGGCGATGGACGCGCTCATCGCGATCCTGGAGCCCGGCGGGGTGGCGACGGTGTTCGCCGGGGCCGTGGTCGCCTGGGCGGCCGGCCGCCGCAGCAGCCAGACCATCACCGTCACCAAGCCCGACGGCACACAGATCAGCATCGAGTCCACACAGGTCAGGGCGGACGCGGCGCAGGCCGCGGAACTGGTCGAGCGGCTGGCCGCCGCGGTGGACGACCCGCCCCGGCCCGAGCACCGCCGCGCACCGGACGGCGCCGCCCCGCCCGGACCGTGAACGGCGGCACCGCCGCGGAGGCGGGACTGGCCGCTGCGGGGACGCGGGCGATCCTGGTGGGCACCGGCCGGCATGCTCCCGGGTCGGAGCTGCCGGACCTGCCGTCGGTCGACACCACCCTGGACGACCTGCACCGTGTGCTGCGCGACGTGTGCGGCATGCCGGACGAGGCGATCCACCGGGTGCCGGCGGACGCCGGCCCGCCGGATGTGGTCGCGGCGGTGGAACGGGCGGTCGCCGACGCACCCGGCGTGGTGCTGCTGTACTACGTCGGCCACGGACTGCTCGGCCCCGGCGACGAGTTGTACCTGGCCACACATGCCACCGAGGCCGCGGACCGGGTCTCCCACGCGGTGCCGTACCGCACCGTCAGGGACCTGCTGAGCGACGCCCGCGGAGACGGCGTCGTCATCCTCGACTGCTGTTTCTCCGGGCGGGCCGCCGTGCCGGCGGGCGGGCGGTCGGGCGAGCCGTTCGCCGCGGCACGGCCCCGCGGAAGCGTGCTGCTCAGCTCGGCCTCGCACTTCGCGTTGTCCTTCGCGCCGGAGGGCGAGCGCCACACCCTGTTCAGCGGCCGGCTGCTGCGACTGCTGGAGCGGGGAGACCCGGCCGGGCCGCCGTGGCTGACCATCGATCGGATGCATGCGCTGCTGGAGCGCGAGTTCGAGGGCTCGCCCGTGCGTCCTCACCGGCAGAGCGAGGGGCGGCTGGGCGAGCTGCGCGTCGCCCGCAACCGCGGCTACCGCCCGGCGCCAGGGCCCGCGGACGTACCGCCCGCCGACGTACCGTGCCCCTACCCGGGTCTTGAGCCGTTCCGGGCGGAGGACAGCCGGCACTTCTTCGGGCGGGAGGGGATCACCGCGCGGTTGCTGGACGCCGTCGGCGGCGTCGCCCAACCGCCCGGCCGGCCCCCGGTGATCCTGGTCGGCGCGTCCGGGGTGGGCAAGTCCTCGCTGATGCGGGCCGGACTGCTGGCCGGGCTTGAGCGGCTGCGCGAGGCGGCCGGGAACGGCGGCCCCGACGACGTGCCCTGGCCGGCGCTGCTGCTGCCCGCGCCGGGACCGCAGCCGCTGCGGTCGCTGGCCGAGCTGTGGGCGCAGGCCACCGGACGGGACACGGACGAGGTACTGACCGCCTTCACCGACGGCGACGGCTTCCCCGAGCCGCTGCCCGGCCGCAGACCCTGCCGGCTGCTGGTGGTCGACCAGTTCGAGGAGATCTTCACCCGCTGCCGGGACACCGAGCAGCGCGCCCGGTTCGTCGGCCTGCTCACCGGCGGGGCAGGAGGCCGGGCCCCGCGCGTCGTACTGGCCTTGCGCGCCGACCACTACGGCAGCTGCCTCGCCCACCCGCCGCTGGTCCGGGCCCTCGCCCATGGGCAGCTCACCGTACCGCCGATGGACGAGGACGCCCTGCGCAACGCCATCGAGGGGCCCGCGCAGGCCGCCGGACTGACCCTGGAGCCCGGCCTGACCGACCGGCTGCTGCACGACCTGCGGCACGGCGGCGTCCTCGGGCCCGCCGCCGCGGCCGGACCGGACGACACCGCCGCCCTGCCGTTCCTCGCGCACGCCCTGCGCGAGACCTGGCGCACCCGCAGCGGCGCGGTCCTCACCCTGGCCGGCTACCAGCGCACCGGCGGCATCTGGCAGTCCGTCACCAAGACCACCGTGGAGCTGTACCAGTCCCTCGACGAGCCCGGCCGCCGGGTACTGCGCGATGTGCTGCTGCGCATGATCCACGTCACCGCCGACGGCACCGACACGGTGGTGCGCCGCCGGGTGCCGCCCGCGGAGCTGCTGGACGGCCGATCACCGCGGCAGCGACGGCTCATCACCGAGGTCTGCGACCGGCTGGCGAACGCCCGGCTGATCACCATGGACCGGTCCACGGCCCAGATCTCCCACGAGGCGCTGCTGCGCGCCTGGCCCCAGTTGCGCCGCTGGATCGACGAGGACCGGACCGACCTGCTGCTGCGCCAGCAACTGGCGGAGGCCGCCGACGCCTGGCAGACGGCCGGCCGCGACCCGTCTTTCCTGCTGCGCGGCACCCGGCTCGACGCCGCCGAAGACCTGGACCGGCGGGCGCGGCTGAGGCGGCAGCCGCTGCGCCGCAAGGACCTGGTGTTCCTGGTGGCCAGCGGCGCTGCCGCACGCGCGGAACGGCTGCGTGACGCGCGCCGCACCCGGCGGCTGAAGCAGGCACTGGGCGGGGTGGCGGTGGCCCTGTGCCTGGCGCTGATCGCCGCTGGCGTGGCGTTCCAGCAGCAGCGTACGGCGCAGGACCAGCGGCGGCTCGCGACGTACCGGGCGCTGACCGCGGAGGCCGGCAACCTGCGGCAGGCCGACCCGCAGACGTCGCTGCGGCTGGGGCTCGCCGCCTACCGGCTCCGTCCGACGGCCGAGGCGCGCAAGGCGGTGTTCGACACGCTGGCGCAGACGCCGTTCGGCGGCAGCGCGCCGCTGCCCGACTGGCGGGCGGGAGAAGGCCGGCACGAGGTGGCCGGGATCAGCCCGGACGGCCGGCTGGTGGCCACCACCGACTACCGGCACCGGGTCACCGTGTGGGACGTCCGGGACACCGCGCACCCGACCCGGACGGCCCTTCCCCGCTGCCGCGACTACGTCGACGGGCTCGCCTTCAGCCGGGACGCCCGGCTGCTCGCCTCGGCGTGCCGGGACGGCTCGGTGAACCTGTGGAGCCTGGCCGACCGGGACCACCCGCGCCGGCTCGCCACGCTGCACCTGCGGTCGCTTCCCGGCGCTCCGGGCACCGTGGCCTTCAGCCCGGACGGCCGCACCCTGGCGGCGGCGGGGTGGTGGAACGAGAAGGCCCTCGGCGGATCGCTCGCGCTGTGGAGCCTGCGCGATCCGGCCCGGCCGCGGCGGCTCGCGCTCCGCGAAGACGTGTACGACGACAGCACGCTGCTGTTCAGCCCGGACGGCCGCACCCTGGTCAGCTCCACGAGCCGGACCGCCGCGCGGGAGGAACCGGTCGACAAGGACTCGATCGTGCACCGCTCCGGCGCGACGTTCTGGGACGTCGCCGACCCGGCCCGGCCGCGGCGGCTGGCCCGCAAGGACCTGCTGCACGAAACCATGGCCTTCAGCCCGGACGGCCGGCTGTTCGCCGCCCAGAACAACCGCACCGTCCTGCTGTGGGATCTCTCCGCTCCGGCCCGGCCGAGGCTGCTGGCCTCCTGGACCGCCCACACGGACATGGTCGACGCGCTCGCGTTCAGCCCCGACGGCCGCCGGCTGGTCAGCGGCGGCCTCGACGACGATGTGAACCTCTGGAACCTCGACCGGCCCAGCCGCCCGCAGCGGATGCGGACGTTCTCCGGAAACACCGGTTCGGTGGGGGCCCTGGCCTTCACTCCGGACGGCCGTGCCGTGGTGTCGGCGACCGACAAGTCGGTGCTCCGCTGGTATGTCACCGCCCGGGGCCGGCCCACCGTCACCGCGGCGCCGGCGCCCGGCGGCGCGCTCTATGCGACCGCCGTCACCCCGGACAGCCGCACCCTGGCGACCGGCGGCGTTCAGGAGACCATCGACCTGTGGGACCTCACCGATCCCACGCGCCGCCGGCGGACGTCGACGCTCACCGGGCACACCAAGGCCGTCCGGGCGCTCGTGATCAGCCCGGACGGAAAGCACCTGGCCGGCGGAGGCGACGACGGCCGCGTCCTGATGTGGGACATCACGGACCGGTCCGGCCCACGCCGAGTGGCCGATCTCGCCGGCCCCGGCAAGATGATTCGCTCGGTCGGTTTCTCCCCCGACGGCGCGACCTTGGTGGCCACCGGCGCGGACACCCTGTTCTCACCGGCTCAGGCACGGCTGTGGAACGTCACGCGGCCCGGCCGTCCCCGCGACCTCGGCGGCTTCTCGGGCCTGGGCATACAGGGCGAGGCCCACTTCAGTCCGGACGGACGGCTGCTGGCCCTGCCCGGCGGGATCCGGACGGCGCTGTGGGACCGGCACGGGCCCCCCAAGCCGGTCGCACTGGCGGACGGGGACTCCACGTCGGCGTTCGCCCCGGACGGGAAGACCCTTGCCACCGGCGACGGTTCCGACGAGGCCGCCGTGCTGTGGGACGTCTCCGATGCCGCCCGCCCCCGCCGGGTCGGGACGGTGCCCGCCGACGACCGGACCGACATCCGCCGGCTGGCGTTCCACCCCGGCCAGAACCTGCTCGCGGCCGTGGGCGACGACGGACGCACCCTCCTGTGGGACGTCGGTGACCGCACCCGGCCACATCTCGCCGCGGTCCTCACCGGGCACCACGACGCCATCACCGACCTGGCCTTCAGCCCCGACGGCCGCCGCCTGATCACCGTGAGCATCGACGGCACCGCGCTGGTGTGGGACCTCGGCGACCTGCCCGCGATCAGCGCCGACCCGATCCGGACGGCCTGTGGCGTCGCGAGCGGCGGGCTGACCCACGAACAGTGGGACGACTACGCGCCCGGTCTTGACTTCCGGCAGACCTGCCCGTGACGGCGCTGCCGCCGCCCGCCGTCCGGGCCCGGCCGGGCCGGCCGACGCTCCGGGAGCGAACAACCAGGCGTTCGCCGCCGCGACACCCATGCGGCGCGGCGCCCGCCCGGAGGAGGTCAGCTACGGCGTGCTCTTCCTCGCCAGCGACGAAGCCGGCTACATCACCGGTACGGATCTCTTCATCGACGGCGGCTACACCGCGCAGTGAGCAGGGTGCCCGGCCGTCGCCTGGTCTGTTCGCGTGGCCGGGGACAGTAGGAAGAGGTACGGTCCGCCGGTGCCCGCGAGGGGCGAACAGGCGGCCGTCCGGCGACCAGGCGCAGTCGAGGAGACGGCCGTCCACCCGGGTGCGGCCACGCAGGCACCCGAGTCGGCTTCCCGGACGCGCACGGTCCGGCGGAGCCGGCGGCGGCGAGCAGGGAACCGTCCGGGGAGAACGCCAGGGCGGACCGGCGCGGCATCGGCTGGTTGCGCCCCGCGGCCGGCTCACCCGGGCACGATGAGGTCGATGCCGTACGCCGCCACCACCAGGCACGCGGCGAAGCACAGCACCGCGGCGCCCGCCGCCACCCGCGCCTGTCCGCCGGCCGCCGCACCGGCGCGCAGGCCACCGGCCCGGTTCCAGGCCGCGATGGCGAGCGAGAACAGTACGACCACCGCGATCGTGACGGCGAAGCTGGCCAGGGACACCTGCCCGAGGTTGTCCCACTTGATGTCCATCGCGCGCTCCTTCCGCGACTGCAAGAACCATGGGGACGGTGCTGATCACACGGCGGACGAGCCGGTGAGTTCGCGTTCCCGCGGCGGCATGTCGTTGACGTTGTCCGGGTTGACCGGCCGGCGCCGGGACAGCACGTAGAAACCGGTGGCCGCGGCCACGGCCACGCCCGCCACGATGGCCACCCCCAGGTCGCCCTGGTCGGCCACCCAGGCCGAGACCCCGCCGACCGCCGCCGCGGCCGGCAGCGTCAGGACCCAGGACACCGCGATCCGCCCGGCGACGCCCCATCGCACCCTGGCCAGCCTGCGGCCGAGCCCCGAGCCCAGGATGCCGCCGGTGCAGACCTGTGTGGTGGACAGTGCGAACCCCAGGTGTGAGGAGGACAGGATGACCGCCGTCGCCGTCGTCTCGGCGGCGAAGCCCTGCGGGGCCTGGATGTCGGTCAGGCCCTTGCCCATGGTCCGGATGATCCGCCAGCCGCCGACGTAGGTGCCCAGGGAGATGGCCAGCCCGGCGGTGAGCACCACCCACCACGGCGGCTGCGCGCCGTGCGGGAGGAAACCGGTGGCGATCAGGGCGAGGGTGATGACGCCCATGGTCTTCTGTGCGTCGTTGGTGCCGTGGGCCAGGGCCACCAGGGAGGCCGATCCGACCTGGCCCGCACGGAAACCCGTGTTGACCTTGTGCTCCCCGGTGCGCTGGGTGATCTTGTAGGCGAGATACGTCGCGATCAGGGCCACCGCACACGCCAGGATCGGTGAGGCGATCGCGGGAATCACGATCTTCTCCACCACCTGGGTGAAGTGGATCGCCGAGCCGCCCGCTCCCACCCACACCGCACCGATCAGTCCGCCGAACAACGCGTGCGACGAACTGGACGGCAGGCCGAACAGCCAGGTCGTCAGGTTCCACAGGATCGCGCCGACCAGACCGGCGAAGATCATGACCAGTGAGACCCTGGAGTCGTTGACGAGCCCGTTCGAGATCGTCGAGGCCACCTCTGTGGACAGGAACGCACCGGCGAGGTTCAGCACGCCCGCGACCGCGACGGCCACTCGGGGTTGCAGCGCACCCGTCGCGATGGAGGTCGCCATGGAATTGGCGGTGTCGTGGAAGCCGTTGGTGAAATCGAAGGCCAACGCGGTCACAATGACCGCGATGAGCAGGAAGGAAAAGCTGTCCACCGCCGACGGCCTCCTACTCGGTGCGTCGTACGAGTAGCCGAACGTCCTTCCCCCGCCCCACGCCGGCGCCCGGCCGCCTGTGACACGACGTGTCGGCCGCGGACGAATCCGCAGAGGCGGCGCCCGCGCGTCGGCATGTGACCGCATTCTGTCTCGCTATCCATCCTGACGACGCCGCCAGGACACGCAACCCGAGCGCCGGGACCCGCTCCCGGCCCGTGCGGGTCACGCGCACCGTCAGGCCGGCATGGCGGAGGTCTTCTCCCTGAGCCAGTCGGCGAATGTCTGGGTGCCGCGGGGGCCGGCGCCGGTCGGAAGCAGGCCGCCGCTGCTCATCCCGCCGGGAACGCGCAGCGGCAGGACCGGGCGTCGGCGGGCGCCGCCCGCGGCGATGAGGCGCCGGGCCATGTCGACCAGCGACTCGACCCGCGGGCCGGCCAGTTCAGGGGCCATCGCCAGCGGCGACTCGGGGGCAAGGCCGGCAAGGGCTTCGGCCACCTCGCGTACGGCGATGGGCTGGACCCGCCCCGCCGGTACCACCGCGACCGGGCCGGGCACGCCGTTCAGCAACTGCCCCGCGAACTCATGGAACTGCGTGGCCCGCAGAATCGTCCACGGCACCGCCCCGCCCCGGACGATCTCCTCCTGCCGCAGCTTGCCGGCGTAGTACGGGCTCCGCACCCGGTCGACCCCCACGATCGACAGCGTCACCAGGTGCCGTACCCCGGCCCGCTCGGCCGCCGCGACGAGGTGGCGCCCCGCCCGGTCGAAGAAGTCCACCGACACCGACCTGCGGGTCGTGATCACATTGCTGACGTCGATGACCGCCTCGGCCCCGGCCAGTCCCACATCCAGCCCGGACCCGCTGAGCAGATCGACGCCCTGCCCGCGCGACAGCACCACCGGCGCATGCCCCCGGGCCCGCAGCACCTCCACCACGAGCCGCCCGGCCACGCCGGTCCCACCGGCAACCGCGATCTTCATGAGCACTCCCGTCCCTCTCTCTGCCGTACGAGAGAACGACAACGGCGCCCCGCATTCTGTGACACCGGGTTGACCGGATACGCCATCGTCTCGACCGTAGGGACCATGGCCCGGCTGCGCCCTTGAGCAGACCATGGAGGACACAAGAGGCCCGGACCCGGGAGGCGATGGTGACAGGAACCGGCACGGCGGCGGACCCGGATCGGACGCTGTCCGCGCGTTTCGCACGCGACGGCTTCGCCGTCCTCGACGGCGCCCTGGCCCCCGCCGAGGTGGACCGGCTGCGCGCGGAGACGGTGGCGATCTGCCGCGGTGAGCGCGGGCGGGTCGGCCGCGCCCCCGCCCTCGAAGCGGACTGGGACGACGACGCGGTGCTCCGCCGCCACCTGTGCGTCCACTATCCGCACAAGCTGTCCGCGCTCGTCCGCGACACCCTGTGCCATCCGGCGGTGGTCGCCGCCCTCACCCAGGTCATCGGGCCGGATGTGAAGGCCATGCAGTCGATGCTGTTCATCAAGTCCGAGGGCAAGCCCGGTCAGGCCTGGCACCAGGACGAGTTCTTCATCCCCACCCGCGACCGGTCGCTCACCGCCGCCTGGATCGCGTTGGACGACGCCACCGTCGAGAACGGCTGCCTGTGGGTGCTGCCCGGCTCCCATCGCCCCGGCGTCCTCTACCCCGACCGCGAGCATCACGACCCACGCTACGACTGCACGGTGGAGCTGTACGGCTTCCCCTACGCCGAGGCCGATGCCGTGCCCGTCGAGATGCCGGCCGGCTCGGTGCTCCTGTTCCACGGCTACCTGCTGCACAAGTCGCCCCCCAACTCCGGCCGCCACGGCTACCGCAGAGCGCTGGTCGGTCACTACATGTCCGCGCGGTCGCTGCTCCCCTGGCAGCCGCCGGGCCCCGGCGAGCACATGGGTCAGGCGGACTTCCGCGACATCGTGATGGTGGCGGGGCAGGATCCGTACGCCTACAAGGGCATCGCTGCCATCCGTGAACCGTATCTGCGGCCCGACCGCGAGGGCGGCTGTGACCGCTGAGGCCCGCCCGCGGTCCGAGGACGCCCTGCGGTCCGAGGACGGCCTGCGGTCCGAGGACGGCCTGCGGCTCGTCGACCGGCTCGGGCCCGCCGTCGGGGACTACCCGCCCGGCGCCGTGTTCGGGCCGCGCACGGCCGTGAACTTCGAGTTCGTCTGGATCATCCGCGGCCGGGCCCGCTGGACCTGCGGCGAGCGCGCCGAGGATCTGCTGCCCGGGACGCTGCTGCTGGTCCGGCCGGGGATGCGCGATCACTTCGCATGGGATACCGGCGGCTCCACCCGCCACGGCTACGTGCACTTCGCGCTCCCCGCCGAGCCGGACCAGGAACGCTGGCCGCTGGTGCGCGGACTCGGCGGACGCGAAGACCCCATGGCGGCCCTGTGCCGTTACCTCCTCTGGCTCGGCACCGAACGGCCTGACGGCTGGCGGCACAGGGCAGCCGGGGTACTGCGGCTGCTGCTGTCCGTCTTCGCCAAGGGCCCGCTGCCGGCGCCGGGCGAGCACCGCGACGGGGTGCCGGCGCCGGTGGCGGCCATGGCGGCGTACGTACGCGAGCGGTGGTCGAGCGGCACCGCCGAGCCGCTGACGCTTGCGGAACTGGCGTCCGCGGCCGGGGTGTCACAGAGCACCCTGTGCCGGCTCTTCCGCCGGCACTTCGGCACCGGTCCGGTCGCCGCCGTCGAGTTGCTGAGGCTCGCACGGGCCGAGCCGCTGCTGTGGCTGAGCAACCTGAGCCTGCGGGCGGTGGCGAAGCAGTGCGGCTTCGCGGACGCCTATCATCTCTCCCGCCGGTTCAAGGCCGTGTACGGCGTGACGCCCAGCGCGTTCCGGGCCGCGGGCCCCGAGGGCGCGCCGCCGTCGCCGCCGGCGGCACCGGGGCTGCGGGCGCTCATCCCGCGGGAATGAGCCGGACGGCGTCCGCCACCACGTACCCGTCGGCCTCGTCGCTCAGCTCGACACCGCCGCCGGTGCCGGCGTCGAAGCGGTGAGTGCCCAGGGACACCCACTGCCCGCCTCCGGAGCGCTGGTCGATGCGGGTGGTCCGCGAGCCATCGGCGGCACGCACCGTGTAGGGGGCGTCGGAGGCGCGGTTGGGGTCCGCGGTGTAGCGCACCTGCACCTCGTAGCGGCCCGCCTCGGGTACGTCCGGCCACCAGCGGGCGACCGCGGAGCCGTCGCCGGCCGGGTGGACCCGGTAGCTCTGCCCGTAGAAGCCGGCGGTGCCCGTGGCCCTCGACCAACCTCCGGCCTGCTCGAAGCCGAACAGCGAGTCGTCGTCGGCGATGACTCGGGGCAGGTCGGCCGGGTGGTCGGCCCGGGTCAGGGTGAGCTGATCGGGCGCGATCACCGTGCCGCCGCCGCGGCCCCGACCGGCCAGGGTGAAGCGGATCCGGTGGCTTCCCGCGGACAGTTCGTCGCTGCCGAGGGAAACGACCTGGTAGCCCTGGAGCGAGGAGAGCGTCGGGTCGACGCGGCCCGCGGGCAGCGTCCTGCCGTCCACACTCACCTCGGCGAGACCGCGGTCGGCCGCCCGCTCCAGGCGCACCGACATCTCGAAGCGCCCGGAGCGGGGCGTGCGGAAGGGGACCTCGACGTAGTCGCCGGGCCGGTGCGCCTCGTAGCGCAGCACCCTGCCGCCCTGTGCGTTGGCGTCGACGACGGACTCGGCGGTGGTGCCGGGGGTGGTCGTCGTTCCGGGGCGGCCCGCGAGTTCGTGTGCGCGCGAGGTCAGGCCGGTGCCGGGGCCGCCGCGGTCGCGTCCGCCGGTCAGCCAGGCGAGGTCGAAGCGGGCGAGGGCGATCCCCTCGGGGAAGGCCGGGCTGGTGCCGTCCCGGCCGTGGACGAGCAGGACCGTGCCGTCGGAGAGCCGGGCCAGGTCGGAGTAGTACGACGGGCCGGCGTGGACGACCTTGTGGTAGCGGAAGCTGCGGCCCTCGTCGTAGCTCGCGGAGACGCTGAGGTTCTCGCGGGCCGAGGCGTCGGGGCGGGAGAAGAGGAGCCGGTCGGGACCGTCCCGGTCGGGGCCGCCGCTGTAGCGCAGCAGTCCGGCGTCGATGGCGACGAACTCGCGGGTGGCGCCGTCGAGTACGGGCTTGGACCAGGTGCTGCCGCGGTCCGTGCTGGTGGCCGTGATGCGGTAGCGGGTGCCGCCGACCGCGGCACGGCCGTTGACGACGACGGTGCCATCGGCGCGCTGGTACACCCGGCTCTCGTTGACCGGGTGGTCCGCGGAGACCGGCACCGGCTCGGTGGCCTGCCAGGTCCTGCCGTGGTCGTCGCTGGAGAGCATGGCGAGGCCGTACATCCGCTCGGCCGTCGTGTGGCCGACGATCGTGCGCCGGTGTGCCACCGGCACCAGCAGCCGCCCGTCGTCGAGCTGGGTGCCGTGACCCGGCCCGGCGCCGTGCAGGGTCCAGTCGTAGGCGTTGGCGTCGAAGAGTCCGGTGAGGTCGTGCGGCCGGCTCCAGGTCCGGCCGGCATCGGCGCTGCGCATGACATAGATCCTCGAACGGTCCGCCGAGCAGGTGGTGTTGCCCTCGTCGCGGGTGGTGCTGCTGACGAAGAGGTGGACGGTGCGGGTCTTCGTGTCGACGACGGGGGTCGGGTTGCTCCAGGACTCGCCGTCGGTGGCCGGCACGACGACGCGGCTCGCCTCGAAGGTCCGGCCGCCGTCGGTGCTGCGCCGCATCACGATGTCGTGCGGCCCGGCGTCGCAGGCCGTGAGCCGCCCTTCGGCGAACACGAGCACCCTGTCGTGGGGCAGCACGGCGAGGCCCTGGACGTGGTAGTTCACATGGGTACCGTCGGTGGAGTCCCACAGGGTCGTCTCGGCGAAGTGCCCGGTGGTGGATCCGGCGTCCTGTGCGGAGCCGGGCGCGGGGATCAGAGCGAGCAGCAGGGCGAGCGCGGCCGTGCAGGCCAGGCGCGAGAGCACACGGATCACGGGCGGCTCCTTGCGGGGACGAGGTGCGCGGACAGCGGATCCAGGAACGCGGCGAGCGCCGTGCGTTCGGCCGCGGTGCAGGCGGTGAAGGGCGGCGCGGCATGGGCGGGGCAGAGTCCGCGTGCGGCGAGCAGCTCTTTGATGACGGGGACGCCGCGGCGCACGCGGTGCACCCCCACCAGCTGCGTCACGATGTCCTGCCACCGGTCGGCCGCCGCGTCGTCGCCGGCGCGTACGGCCTCGTACAGGGCCACGACCGGGCCCGGCGCGGCGTTGGCGATGCCCGGCACGATGCCGTCGGCGCCGCGTCGCAGCGCCGGTGCGAGCGCCGTCTCGGCGCCCTGGCTCACCCCCGTCGCGGGCAGCCGCGCCGCCCGTGCCACCTGGTGGTCGAGCAGCATGGGGTCGCCGGAGCTGTCCTTGATGCCCGCCACATGCTCCAGTGCGAGCACGGCGTCGACGAGCCCGGGGGTGAACGGGCAGGCGTAGGCGGGCGCGTTGTACGCGACCACGGGCACGCCGAGGTCCTTCAGTGCCGCGTAGTGCGCCACGATCTCGTCCTCGCGGTGGGCGAAGTACAGCGGCGGGCTCAGCACCAGCGCGTCCGGCCGCGCCGCCAGCACCGCCTCGGCCCGCTGTACCGCCTCGGCGGTTCCGGGAGCCGTGACGTTGACGAGCACCGGCCCGTCGGGGCGCAGCGTCCGCCACCGCGCCGCGACGCCGGCCGCGAACGTGCCGATGCGGTCGGTGGGGATGAGGGGCCCTTCGCCGTTGCTGCCGAGCAGCATCAGGCTGCGCACGCCCGCCCGGTGCAGTTCCTCCAGCAGCGGCTGGGCGTGCGCGGCGCAGGGGATGCCGGGGCGCTCCATCGGGGTGACGAGCGGCACCATGACGCCGCGCAGCAGCTCGCGCCCGTCGGTCACGTCAGTACCCCTTGATCTCGGGCCGGCGGGCTGGGTGACTTCGGCAAGACGGCTCCTCCTTCTCAGACGGTGATGCACACCGCGGTCCCGTCCCCGGCGGTCAGACGGTGATACGCACCACGGTCCCGTCCCCGGCGGTCAGGCGCACCGTCGCGTCGGCGGCGACGCGGGTGGTGTTGATGCGTCCTCGGACCGCGGTGCGCGCCTGCGCGCCGGCGGGTGCGGGCACCCCGAACACCACCTCCGCCTCGGGCCCGTGGACGACGGCGCGTACCTCGCCGGGGGCGCGGACGTACTCCTCGATCACCGTCCGGGGCGGGGCGTCCAGCAGCAGGGCACCGTCGAGGGTCACCCGCAGGCGGTGGCCGGCCTCGACGGTGAGCTGTCCCTCGCGCAGCCGCAGCCGGTGCAGGGCCGCCGGCCTGCCGGGGTGGCCGAAGCGCCAGCCACCGGGCAGCGGGTCGGCGAGTTCCTGCATGGCGATGTACGCCAGGAGGTTGCCCCAGGTCAGCAGGTAGTCGGAGCGGGCGTCGAAGAAGTGGATGTCCTCGTCGGGGCCGGAGGGGTAGTTCTCGTGGACGTGGCTGTGCTCTTCCCACTCCCGGCGGAACATGCGCAGCAGTTCGTCCGCGATGGCGGCGGCCCGCTCGCGCAGCCCGTAACGGCGCAGCCCTTCGACGGCGAGGAAGGCCACCGGGCCCCAGACACGGCCGCGCATGTAGTGGCGGTCGTACCCGGGGTCGCTGCGTGAGACGCTCGGCAACGGCGGTGAGCCGCCCAGCAGTTCGGGGGTCAGCAGGGTTGCGGCAAGGCTGCGCGCGCGCTGCGCCGAGGGGGTGCCGGCCAGCAGCGGATAGAGCATGGACGGTGCCAGGTGGACGTCGAAGCCGCCGTCGGCGCGCAGATTGCGGTGGTGTCCGGCGGCCTCGTCCCACATGTGTTCCTCGATCCGGGCGGCGGTGGCGGCGTGTTCGGCCCGCAGCCGCTGTTCGGTCCGCGCGTCCTTGAGCAGGCCTGCCATGTCCGCGACGGCCTCGGCGTCGGCCGCGTGCAGGGCGTTGAGGCCGACGTCGGCGAGGTTCATGGTGTGGGTCCGCGGGTCGTAGGCGATCTCGTCCCACATCGGGGAGTCGTCCATGCCCGACTCGCGTTTGGTGCTGTCCGCGGTGGCCGAGCCGGGGTCGTCCGTCGGGTCGGAGCCCCAGGCGAGCAGGCCGTTGGGGCCGCGCCGAGCGCGCGGCCACCAGTCGTGCCAGTCCCGCAGCACGTCGTACGCCTCGGTCAGCAGGCGGCGGTCGCGGGTGGCGTCGCAAAGGCCCGTGCTCCGGTACGCCTTGAGGACGGTGTACGCGCCGACGGGGGGCTGTGAGCGGTCGTCGGTGCGGCCCCGGTCGTCGGAGACACGGTTGGGTACAAGGCCCCGCGGGGTGGCCTGTTCCAGCATCTGCCCGAAGATCCCGCGGGCGTAGTCGTGGTCGATCCAGGCGGCGGTGAGGCCGGAGAAGAAGGTGTCCCAGCAGTGCAGGGCCCAGGTGCCGTAGAAGCCGCGCCGGTCCCGGCTGACGAAGTCGCGCGAGGTCGGGGTGATGACGCGGGCGCCGTCGGACCGCAGCACGGTGTTCCAGGTGAGGGATCGCGTATATCCCTCTCCCGCGCGGCCGAGCAGGCCGGAGGTGGCGAGGGCCGCGGCGGCTGCCTCACGGCCTGTTTCGTCGAGGTCCGCGTCGAGCGGGCGGGCGCCCCCGGCCGGCGCGCAGCCGAACCGCAGCTCCGCGACGTCGAAGTGGAGTTCTCCTGCCGTTTCGAAGGCCGCGGGCGCGGACAGGTCCGGTCGTCGGCCGTCCGTGAACCCGTCCGTGCGCAGCACGATGGCGTGCCCTGCGGCGTGCCCGCTCAGCTCGGCCGAGCCGGACAGCACGCCCGGAGCGGTCTTGGCGAAGCGCAGGCGCAGCCGGGCCGCGCCGCAGCAGTCCTCGGTGCAGTGGACGGTGACCTCGGCGTAGCTGCCGTCGACGGTGTGGTGGCCGAGGCGGACCAGGCCGCGGCGCCAGGTGAAGTCGTCGATCACTCGGCCGTCGGGCGTGCGGATGCCGGCGCGGATACGGAGGCCGGAGGGCGGGTGCACGACGGCGGTGTGGTAGCGGACGTCCCAGGTGTTCCAGTCGTCCGGGGCAGGTCGATGCATGGCCAGTCGGTGTCCCTTACGCGGTGCGGTCGGTTACACAGTGCGGCCGGTTGCACGGTGCGGCCGGTGTCCCTCAGACGACGAAGTCGAGTGCGGCGTCGAGCAGCATGCGGGTGTACGCGTGCCGGGGGGCGGTGAAGATCTCCTCGGTCGGGGCGCACTCGACGATCTCACCGAGGTACATCACCGCGACCCGGTCGGCGATCTGCCGCACCACGCCGAGGTCGTGCGAGATGAACAGCAGCGACAGCCCGTGCCGGCCGCGCAGTTCGGCGAAGAGCCCGAGGATCTGCGCCTGCACGGACACGTCCAGCGCGGACACCGCCTCGTCGCACACGAGCAGTGCGGGCCGCAGGGCGAGCGCGCGGGCGATGCTGACCCGCTGGCACTGTCCGCCGGACAGCTCGCCGGGCCGCCGTCCCGCGACGGTCCCGTCGAGGCCGACCTGGTCGAGCAGATCGCCGACCGCCTGGTGCCGGTCGCCCTCGGGTGCCGCTTCGGGGTGGGCACGCCACGCCTCCGCGATGATCTTCTCGACCGGCATCCGGGGGTTGAGCGACGACTTGGGGTCCTGGAAGACCATCTGGACGGCCCGCCGCTGCGCCGGCGGCCAGCTGCCCGGCCTGCCGATCGGTACACCGCGGAAGGCGATGGTGCCGCCGTCCGCCCGGATCAGCCCCACGACCGCACGGGCGAGCGTGGTCTTGCCCGAGCCGGACTCCCCGACGAGCGCGACGATCTCCTCGGCGCCCACGTCGAGGTCGACGCCCTTGACCGCGGCGACCCGCGCACCCCGCCGCCGGGCGGCGTAACTCACCCGCAGGTCCCGTACGGTGAGCAGTTCCTCCACTCAGACCAGCTCCTCGGCATAGTGGCAGGCGCTCGTCCGCTCCTTCGCCACCGGCCGGGGCCGCGGCACCTGTTCCCGGCAGCGCTCGCGCGCCATGGGGCAGCGGGTGCGGAAGGCACAGCCGCCGGGCCGGGTGAAGGGTCCGGCGGGCGTGCCGGGCAGTGGGTCGGTGAGCGGTGTCTTCACGCGTACGGTCGGCACGTTGCGGATCAGCGCCCTGGTGTACGGGTGTGCCGGCCGGCGCAGTACCTCACCGGCCGGACCGGTCTCGCACACCCGCCCCGCGTACATCACGACGAGGGTGTCGGCGGTGTGCGCCATCACCCGCAGGTCATGGCTGACCAGCAGCATCGCCATGTGTTCCGCGTCGCGCAGCCTGCGCAGCAGGTCGAGGATGCGGGACTGCACGGTGACGTCGAGCGCGGTGGTCGGCTCGTCGGCGAGCAGCAGGCGCGGCTGTCCCGCGAGCGCGAGGGCGATCATGGCGCGTTGCCGCATGCCACCGGAGAACTGGTGCGGGTAGTCGTCGACCCGGGACGCCGCCTGCGGGATCTCCACCCGCTCCAGCAGTTCGACGGCGGCCTTGCGCGCCGCGGCCCGCGACCGGCCGTCGCGGCGCAGGATCTCCCCGACCTGCCGTCCGACGGTCAGCACCGGGTTGAGTGCGGCGAGCGGGTCCTGGAAGACCATCGCCATCTCGCGCCCGCGCAGCCGGCGCCGCCGGGTGGCGTCCAGTTCCAGGGTATTCTCGCCGTCGTAGCCGATCCGGCCCAAGGCGGTGGCGCCGTCGGGCAGCAGGCCGATCACCGCGAGGGCGGTCATCGTCTTGCCGCTGCCCGATTCGCCGATCAGCCCGGTGGTACGGCCGCGGGAGACACCGAAGTCGACATGGTCGAGGACGTCGACGTGCGCGCGCGGACCGGGCAGCCGCACCACCAGGTCCGCCACGTCGAGCAGCGGGGTCATGAGACGGTCACGCCGGTCAGGTCCGGCTGGAAGGCCGGGCTGGTCTTCAGGCCGTGCACGTCGTCCCGCCAGACGTAGGCGATGTTGACGAACATCGGGTACATGCCGACCGCGTCGTCCCAGATGATCTTCTGGGCCGCACCCCACAGCTTGTTGCGTTCGTCCGCGGCGGCCGTGCTGCCGGCCCTGGCGAGGACCGTGTCGAGGTCCGTGTTGCAGTAACCGGTGCGCTTGGCCGCGCACGGGTAGAGGCGGCCCAGGTTGCCGGCGAGGTCACCGGTGTCGAGGGCGAGGGACTGCAGGTTGATGTCCCACCTCATGCCGAGCAGGTCGTCGAGGAAGACGGCCTTCTCCTTGTCCCGTGGCTCCGCCTTGACCCCGATCTTGGCCAGGTCGGAGGCGACGGCCTGCGCGAACTGCCGGAACTCGGCTCCGGAGAACTGCAGTTCATAGGTCTTGGAGTAGTCGAAGCCGGCCTTGTCCAGCGCCGCCTTCGCGGCCTGGGGGTCGTAGGCCACGGGGGTCTGCCGGGCATGCCCCGGCACCCCCTGCGGCACCGGCGAGTCGGCGGGACGGCCGGTGCGCGGGTACAGCGAGGAAATGATGCTGTCGTAGTCGATCGCCTGCCACAGCGCCCGCCGCACCGCCGCGTCCTCGAAGGCGGGGCGGCCGGAGTTGAACCACATGGTGTACACGGCGAAGCTCGGCACGGCCTTGACGGTGATCTCGCCGGTGCCCTTCAGCTGGTCCAGTTGGTCGTCGGGCAGTCCCCAGGCGGCCTGCACCTCGCCGGTGCGCAGCGCCGCGACCCGCGCCGAGATCTCCGTGATGGTACGGAAGACGAGTTTGCGCAGCTTCGGTTCGGCGCCGTAGTAGTGCTCGTTGGGTACCAGGGTCAGTCGCTCGTTCGGCTTGAAGCTCTGCACCTTGAACGGCCCGGAGCCGGTCGGCTCGGTGAAGAAGCCCTCCTTCTCCGCCTGGCCCGCGGGCGTGACGAAGAGGGCGGTGAGCTTGCCGAGGATGCTGACGTCCGGCTTCGTCGACTCCAGCACCACCCGGTCCGGGGACGGCGCCTTCGGGGTCACGTCCGCCCAGGAGGCGGCCTGGGGCCCGTTGAGGCTCGCGATGCGCTTGACCGAGTCGACGACATCGGCGGAGGTCAGTGCGGAGCCGTCGGAGAACTTCACGTTCTTGCGCAGGTCGAACGTCCAGGTCCGGCCGTCCGGTG
This sequence comes from Streptomyces sp. NPDC004629, assembly GCF_042873595.1. Taxonomy (NCBI): domain Bacteria; kingdom Bacillati; phylum Actinomycetota; class Actinomycetes; order Kitasatosporales; family Streptomycetaceae; genus Streptomyces; species Streptomyces sp. NPDC004629. The sequence goes on along the minus strand of NZ_JBIALO010000017.1, from coordinate 137,724 downwards.
AGGTCTGCCACCCGGTCGCGAGGTCCGGTTCGTACCGCCCGTCGGAGAGCGTCACCAGCCGGCTGAAGATCTGCCGGCCGGCGGATGCGGTGGCCCCGTCGGCCCGCGGGCTGTGCGGATCGAGGTTCACCAGCGGCCAGTTGGGGGCGACGGTCAGCTCACCGGTCCCGCCCGCGTCCCCGCCCGCGGTGCCGCCGCATGCGGTCAGCGTGAACAGGGCGATCACCGTCGCGGTACCGCGTAATGGCAGTCTCATGCCTGCTCCTTCTCCAGCGGCTCAGCCGGTGCGGCGAGCGCTGCCGACACGATGGGTGAGCTGGTCACCGAGCAAACCCACGCCGATGACCAGGAGGGCCAGCGCGATCCCGGGGAACGCGGAGATCCACCAGGCGGTGGCGAGGTATTCCTTTCCGAGCGCGATCGTCTGTCCCCACGACACGGCGCTGCCCGGCAGGCCGATGCCGAGGAAACTCAGCCCGGCTTCGGACAGCACGATCAGCCCGAACTCAAGGGTGGCGAGGGCCAGCACGGGTCCGGCCACGAACGGCAGCACGTGCCGCAGCAGCACCGCCCGCCGCGGCAGCCCCAGCACGCGCGCCGCCGCGACCCACTCACGCTCACGCAGCGAGAGGGTGGAGCCGCGTACGACCCGGGCGAAGGCGATCCACCGGGTGACGGCCAGCGCCACCACCACGGTCAGGAAGCTGCGTCCCATGACGCCGGAGATGATGATGGCGAGCAGGATGCCGGGAAAGGCCAGCTGGATGTCGATCAGCCGCATCACCACCGCGTCCACCGGCCCGCGCGCGTACCCCGCCACCAGCCCGCACAGCACCCCGAACACCCCGGCCACGACCGCCGTCGCAGTGCCGACGACCAAGGAGGTGCGGGCGCCGTGGACCAGTTGGGCGAGCATGTCGCGGCCCAGCGCGTCGGTGCCCAGCCAGGCGGTGTGCCCGGCGTGGGTCGTGGAGCCCGGAGCGAGCAGCCGGTCGCCGACGTGGGTGGCGGTGGGATCGTAGGGGACGAGCATCGGCCCGATGACCGCCAGCAGGACGAAGCCGCCGACCAGGAGCGCCGGGATCCGGGCCGTCGGCGAGGTGCCGAGGACGGCGGACCGGAGCGGGCGGGTGATCTGGGTGAGGGCCGTCATCGCCGCACCTCGATCCGGATGCGCGGGTCGAGCCGTGAGTAGAGCAGGTCGGCGGCGAGGTTGAGGGCGACCACGATCGCGGCGATGAACAGCGCCGCGGCCTGCACCACGGCATAGTCGCGGCCGGCCACCGACTCGACGACCATCGTGCCGAGGCCGGGCCAGGCGAAGACGTTCTCCACGATCACGGCGCCGCCCAGCAGCGTCCCCATCTGCAGCCCCACCACCGTGATCACCGGGATGAAGGAGTTCTTCAGCGCGTGCCCGAAGAGCACCTGCCCCTCGGTGAGCCCCTTGGAGCGCGCGGTCCGGATGTACGGCTCGGACATCGCCTCCACCACCCCGGCCCGGGTCAGCCGCCCCACCATCGCGGTGAACGGCAGCGCCAGTGTGACCGCCGGCAGCACCAGGTACCGGGGCGAGCCGGCGCCCGAGGTCGGCAGCAGACCCAGCGTCACCGCGAAGAGGAGGACGAGCATGATCCCGACCCAGAACGTGGGCAGCGACTGGAGCAGCAGGGTGAAGCCGGAGACGAGCCGGTCCACGAGGCCGCCGGGGCGGCGCGCCGCCAGCACCCCCAGCGGCAGGCCGATGACGACGGCGATGACACTGGCGGCGCAGGTCAGTTCGAGGGTGTTCGGCAGCGAGCCGAGCACCGCGTCCACGGCCGGCTCATCGAGCCGGTAGGAGGTGCCGAAGTCGAGCGAGAGGGCGTGCCAGAGATAGGTCGCGTACTGCGTGAGAACGGGGTCGTCAAGACCCATCCGGGAACGCACCTGCCGGATGTCGGCCGCCGAGGCGTCGGGGCCGAGCAGCAGCATGGCCGGGTCGCCCGGCGCCAGCCGGACGATGACGAACATCAGGCTGACCGCGCCCCAGATGACGAACAGGCCGGTGAGGATCCGGCGTACGACGATGCCCGTCATGGCCGCCGCTCCCCACCCGGCACGGGTCCGGCCGTCGCACCGCGGAGGAACGCGCACGGCACCAGCAGGGTGTGCGCCTCGGCGTCGGGCGTGTTCAGCAACCCGATGAGCAGATCGACGGCGTCGCGGCCCATCTGCTCCCGGGGGATGGCGAAGCGCATCCAGTCGCGCGGCGGCGAGCAGTACGACGGCGGGTCGCCGAGCACCGCGACCGAGCAGTCGGCCGGCACGGCGGCGCCGGCCTCCTCGGCCGCCGCGCACAGGGCGGCCGCCGCCCGGTCGTCCTCAGTCGGCTCCACGACGAAGGCGGTGACCCCGTCGTCCAGCCATCTGCGCACCAGGCCGGGCCGCAGCTCCCCCGGGTCGGCGACGAGGTGGACACCGACGGGATCGAGCCCCGCCTCCTCAAGGCCCCGCCGGAAGCCGCTCAACCGGTCGCGGGTCGGCTCGGCGTTGCCCGGCACCTTGAGGTAGCGAATGCGACGGTGCCCGAGCCTCGTCAGCTCGGCGACGATCCGGCTGGTCGCGGTCGCGTAGTCCGCGGCCACGTAGCTGATCCGGGCGCCCTCGATCTCACGGCGTCCGATGAAGACGAACGGGAAGTCCTCCTCGGCCAACCGGGCCAGCTCGGCCCGCCGCAGATGCCGGCCGAGCAGCACGCAGCCGTCCGCGACCTTGAGCCGGTTGGCCCCGCCGGCGAAGAGCCCGCGCTCTCGGGCCGCCCCCGCGGAGGTGAAGAGCACCAGGTCGTAGCCGCGCTCGGCGGCCTCCGCCTCGACGCCCTGGAGGAAGGGGTGGTAGAAGTCCCGGTGGTCGGTCGGGAAGACGGCCTCGAAGGTGTAGAGGCCGAGCATCTGGTTCCGGCCGCTCTTCAGGCTGCGGGCCACCGGGTTGGCGACGTACCCCAGCTCGCGGACCGCGTCCAGCACCCGCTGCCGGGTGGCCGGGGCGATCTGATAGCCGCCCGAGACCCCGTTGATCACCTGCGAGACGGTCGCCTGGGACACTCCGGCCTGCCGCGCGATGTCGATCTGCGTCGGCCGACGCCGCTTGCGTTCTTCAGCCACGCGGTTCCCCAATACGTATTGAGCCTGCGGGGAAGGTAGGAGCGCACCCTTACGGCGTCAAGTGCCCCGTACCAAAGCGGAATTGAACGCTTTCACCCGAAGCGGCGGGTCCTGAGGACAGGGCATGGTTCTCCGAGATCACCGGCAGGTGCGGCCGTGGCCAGGTGCGCCAGGCGGAGACACCGAGACGACGAACACCCGCCCCGGCCGGGAGTCGGAAGCGGGGGCCGGTCTCTCCTGCCCGAGGGCGGGGCACAACCCCGGGGCGGTGGGGTCACCGGGTGGGCCGTGGTGTCACCGGGTACACCCCGCACCCGCCGCTCAGCCCTCCTGCCGTACCGGCCGCTCCGGCCTAGCGTCGACAAGTCGTCACCCCAACCCGCAAGGAGACAGCATGAGTTCGACCGGATCGGTGGACCGGCCCGGCAGGCGTGCCATCGTCCGCGCCGCGGCGGCCGCGGGCGCAGCGGCGGCCCTGGCCCCGTCGGTGGCCTCGGCGGCGGTCCCGGAGGGCGGCAGCACCGCCTCCACGTGGCTGCCCGAAGGGCCCCTTCGCGTCTCACCCGAGGACCCCCGCTACGCGTATCTGGTCGCGCGGGGAGCGAGCAACCGTTTCCACGGGACACCGGAGCGCGTCTATCTTGTCGGCTCGACGGAGGATGCCGTGCGGGCCGTGCGCGAGGCGGTGGCCTCGGGTGCGCGGCTCGCGGTCCGCAGCGGCGGGCACTGCTTCGAGGACTTCGTCGACCACCCCGACATCACCGCCGTCATCGACATGTCGCCCATGCGGGAGGTGACGTTCGACGAGCAGCGCCGGGCGTACGCCGTCGACGCAGGGGCCACGCTGGGCGAGGTGTACCAGAAGCTCTACCTCGGCTGGGGGGTCACCGTGCCGGCCGGATACCACGCCGAGGTCGGCGTCGGCGGCCATGTGCCCGGCGGTGGATACGGGCCGTTGTGCAGGCTGTTCGGCCTGGTCAGCGACTACCTCTACGCCGTCGAGGTCGTGGTCGTCGACCGCGAGGGCACCGTTCGCGCCGTCGTCGCCACGCGGGAGCGGAACGACCCGCATCGCGACCTCTGGTGGGCCCACACGGGAGGCGGAGGGGGCAACTTCGGCGTCGTCACCCGCTTCTGGTTCCGCTCGCTGCCCACTCCGCCGGCCACCGCGCTCACCTTCACCGCCGAGTGGAGCTGGGAGGGCATGGACGAGGAGCGCTTCACCCGCATGGTGCGCAACCACGGGCGGTGGGCGGAGCGCCACGCCGCCGCCACGGACCCGAACGCGGCGCTGTACGCCGAGTTCGCCCTGACGCGCCGCGCGGCCGGCGCCCACCTGCTCCTCGGCCAGGTCGCGGCCGAGCCGGGCCGGGACCGCCGCCTGCTCGGCGCGTTCCTGCACGCGGTGAGTGAGGGCACCACCCGCCCCGCGCGTGTGAGCACTCGACGTCTGCCCTGGCTGGACGCCGCCCTGCGCGGCTCCGGTGAGGCCGTCGGCGACTGGCACGTAAAGATCAAGTCGGCGTTCCTGCGCCGGCGGCTCACGGACCGCCAGATCGCCGTGGCCCACCGTCATCTGACCCGGGAGGACACCGGGGTGCTCGCCGGCAGTGTCGTCGTCAACACCTACGGCGGAGCCGTCAACGCCCTCCCGCCCGAGGCCACGGCCATGCCGCACCGCGACTCCGTGCTGAAGCTCTCCTGCCTCGCGTCCTGGGCCGAACCGGAGCAGGCGCCCGAGTACCTGGCCTGGGTACGCGCGTGCTACCGCGACCTCTTCGCCGACACCGGCGGAGTCCCCGTCCCGGGCACGACCGCCGACGGCGCCTTCATCAACTACCCCGACACCGACCTGGCCGACCCGCGCTGGAACACCTCGGGCACGCCGTGGGAGACCCTGTACTACAAGGACAACCACACCCGCCTGCGCGCGACCAAACGACGCTGGGACCCACGCAACGTCTTCCACCACACCCTCTCGATCAGCCCGGACGGCAACTCGATCAGCAACGGGTCGAGGCTTCCGTCACAGCCGCAATCCCACATCTGACCAGCGAAATCCACGCACGAGATGCGCAAAGAGAGCAACCTCTTCAGTCATCGGCCTCAGCCGGCCACCACCGGCTTGAGGTCACCTTCGGGTCCAGACTGATGCGCTGTACCGCGAGCTGCAGCCCGCCGGTGTCACCGCCATGCGCGGCCGATACCCCGGCCAGGAGCTTCATCTGGGAGCTTTTGCCGGGGCGTATGTCGAGCGAACGCAGCGTGTACTCGGGCCGGTCGACGGCCTGCAGCAGCAACGCGCGGACGCGCTGCTCGCTTTTGTCGGTGGTGACGACTTCGAGCACGTAGTCGGTAGAGCCGTCATCGTCCTCCGTCTCCATAGAACCGGACACCTCAAGTCGGGTGGAGCGATTCACCCAGCGGCTCAGCGGTCGAAGGAGTGTGTTGGTGGCGATGATGGCGACGGTGCCGATGAGCGCCATGAGCAGCATCCCGGCGCCGGCGAGGGCGCCGATGCTGGCTGCGCACCACAGGGTCGCCGCCGTGGTGAGGCCGCGAATGTCGAGCCCGTCGCGCAGGATCACTCCGGCGCCGAGGAAGCCGATGCCTGAGACGATCTGTGCCGCGACGCGGGTGGGGTCGGCGTCTGCGCCTTGAATGCCGATTGCGCCGACGATCACGAAGAGTGCGGCGCCGACCGATACGAGGGTGTTGGTCCGTAGACCGGCGCTGCGGAGCCGTCGTTGCCGCTCAAGTCCGATCGCGGCGCCGAGGATGATCGCCGCCAGTATGCGGAGCACCATGTCCAGCAGCAGGACCGGGTCCATGTCCATGTCGCGCAAGGCAGCTCGTCCCTCCCGGGGTCGCTGGAGTCGGTGACTGGCATCTGGGACCGGTCCCGCATGTCGGTACGGTACTAGAGGTTCATGCCCATTTCACTTGGTCTTCCGCATCGGTCGTTACTTTGGGACCGGTCCCAGAGGGTTGACATGTGTCCAGCTCTGTTGCGTGAATGGGACCGGTCCCGGTCACCGTTGCTCGAAAGGCCACAGCATGCGTTCTCCCACCTATGTGCAGCGCACCGCCGGAGGGGTCGCCTTGGCGATCTCGCTTGCGGTCGTGGTTGCCGGCTGCTCCTCCGCCCCGTCCAAGGGCGGCGACGCCAAACTGAGCCTGATGATCTGGGACCCTGCGCAGAAGGCGGGTGTCCAGAAGGCCGTCGACGGGTTCGAGGCGAAGTACCCCAAGATCAAGGTCGACGTTCAGCAGGTCCCGCAGGACCAGTACTTCACGAAGCTCGACGCCTCGCTCGGCGCCGGTGAGGGCCCCGACGTGATGTGGCAGAGCTCGCTCGTGTCGCAGTACGCCAACGGCGGTGCGCTTGAGCCGCTGGACGAGTACATCAAGCAAAGCGGCGTCAATCTGGCGGACTACCCGTCCAGCATCACCAATCTCTACAAGTTCGACGGGAAGCAGTACGGCATCCCGAAGGACGAGGACACCTGGGCCTTCGTCTACAACACGGCCGTGTTCAAGAAGCTCGGCGTGAGGGACGTCCCGACCAACGACTGGACCTGGGACGACATGGTGAAGATCGCCAAGGAGATCAAGGCGAAGCAGACCTCGTCGAGTGATGTTCCGATGTCGTACGACCGCACCTTCAACAACGGCGTCGCCAGCCTCATCCACCAGCTCGGCGGCAAGACCGTCGAGGGGGGTAAGGGCGCGGTCTCGTCGCCGGAGGGCATCAAGGCCCTCACGATGATGAAGGGCCTGCAGGACCAGGGTCTGATCCCGAAGGTCGCCGACTCGGCGGACTTCAGCCCGGCGTCATCCCTCATCTCCGGCACCGTGGCCATGGCCGAGATTCCGTCCTGGAACCTCAGCCTGCTGTCTCAGGCGAAGGTTCCCGCCGGTACCTTCCACGTCGTGCGGCTGCCCTCGGTCGACGGTAAGTGGCTCACCGACACCAATGGCCTGTCGTATGTCATGAACGCCCACTCGGCGCACAAGGACGCGGCGTGGAAGCTGATCGAGTACCTGACCTCGACCAAGGGCGCCGAACTCCAGGCCGAGGGGGGCGCCGCCGTCCCGGCGAACAACGACAAGGCCACGCTCGCGGCGTTCGTGTCGGCGAACTCGAAGCTGGTCGGGCTGAGCGAGGCCCTCGCGTCGGCGCAGAAGCAGACTTACCTGCGCACGTCGACGCAGTATCCTGCCACGCGAGCTCCGATCCCTCAGATCGAGAGCACCGCGATGGGCCCGTTCTACGCCGGCTCCCTCTCCGCGTCGGACGCTGCCAAGAAGATCGACCAGATCCTCGACAAGGCGCTGCGGTGAGCTCGCCCCAGTCACTGCGCGATGGTGCTCAGTTGAGCTCACCTGGGGCGCTGCGCGAAACAGGCACGTCGCTGCGGTCGCCTCGCGTCAGGCGGCGCAACCGCGGCCGGCGGGACGCCTTCACGGGCCTGGTGTTCCTGGCCCCGCTGTTGATCGGATTGCTCGTCTTCCGGTTCTACGGCTTCGGCTACAACGTGTGGCTGTCCTTCACGAAGGCCGGCGCGTTCGGGCCGCCGCAGTTCAACGGACTGGACAACTACCGGGAGCTCTTCTCCGACAGCCAGCTCGGTGTCGCGCTGATGAACACCTTCAAGTTCGCCGTCATCGCGGTCCCGGCCGTGGTCATCGTGTCGCTGCTGTGCGCGAGTCTCATGCAGTACCGCTTCCGCGGTGCATCGGTGTTCCGCGCGATCATCTTCCTGCCGGCGGTGTGCCTGCCGACGGCCATCATCTTTGTGTTCGGCTGGCTCTTCCAGACCCGGTACGGGCTCGTCAACGCGATGATCCGGTCCGTCGGGGCGTCGCCCGTCAGCTGGCTCGGCAGCTCCACCGGCGTCACCGTCGTGGTCACGGTGATCGTGCTGTACCTGTCGTTCAGCGTGCCGACGATCATCCTCTACGCCGGCATGCAGGACATCCCCGCGGAGGTCTACGAGGCAGCGACACTCGACGGCGCGGGGCGGGTACGGCGGTTCTTCTCCATCACGCTCCCGCTGCTCGGCCCGTCGCTGTTCTTCGTCATCCTCACCACGACGATCAGCGTGCTCAAGCTCTTCGATGTCGTGTATCTGCTGCTCCCTCCGGAGCAGTCGACGTCGGTGAACTACGGGATGACGGTCCTCTATTACTACTACCAGCTCGCGTTCATCGGGATCGGGCAGCGCGGATACGCGGCAGCGGTGTCACTTGTCCTGTTCGTGCTGATTCTCGTGATCTCGCTCATCTTGTTCCGCCTGCAGCGCAGGTTCGTGCACTACGGAGAGGACGGATGATGGTTCTCCACCGTGTCCGCCGGTGGACCTACGCCGTGGTGGTCGTGGTCGGGCTGGCGATCCTCGCGCCGTTCGCGTGGATGGTCGCCACCGCCCTCATGAGCACCACGCAGACGCTGCAGGCCAACCCGTCGGTGGTTCCATCGCCCCCCACCTTGCAGGGCGTGGACGCGGTCTTCGCCAAGCTGCCGTTCCTGCGTCTGCTCCTGAACACGGTCCTTGTGTCCGGGGGGCGGGCACTGGCGACCCTCATCATCGCGTCGCTGGCGGCCTACGCGCTCGCGATCATCAAGGTGCCGGGCGCGCGGATCATCCTTGTGGTGGTGCTGACGCTGATCATGGTGCCGGGCGACATCTTCATCATCCCGAGCTTCTCGATCATGGCCGACCTGCACCTGACGAACACGCTCGTCGCGCTCGCGCTGCCGAACGTGTTCGACGTCTTCGGGGTGTTCCTGCTCTATCAGTTCTTCCGCGGCGTGCCCCGGGAGCTCATCGAGGCAGCCCGGATCGACGGTGCGTCGCATCTGCGGATCCTGTTCACCATCGTCGTGCCGGTCTGCCGCAGCGGGCTCATCGCCCTGGCGATCCTGACCGTGCTGAACGAGTGGAAAGAACTGCTGTGGCCCATCGTCGTCAACCGTGACGTCGACAAGCTCACGCTGGGGCCCGGCCTCGCTCTGCTGCGCGGTACCGCCGTCACCGACTGGAACGTGCTCATGTCCGCCGGCGCGCTGGCGACCCTGCCGATGATCGTGATCTTCCTGTTGCTGCAGCGGCACTTCATGGCAAGCCTCGCAAGGAGCGGACTCAAATGACCGACGTCGACGTTCTCGAACTGCTGGGCCTGGCACGGGAGACGGCCGCGGAAGCGGCCGCCCTCGCAGCCGACATGCGCAGCGGCGGCATCCGGGTGCAGAGGACGAAATCCAACGAGCTAGACATCGTCACCCAGGCCGACAACGCGGTGGAGGCGCTGATCCGCAAGCGGATCGCGGCCGCCCGGCCCGCCGACGGCATGCTCGGAGAAGAGAGCGGAGAATCGGCGGGGACAAGCGGGATCACCTGGATCGTCGATCCGATCGACGGCACCGTGAACTACCTGTACGGGTCCCCGAGCTACGCCGTGTCGATCGCCGCGACGACGAGGGGCGCCGATGGCCGGCTCGTCGCTCTCGCCGGCTGCGTTCACGCGCCCGCCCTCGGCAGCGAATACACCGCGGCCGCAGGCCACCCCGCTCACCGCAACGGCCAGGAACTGCACGTCAACGTCGGAGTGCCGCTGCACGAGGCGCTGGTCTCCACCGGCAGTTCCTACGACCGCGACCTACGGGCCCGGATCCTCGCGGACTTCGCCGCCCTCGCACCGAAGATCCGCGACCTACGCCTCGTCGGCTCGGCCGCGCTCGACGTCTGCGGCGTCGCGGAAGGCCGCACCGACGCGCACGCCGGACGCCGGCTGCCGGTCTGGGACTACGCGGCCGCGGCGCTGATCGCCGCCCAGGCCGGCGCCGTGGTCCGCGGTGCGCGAGGCGGCCCGCCCGGCCTTGAGCTTCTTCTCGTCGCCGATGCGCCGCTCGCCGACGCCCTCGAACCCCTGCTCATCGATGGAGGAACAACACGTGACTGACGACCGGATGTTCGTGCTGTGCGGACACCGCGGAAACATGGCCGATTCGCCCGAGAACACGCTGATCTCGTTCGCCAGCGCGGAACGCATCGGCGTCGACGAGATCGAGCTGGACGTGCGCACGACCATCGACGGCGAACTCGTGATCCTGCACGACCGCACCGTGAGGCGGACGGCCGCAGCCCACACACCGTTCCTCGACATGCCGATCGAACGACTCACCCTCGAAGAGGTACGCAGCATCGACCTGGGCGCCGGACAGACGATCCCGACCTTCGCGGAGAGTCTCGACTCCACCAGCGTGCTGCTGCAGGTCGAGATCAAGGCCCCGGCGGCGGCCCGTCCTTTGGCCCGGTTTCTGCGAAACCGGCCCGCAAGGGACCGCGACCGGTGCCTCATCACGAGCTTCGACCCCTTGTCACTCGCCGACTTCCGCGACGAGTGGACGGGAGGCGCCCGCGGGCTTGCCCTGCACATCCCGGATGTCACCGACAACTGGCGCGATCACGCGGACCGGCTTGAGGTCTCAACCGTCTACATCCCGGTACCACAGCTCACCACGGCGCTCGTTGACGAACTGCATGACAGCGGGCGACGCGTTGCGGCGTCGCTGATCGAAGGACCCGGCGACGTACGACGTATCGTGCAGGTCGATGTCGACGCCACCGCCTCGAACTCGCCGGCCTACGCCCGCCGGCTCCTGGCGTCCAACGACGAGTTCACCACCCGGTTCCCGTCGTTCGCGTCGAACATCGCGAAAACGGCTTGAAGCAATGAACCGATTCCTCTCGGACTTATCAGAAGGGTCAACAGCGTGACCGCGACACCATCTGGCCCGGACACACCGCGTGGCCGTCGCCCCAGTACCATCCGGGACGTCGCCGCCCTTGCCGGGGTCTCGAAATCGACGGCCTCGCGGGTCGTGCTGGGCCAGGGAGGGGTCAGCCCCGAGAACGTCGAAAAGGTCCGGCGCGCGATCGAGCAGCTCGACTTCGTGCCGAACCAGATCGCGCGTAACCTCACCACCCGCTCCTCGGCCCTTCTCGGCCTGTTCCTGCGGCACACCCGCTCACCGTTTTACGCGAGCCTGGCCACCGCATTCGAGGAGAACGCCGGCGTCAAGGGATACGAGGTCATGTCGCTGGCCTCCGGTGATCAGCCCGACGAGGCCAACTACCGATCGCTGATGCTCATGGCCGACATGCGGAGCACCGGAATCGTCGTGGCGGCGCCGACCGTCGAGCCGGCCACGATCCGCCAGGTCGCGTCGCGGGTTCCGCTGGTCCTCGTCGGCCAGATGGGTCAGCCCTCCAACCCGGGGGTACCGTACATCGCCCCTGACCCTCAAGAGGGTCGAGCGCTCATCGACCACGTCGTCGGCCTCGGGCACCGCGCGATCGCGCTGCTGGCCTTCTCACCCAGGCAGTCCCCCACCCAATGGGCACGCATCGCCTGGATGCGGGACGAACTCCGGCACAACGGCCTGCTCACCAGCCTTGAGGTGATCAAGCCCGACGAAGACCTCACCAACGTCGTCGACGCGCTCCACCGAGCGGGCACCACGGCGATCCTGTGCAACAACGACTGGACCGCACTCGACGCGATCGCGGCCGCGGCTCGTCTTGGCCTCTCGGTCCCCGATGACCTCTCGATCGCCGGCTACGACGGCATCCCGCCGTTCGATCACGAAGTACTCGGCCTGACGACGTATCGCACCCCGCTCAACGACATGGCCGAGGCAGCCGTCCGTCTCATCGACGAGCTGGTCCGCGACAACCACGTGGAGACCGGCGGAATCCTACTGCGCGGCGAGTTGCTCGTCGGACGCACCACCGGACCGGCCCCGAGGATCTCACCCCCCGGGGGTGCCTCAGGAGGCGACTTCTCCCCGCCAAGGACAGGAGCATGACCCCCTTGTGCAATCGGACGCTCGGTGCGATCGCCGAGCCCGGTGCACTCTCGATCCCAACCTACGACCGCACCGGCCTTGTGGCCGGGATCGTGCACTTCGGCGTCGGCAACTTCCACCGCGCCCACCAGGCGATGGTGATCGACCAGCTCCTGCAACAAGGTCTCGCCCGCGACTTCGCCATCTGCGGCGTCGGCGTGCTGCCCGGTGACGCACGGATGCGGGACGTTCTCACTGCACAGGACGGCCTGTACATCCTCCGACTCCACAACCCCAACGGCTCCAGCGAGGCGCGCGTGATCGGGTCGATCACCGACTACCTCTTCGCCCCCGACTCCCCGGCCGCAGTGATCGACCGCCTCGCCGCGGCGTCCACGCGGATCGTCTCACTGACCGTCACCGAAGGCGGCTACAACTACGACCAAGTGACCGGCGAGTTCAACGCCGCCCACCCGGACGTGCAGCACGATCTCACTCACCCGGACACGCCCCGCACCACGTTCGGGCTCATCACCGCCGGCCTGCGCAGACGGCGCGACGCAGGCCAGGACCCGTTCACTGTCATGTCGTGCGACAACCTCCCCGGCAACGGGCACATCACCCGGCGCGCGTTGACCGCGCTCGCCCAACTGCAGGACCCTGCCCTTGCGGAGTGGATCAGCAAGTACGTCGCGTTCCCGAACTCGATGGTCGACCGGATCACGCCGGCGACTTCCGACGTCGATCGCGCCTTTGTGCGCGACGAACTCCTCGTCGACGACGGCTGGCCGGTCGCAGCGGAGCCGTTCTTCCAGTGGGTGCTTGAAGACACCTTCACCAACGGACGTCCGCCGTTCGAACAGGCAGGCGTGCAACTCGTCGAGGACGTCACGCCTTACGAACTGATGAAGCTGCGGCTGCTGAACGTGTCACACCAGGCCATGGCATACTTCGGCCACCTCGCCGGCTACCGCTTTGTGGACGAGGCAATGCGCGACAACGATCTGCGCATCATGGTCCGCGCATACATGGACCGTGAGGGTTCCCCGACCCTCCCACCGGTCCCCGGAATCAACCTCGGCCATTACAAGGACTCGCTCATGAAGCGATTCTCCTCCCCGGCTACCCGGGACACCCTCGCCCGCCTCGCCGCGGAATCCAGCGACCGCATCCCAAAGTGGCTCGTTCCCGTGATCCGGGAGAACCTGGCCGCCGGCCGGAGCGTCCAGCTCGCCGCGGGCATCGTCGCCAGCTGGGCACGCTACGCCGAAGCCGTCGACGAGCACGGCAACCCCATCACGCTCGTCGACCGGCTCGCTGACGACCGCCACGCGGCCGCCCTGCGCCGGCGCGAGAACCCGCTCGCCTTCCTCGAAAACGAGACCCTCTTCGCAGACCTCGCCTCCAATGCGGCCTTCACCTCCGCATACACCGCGGCCCTCGACTCACTGCACGAGCACGGAGCCAGCGCAACCTACCGCCGCCTAGCCGGTAGTGCGGAGCCCCGCATCGTCATCTTCGACCTGGGCGAAGTACTCATCACTCCAACCGGTTTGACCCAGGCTCTGGCGGCGCGGGTCTCACGCGAGTTGGGCGCGTTCGAGGCGGCGTACTGGAAGCGCCGCCTCGAATACGACCTCGGCCTCGACGCCTGCGCCTACTGGAGCGACGTACTCGAAGGCCTGGGAGTCCCGGTGACCGCCGCAGTGCTCAAGGACCTGATCCGCGTCGATACCGAGGCGTGGACGACCATCCGTCCCGACGCGGCACTACTCCTCGACAAACTGCACGCCGCCGGCGTGCGCATCGGCATCCTCTCCAACGCGACGATCGAGATGGCCGACGCCGCCCGCCAGAGCCAGTGGGCGCGCTGGGTAACCGACTGGTTCTTCTCAGCTGAGCTGGGCGTCGCCAAGCCCGACCCGGCGATCTACCGTCACGTCACCGAGACGGTCGGATTGCCAGCCGGGTCGATCGTCTACATCGACGACAGTCAGCGCAGCGTCGACGCCGCAAACGCCGCCGGCTGGAACGCACACCTGTGGACGTCCGGCACCCACACATCGGCGCTCCTGGCCGGCCTCGGGCTATTCCAAGTGACGTAGCCGATGATGCAGATGCCCCCTGGCCACCCCGGAGGCTGCAGCGAATACCGCACGCCTCGAATACCGACACTTCACCAGTGCCCCGGACGGTGAACCGGCGCCCGCGGAACTCGACCTCGTCGTGGACGAGCGCCTTCTCCGCCGCCTCGACGGCCCTCGCCGGCTTCGCTGTCCCGGACCTGGACCCGCTCCGCCATGCGCCAAGCCTGATACGGACAGAAGCTGTTCGAGGTTCGGATCCGGGCCGGGACGGCGGAACGCAAACGACCGGGTCCCGGACCAGCCCGCCGACGTTCCGGTCGCCGTCGGCCAGCCGTTGCCCGGCAACCGCAGGACGGCTCCAAGCTCATCTGAGACTGCTGTCGCCATACGCCAAGGTCCGGCTGGGCCGCGTCGTCCCTTTCGATCCGCATGATCGGCGTGCCGGCGCCGAGGGATCGAACTCGTGCGGCGTCTCATCGATGGGAAAGGAAACGGGAAACAGCATCGTTCGCCTTGTCCATCCGGTCGGGGTTGCCGCACTCTTTCCTGCGGCGACCCCGTTCACCTGGATGGATGGTTATGGAGGTTTTCCGTGCCGCAGCCGTCCACCGACTTCGGCGAGGAGCTGAGGCAACGGCGTTTGAACGCCGGACTCAGTCTCACCGCACTGTCTGCCGCCACGCACTACAGCAAGGCACAGCTGAGCAAGGTGGAACGAGGTGTCAAGGCGCCCAGCCGCGACCTCGCCCGACTGTGTGACGCCGCTCTGCAAGCCGGCGGAGCACTGATCGCCCTGGTTGCCACGCCCGTCTCCGGAGCGCCGGATACAGCGGTGACCGGCGGGATCGACGAGGAGGAGTGGATGATGCAGCTGTCGCCGGATGGTCCGAGCCGGTTCCAGCCCGTGGGCCGGCGGCAGGTTGTGAGTGCCGGCGCCGCGTCGCTGATGACATGGCGTACGGGTGACCGAGGACCGATCTCCGCAGCCGCCGCGGGTGGCATGCTCGAAGCGTCGCGCTCGCTGTTCACGCGTTACCGTCGGCTCGGCCAGAGCGTGGAACCCGGCTTCCTGTTGCCGGGCCTGATCGCGCAGACGCACACGTTGCGAGAACTGTCCGTCCATGCGGACTCCCGCACCCGCGGACAACTGCTGGAACTCGGCTCGCGGTACGCCGAGTACGTCGGATGGCTGGTGCAGGAGACCGGAGACGAACAGGCGGCACTGTGGTGGACGCAGCGCGCGGTGGATCTCGCGGCCGGCGGCGGTGACCGAGCGCTGGCCGGGTATGCGCTGGTCCGCCGGGCACTGGTCACGCTGTACCAGGAGGACTCAGCACAGACGGTCGCCCTCGCGCGGCGCGCACAGAGCAGCACGCTCCCGCCACGCGTCCGCGGGCTGGCCGCGCAGCGTGAGGCGCAGGGGCATGCGCTCGCCGGTGACAGCGACGCATGCCTGCGCGCCCTGGACAGGGCACGGGCGCTGCTGGCACGCCAGGAGGACGATACCGACGCACCGGTGATCGGCAGCATGCATCTGCCCGACTCGGTCGGCATGGTCACCGGGTGGTGCCTGTTCGACCTCGGCCGGCCGCGGGAGGCAGCAGAGGAGCTGACCCGGCAGCTCGCACAGGTCTCAACCGAGGCGGTGCGCACGCAGGTGCGGTACGGCATACGCCGAGCGCTTGCCTACGCGTCGGCCGGTGAAATCGAGCAGGCCTGTGCATCGACGGCACCGCTGCTCGACGCAGTGGCAGCGGTCCGGTCCGCAACCGTCACGATCGATCTCCGGCGCCTCGCCCGCGTCCTGGGCCGCTACTCCGATCACGCCTCGGTACGCCAACTGGCCGCGCGGCTCGGCACCTTATCGCACTTCCCTGCTTCCTGAAGAGAGGAACGGCCATGACCGATGTGTTCATCAACTACCGGACTGGGGACGGCGACAAGACGGCCGCACTCATCGACCATGAACTGTCGCGCCGCTTCGGCCGGGACCGCGCCTTCCGTGCCTCGAAGTCCATCGCCCCGGGCAGCGCCTACCCCGACGCCCTGTTGACGGGACTGCGGCGCAGTTCCGTGCTCCTGGCCGTCATCGGGCCTGACTGGACGAAATTCCAGGCCCGGCTGCGAGACCCGGAGGACTGGGTCCGCAAGGAAATCGTTGAGGCCTTCACCTGCGGGATCCCGGTCGTCCCCGTACTGGACGGCCGGAAGACGGACCGGCTGAACAAGGCTGACCTGCCGGATGATCTCGCGCGACTCGCAGACCTCCAGTCCATACGGTTGGACGGGCATGACACCGAGACCGGTTTGAAGCGCCTCGGCGACCTGGTGGCCGAGATGGCCGGCCTCCACGACGCGGACCGGGATGCCGTCCCGCCGCCCGCTTCCGACTCGGTGACGAACTCGACCGGAGACGTGAACGGAACGGCCGTACAGAGCCGGGACTTCACCGGAGACGTCGGGGGGACCGTCATCAAGGGCTCCAACGGGCCCGTGCACACCGGACAGGGCAACATCTACCAGAATTCGCGCCATGTGTCGGGCGATCGGCACTTCTCCGGCGATGGGTCGACGTACTTCGAGGGCGACCATCACGGAGACATCCGGCACCGCTTCGGTGAGTCCGGCCGACGCGAGGGCGACAACGAGTGAGCGAGCGCCACAGCACACGGATCGACAATCCCCGCGGACCCATGCACACCGGCAGCGGCGACATCTACTTCACCGTCGGCCCTCAGCTGCAGGAGACGGACAGAGCCGCCTTCCGGCGTGTCGCTGACGACCAGCTCGTGTGGCTGCGCAGGGTCCTGGTCGACCCGATCGGCATGGGAGAAGCCCGCCGCAAGCTGACCGGCACCGGCACCGTCATCCTGGACGGCGCCCCGGGAAGCGGTCGTACCTCAGCGGCTCGGGTACTTCTCCGCGAACACCACCAGGACACCGGCGTCTTCCACGAACTTCTGCCCGACGAGGAGGACGAGCTGACCCTGAGGGACCCGGACCTCGTGGGTGCCGGTGACCGGCTGCTGCTGGACCTGTCGGCTGCCGACGCCGACCGCTGGGCCGCGGCCCGCGTGGACCTCTCCACTCTCCGCAAGGCCGTGCACGAAGAGCACGCCCATCTCGTGGTGGTCATGCCGCGCGGAAGCACCCTCGACTCGGACCTGCAGCAATACCGGGTCGAAATCGAGCGCCCACCCGCGCTTGAGGTCTTCCGGCGCCACCTCCGGGTGCATGGTGTGCCCCACGAGCAGTATCTTCCGGCTGACCCGACTGTCACCGGCCTTCCGGGTGACCACTGGCCGATGCGGGAGATCGCGGCCTTCGCCGACCTGGTGTGCCGCGCCCGCGAGACAGCTCCCGCCGAGCACGGATTCACGCAGTGGTGCGCAACGGCTCGCAGAGCGCGGGAGGACCGGCGCAAGGAGATCGCCACACTCGTCACCCGATTACGCGAAGGCCCGCAGCGGGCCCTGCTGATCACCGTCGCCATGCTGCACGGCGCCCACGCCGACGTCGTCGACCAGGCGTCCCGGCTGTTACTCGGCACCCTCAGGCATCCACCGGACGAACTCCCGTTACTCCAGCGCAAGGACCTCGCCGAGCAACTGGAGGAGATCTCCGCCGGCACCGGACCGGACGGTCACGTACGCTTCATGGAGCTCGACTACGACGCCGCAATCCGCGCCCACTTCTGGGATCACATGCCCGAACTGCGGCAGCATCTCGGCACCTGGGCCGCGCACAGCGTGGACCTGACCGACCCGCACGTCACCCGGGAGGTCCGTGACGAACTGGTGGCGCGGCTGACCGCGCAGTATCTGCGGACCGGACGCGGGGAAGGTCTGGCGTCCCTGGCCGAGGACTGGAGCGCCACGACCGCGAGCGGGGCCCGCCTGGAGGCCGCGGTCCATGCACTCACCTGCGGGCTCAACGACCCCGCACACGGCAGGAGCTTCCGCAAGCGGATCTACCAGTGGTGCGCCAACTAGCAGCTCAAGGGAGAGTTCGCTCAGGTCCTTGTCCGGGTCTGCGCTGATGTCATCGCGTCCAGCCACCCCGATCAGGCCCTGCTCCGGTTGTACTACCTGGCTCGCCGCGAGCGCGGCACCACCCGCGCCCTGCAGGAACTGTGCGACCTGGTGGCAACAAGCGGCCGACTACGCCGACGGTTGCTCGACCGCCTGGCACGCTCTGCCCTCTCCCCCGCCGAGCTCCGCATCGTCCTGCCCACCTGTGACCCGGTGGCACTGATCGCGTCCCATGACAACTCGCGCGCCCTGGTGGAGGAAAGCGGGGTGCAGAACTCCGTGATCACGTGCTGGGGAGCGGTGCTGGACACGCTGTCCCATGGCGAGTGGCAACCGTACGCGGAACGCTGGATGCACACGGCGACCGATGCCGGACACCGCGGTGAACTGCTGCTGGACCTCGCCGTCAGCGCGGCCGACCGGTGTGGTGACAAGCGTGGCACAGCCTTCGCCGCGCTGTACGCGAGCGCCCGCAGCGCCGAGCGCACCGCCCCCGGCGGAGCCGCGCGAGCCGCCGCGATCACCGAGCAGCTGCTCCACAAGATCTCCGCGGCCCAGGGCCTCGCCCTGCACGACACGCCATCGCCAATGGAATCACCCCGGGGGACCACACCATGACGACCGGCTGCAAGACGACGACCGTCTTCCTCGCCATCCTGTGCGGCCTGCTGTTGACCATTCTCGGCCTGACGCAGCATTGGCCCACGTTTGCGTGGCCCGCACTGGCCGTACTTCTCATCGGAGTCCCCGCAGCCGCGTTCAAGATCGCCGCTGTACGGCGTGGACCCCTTCCGGTCGACGTGCAGGAACAGCGCACAGATCCTCCTGTCGAGCGCAGGGAACACCATGTCAGGAACGTTGCAGTACCTAGCCAGTGGGCCGACTACGACTTCTTGTTCTCGGCAACTGTGCGGTGGTACCCCCTCGAAGCCACCGGCAGTGACCCCGTCCTGAATCCGGCGGGCCTCGCAGTGGAAGCAGTCCTGGACCGAGCCCGCTCGATCACCGAGCAGCGGGAACCAGGTCGGCCCTCCCTGGTCCAGCACGAACTGAGCGGTGCGCTCAGCAGGATGCGCCCGGACCCGACCGGGACCCTGCACATCATGGCGGAGGACATCACACTCGCCCTGCGCGAACACGACCAGGAACGGCTGGACCGGCTCGCCGAAGTACGCAAGGACAAGGCGGTCTGGGAACACCAGCGGAAGTACGAGCAGAGCAAGCGTCAATACCTGAGCGAAGACGTACTGAAAGACACCGGCAGCGCCGTCGTCTGGTGGCTCGCCAAGAACGACGACCATGTGGAGAAGACCGTGGCCGACCTCGGTCTGCTCGCGCAGCTCACGTCTGCCGCCAACGACACGGACGTGCCCGAACGGCTTCTTCATCTCATAGCCCGGCCGCACGACGAAGGACCCGGTCCCGACCCGCTGCAGGAGCCGGCTCCTCCCTTCGGACAAGAGCCGACGACCGCAGACCGCTTCGAAGCCTTCCTCAACAGCATGGGCTTCACAGACGGAGACGTCCGACGAGCGATGCTGGCCAAGCAGATCGCCGACGTCATCAAGACCCAGGACCAGCACGAGACCGCCGAGGAACTACTGCGCAGATTCCACCCGCCGGCGAGTTTCACGCCGGACGCCGGTGAGCCGCCGGCTTCCACACACGCCACGACCGACGAGACACCCTGAACCTCGCCCCTGAGAGGAAAACGATGGACAGTGAGCTGGCCGCCCTGGCCGCATCCGGAGCGACCACCCTGGTCTCGCTCATGGTCACCGACTCCTGGACGCACGCCCGCGAACTCGTCGGGCGGTACTTCTCACGCATCGGTTCAGATGAAGCCGCGATCACCGACTTGGACACCGCCCGAACCCGGCTGCTCGCCGCCGAAGCCAGAGGTGAGACACAAACGACCCGAGACATCACCAACCAGTGGCACGCCTACCTGCGCCATCTCCTCCACACAGGCTCCGCAACCAGCGACGACCTCCGCGGCCTGCTCACGTCCTTGCAGGACGTCGCGGACAATCCGGACACACAACCAGGCACCGTGCACAACACCATCAGCGGAGACGTACAACACGGTCCCGTCGTCCAATCCGGCCGGATCACCGGGCTCACCTTCCACACACACCGCCCGGCTGGTCCGGCGTAGTGCCGGGCCACGATGCAGGCCATCGCTGTTGTCCCCCTTCCGAAACCTCCGCCACATACCCACCGGAACCACGGCCTCGGCTGTCCCGCCCGCACGCGAAGGAGCCGAATGACCACCCCTGTCACCACCGACTACTGGGAGCCGCTTTGGGCCGGCGGACGCCGGTACGGGGAAGTCACCAGCAGCGAGGCCGCACTCCTTGCCGGCTTCGTGGGGCCCGGCCGAGGACGCCCGGCCCTCGACATCGGCACCCGCGACGGCGCCCCTCGCCCACCACCTCCACAAGCTCGGTTACCGCACCACCGGAATCGACTTCGCGCCCAGCGCCATCGCCGCAGCGGCCAAGAACACCCGGAGCCACCAGCGCAGCGAAGGGCCGACCTGGCGGCTGACGGACTTCACCACCGCGGACCTCAGCGCCCTGCCGGACCCCGCGTACGCCATCGTCACCTGCCGCCCGGTCTACCGGTGGACGGGGCTGGTCCGTCGTACGCATCGCCGATCTCGACGTGCTGCGCCGCTACGCACTCCGCCCCTGAAACCGACATGTAGGAGCCAACGTGTTGGACATCGAACGGCAGACACGCCTCGCCTGGGACGCCTACGGAAATCACCATCTGCGGCGCGGTACGCCCCTGACCGAAGTGGACCAGATCACCTGGGGCCCCGCAGCGAAGGGGCCGGGAGACTCCATCCTGGGGGACCTCAGGGGTCTGCGCGTCCTGGACCTCGGCTGCGGCCCCGCCCGGCACGCCGCACACCTGGCTCGCTCCTACGGCGCACACCTGGACGCCGTCGATGCTTCCCTCAGCCAGATCGAGCGGGCCCGCGCCCGCTACCTCGATGTGCCGGGACTGCGGCTGGTCCACGCCGACGCCGTCGAGCACCTGAACACGGCCGCGCCGTATGACGTGATCTTCTCCCTCAGCGCCTTCCACTTCCTCGACGCACACCGGCTCCTGCCCGTCCTGGCGACCGCTCTCAAGCCTGGGGGCCGGCTGTACTTCACCGTGCTGCACACCAACTCCGACGGCGACGGCCCCACCTCGACCGTCACCCCACGCCCGGAGACCCTGCGCCCGGCCGGCGGCAACGATCTCACCGTGCACATGTGGGTGCTCACTCCCGAGTTGTGGGAGGACCTGCTCGTGCAGTACGGGCTCCGAGTGCACGGCATCACCGTCCTCGACGCGCCGCAGGAGAACAACCATGCCTCCTACCGGCTGTTCCAGGTCCACCGACCGGAACGGATCACTGCTCGTCCCCGTACCGCGAAGCCACCTGTCGCCCGCGCCGCAGTGGGCGTCGGCGCCGTGCTGCTCGGGCCCCAGGGCCTGCTCCTGGGTCAGCACCGGCTGGGCACACGAGAGCTGCCCGGCGGGACCGTGGAGCCGGGCGAGTCCCTGCAGGAGGCAGTCGTGCGCGAACTCGCTGAGGAAACCGGCCTGTACGCCGACACCGCCGACGTCCACCTCCTGGGCATGCTCCTCGACCGGGTCGGCGACGTCGTCCGCATCACCTTCGGCGCACTCGTCACCCGCTGGCGCGGGGAGCCGGCCGACCAGCCCGACGAAAGCATCGGCGACTGGCGCTGGTGGCCTCTGGACGCCCTGCCCCCAAACCTGTTCGAGTGCAGCGCCCAGATCCTCACCGTCTGGCGTTCCGACCTACCGATCGACCACGCACCCGCCCACTTCACCCCCATCACCGACCCACACACGCCCGCCACTGCCTGATCCCGCCCCTGCATACGGGCGGGACAACCCTCCCATCGCCACAGCAAGACGGGCCGATCCCTTGACCACTCCCGCGCCATGCCCGGCAACGCCGCGTCTGTGCTGCCGGCCCGCGCTGTCCGGGCATATCCGCGGTGAGGCAACGCACGGCGAGTAAGGGGAGGCGCCGATCATGACAGCACCGCACCGACCGGCCGGACAGCCCCCTCCGGGCCAAGTCCTTTTGACGGCTTGGGCCTGCAACTGGACTCCCTGCCCCTCCCCCGCCGGCATGCCGCCTGCCCGTGGTCTGCGGTTTGCTTCCTACGGCCGGATGTCCACCGAGGATCATCAGGACCCGGACACGGGCGAGTCTTCGCCGAGTTCTTCGACACCAGGCGCAGCCGCACCGTCCCCTGGGCGCGTCACCCCGACGCCGCCGCGCTGCCGACAGCGGTGATCATCGGCTCCGCTGTTCGAGTACTGCGGCGCCGAGGTGCGGGGGCCCGACCTGGGCGGCACCGTGGACCCGCAGGTCGGCGGGCAGGAGGAGTTGACGATCCTGGCTCGGCATCCTGTCCAGGCGGGAGATCGCCCGCGCCCGGATCCGATGCCGGCCCACACCCCAACCGGCGCTCGCCCGCCGCGGTGTCCGCCTGCAGCGCCTGGGCACCGACCCGGAGTGCGGGCCGATCGTGTCCTGTATCTTCGCCGAGCGCCGGGCCAGGCACAGCATCGCCCGCATCACCCGCGCC
The DNA here is from genome assembly GCF_042873595.1 of Streptomyces sp. NPDC004629. Lineage (NCBI taxonomy): Bacteria > Bacillati > Actinomycetota > Actinomycetes > Kitasatosporales > Streptomycetaceae > Streptomyces > Streptomyces sp. NPDC004629. The sequence goes on along the minus strand of NZ_JBIALO010000017.1, from coordinate 114,978 downwards.
CTCAACGACGCCAGCATTCCCTGCCCGGACGGCGCCACGGGGCTACGCCCATGGACAGGCGCATGAGGAACCGGGCCCGGTTCTCGGGGAGTACCCGACCGTGCGGGTAGCCACGAAGTCGGGGTTCTTCACGGAGGAGCAAGGCCGCACCGCCCTGGCTGAGGGAGTGCTCACCCGACAAGAGGCGGCTGTGCGGCAAGCCTTCACAGCGCTGGAGGAGTTCGCCCATGCGGGCAGGATCGGCGGGTACGGCGTCGCCACCTGGTCGGGCCTGACCTTCGGAGCGTTCAGCGTGCCTTAGTTGCCTGCGCTCGCCCGGCAGGCGGCTGGTTCCGTCGAGCATCACTTCACGGGCTTGCAGATGCCCGTCAGCCTGATCATGGATGTCCCGATCACACAGGCTCTGAACGGCGGCGGACCGCTGGTCTGGACGTCGGAGAAACAGAAGAACCCCAGCTGAACTGGGGTTTCTTGGTGTCCGAGGGGGGACTTGAACCCCCACGCCCGATAAAGGGCACTAGCACCTCAAGCTAGCGCGTCTGCCATTCCGCCACCCGGACTTGGTGTCTGCCGCCTTGCCGGGGGTGTGCCCCGTGGCGACAGGCACAACAATACCAAGGTTTCGCAGTGGCATTCACCTGCGTTTCCGTGACCTGAGCGGGGCGCGCGGCGCGGTCGGCGGCGCGCCGCCCGGCCTCGTCACAGACCGTGTCCGGACGGGCACATCAGGGTTCGCGTGGTGCCCGGACACGGAGTCGCACGGTTCGGGGGCGGGAGGTTGGAGGGGCTATGGCATGAGCTGGTAGTCCGGGAAGTTTCCGGGCAGGCGCTCGCCCGCCGGGCCCCGGGTGACCGCGCGGACCAGTAGTTCCCCGCCGACGAAGGCGCCCCGCCAGGACGCGCCGAAGCCGCCGAACAACTCGTCGCGGTCGCCGCGGGAGCGCGGCTTGCCGTAGCCGGTCTTGAACGCGCGGATCTGCGGGACCAGCCGGTCGTAGGTGGCCCGGTCGTCGGTGGCCAGCGTGGCCACCAGCGCGCCGTTCGACGCGTTCATGGCCGCCAGCAGCTCCGCCTCCGTGTCGACCAGGACGATGGTGTCGACCGGTCCGAAGGGCTCCGCGTGGTGCAGCGGGGACGAGGGCGGCGGCCCGAGGAGCGTGACCGGCTGGACGTAGGCGGAGGTGTCCTGGCCGGGCAGGAAGCGGGCGTCACCTGCCCTGCCGCGGTGCAGGGGTACGGCGCCGCGGTCGATGGCCTCGGTGACCTGGTCCTGCAGTTCCTTGGCCTTGGCCGCGTTGATCAGCGGGCCGAAGTCCAGCTCGGGGCAGGCGTCGTCGGGGTGCTCGACCGCCAGCGGGTGGCCGACCCTGACGGTGCGGACCGCGGGGAGGTACGCGGCCAGGAACTCGTCGAACAGGGCGCGCTGGACGACGAAGCGGGGGTAGGCGGTGCAGCGCTGCTTGCCGTAGTCGAAGAGTTTGGGCACGACGGCGGTGAGCGCGTCCCAGTCGGAGTAGTTCCAGATGCCCCAGGTGTTCAGGCCCTCCTGTTCCAGTACGTGCCGTTTTCCGAGGTCGGCGACGGCCGTGGCGACGGCGGCGCCGGTGTCGCGGCCGCCGACGAAGGAGACGCAGCCGATCTCGGGGGCCCGCACCAGGGCCTCGGACAGTTCGCCGCCGCTGCCGCTGACCAGGGTGACGGGGATGCCCTCGCGGGCGGCGAGCGCGGCGGCCAGGGTGAGGCAGGCGACGCCGCCGTCGGTCGGGGTCTTGGCGATGACCGCGTTGCCGGCGAGCGCCTGGACCAGCATGGCGTGCACGAGGACGCTCATCGGGTAGTTCCAGCTGGCGATGTTGGACACGGGTCCGTCCAGCGGGGCCCGGCCGGCGAGCATCGGTTCGATGCCGTCGACGTACCAGCGCACGCCGTCGATGGCCCGGTCGACGTCGGCCTGGGCGAGCCGCCAGGGCTTGCCGATCTCCCAGACGAGCAGCAGGGCGAGCAGTTCGCGGTGCTCGGTGAGCGCGTCCAGGGCGGCGGCGACCCGGGCCCGGCGCTCGTCGAGGGGGACGTGCCGCCAGGCGCGGTGCTGGTCGAGCGAGGCGCGTACGGCCTGCCGGGCGGTGGTCCGGTCCAGGCGTGGGGCCCCCGCGATGGGGCTGCCGTCGACCGGGGTGGTGGCGGGCAGTGCGTGGCCGTCCGGCTGCCAGGCGGCGCCCCAGAGGTTGCGGACGCCGTCGTCCCGGAAGGCCTCGGGGGCGATGGCGAGGCAGCGCCGCCAGGCGTCGTTCCAGGACGTGCCGGATTTGAGGGTGAGGGTGGGGCGGTTCGTGGTGGGGTTGGTGGCCATGGGGTCGGCTCCGCTCTCGGTGCACGATCGGGCGGGGTGGGGCGGGACGGCCGCCCCCGCCCCCGGCCCGCGGCGCGGACGCAGGCGACACGGGGCGCGGGTGCGCGCGCTGGGCGCGGGGTCGCGCCGGGCACGTCGGTCGGGGCAGGCACATCGGTCAGGGCGGGTACGTCGGTCGCGCCGGGTACTTCGGTCGGGGGCAGGCACGTCGGTCACGCCGGGTACATCGGTCGGGGGCAGGCACGTCGGTCACGCCGGGTACATCGGTCGCGCCAGGCACATCGGTCACGCCGGGTACATCGGTCGCGCCAGGCACATCGGTCACGCCGGGTACATCGGTCGCGCCGGGTACATCGGTCGCGCCAGGCACATCGGTCACGCCGGGTACATCGGTCGCGCCAGGCACATCGGTCACGCCGGGTACATCGGTCGCGCCAGGCACATCGGTCACGCCGGGCACGTCGGTCGGGGCAGGCACATCGGTCAGGGCGGGTACGTCGGTCGGGGCAGGCACGTCGGTCACGCCGGGTACATCGGTCGGGGCAGGCACGTCGGTCACGCCGGGTACATCGGTCGGGGCAGGCACGTCGGTCACGCCGGGTACATCGGTCGGGGGCAGGCACGTCGGTCACGCCGGGTACATCGGTCGGGGCAGGCACGTCGGTCACGCCGGGTACATCGGTCGGGGCAGGCACGTCAGTCAGGGCGGGTACATCGGTCGGGGCGGGACGCTTTGCCCGGCTCAGCCGCGCGCGGCGTCGCCGCGTACGTCCAGTGTCTCCAGTACCAGCCGGGCCGTCTCGGTGGGCGTGCCGCCGACCCGGACGCCGGCCGCCTCAAGGGCCTCCCGCTTGGCGCGGGCGGTGCCCGAGGAGCCGGAGACGATCGCGCCCGCGTGGCCCATGGTGCGGCCCTCGGGGGCGGTGAACCCGGCGACGTAGCCGACGACGGGTTTGGTGACGTGTGCGCGGATGTACGCGGCGGCGCGTTCCTCCGCGTCGCCGCCGATCTCGCCGATGAGGACGATCAGCTCGGTGTCGGGGTCGACCTGGAAGGCGGCGAGGCAGTCGATGTGGCTGGTGCCGACGACGGGGTCGCCGCCGATGCCGACGCAGGTGGAGAAGCCGATGTCGCGCAGCTCGTACATGAGCTGGTAGGTGAGGGTGCCGGACTTGGAGACCAGTCCGATGCGGCCGGGTTTGGTGATGTCGGCGGGGATGATCCCGGCGTTGGACTGGCCGGGGGTGATCAGGCCCGGACAGTTGGGGCCGATGATCCGGGTGCCCTTCGCGCGGGCGTGGGTGGTGAAGGCGACGGAGTCGTGGACGGGGATGCCCTCGGTGATGACGACGGCGAGTCCGATGCCGGCGTCGGCGGCCTCCAGCACGGCGGTCCGGGCGAAGGCGGGCGGTACGAAGACGACGGTGACGTCGGCGCCGGTCGCCTCGATGCCCTCGCGGACCGTGCCGAAGACGGGGACGGCCCGGTCGGCGAAGTCGACGCTCCGTCCCGCCTTGCGCGGGTTGACGCCGCCGACGACGTCGGTGCCCGCCGCGAGCATGCGGCGGGTGTGCTTCATGCCCTCGCCGCCGGTCATGCCCTGGACGAGGACCTTGCTCTCCTTGGTGAGGTAGATGGCCATGGCGTCCCTGTCTCCTCAGGCAGCGGCGGCGAGCCGGGCGGCATGGGCGGCGGCGCCGTCCATGGTGGTGGCCTGCTGGACCAGCGGGTGTGCGCGCTCGTCGAGGATCGCCCGGCCGCGGGCGGCGTTGTTGCCGTCGAGGCGGACGACCAGCGGTCTGGTCAGCCGGACGGTGTCGAGGGCCTGGACGATGCCGTCGGCGACCGCGTCGCAGGCGGTGATCCCGCCGAAGACGTTGACGAGGACGGACCTGACGGCCGTGTCGGACAGGATGACCGACAGGCCGTCCGCCATGACCTGCGCGGAGGCCCCGCCGCCGATGTCGAGGAAGTTCGCGGGGCGGGCGCCGCAGCCCGCGACCACGTCGAGGGTGGACATGACGAGTCCGGCGCCGTTGCCGATGATGCCGACCTCGCCGTCGAGCTTGACGTAGGTGAGGCCGCGGGCGGCGGCCACGGCCTCCAGCGGGTCGTGGTGATCGGCCTCCTTCGCGCCCCAACGGGCTTGCCGGAAACGGGCGTTGTCGTCAAGGGTGACCTTGCCGTCGAGGGCGAGGATCTGGCCTTGCCGGGTACGTACGAGCGGATTGACCTCGACGAGCAGGGCGTCCTCGCGGACCAGCACCTCCCACAGCCGGACGAGGACGTCCACGGTCCGCGGCGGCAGCCCGGCCGCCGCGGCGATCCCGGCGGCCTTCGCCGAGGTGACGCCCTCGGCCGGGTCGACGGGGATACGGGCGACGGCCTCGGGCCGGCTCGCGGCCACCTCCTCGATCTCCATGCCGCCCTCGGCCGAGGCGATGGCGAGGAAGCCGCCGGCCGCGCGGTCGAGCACGTAGGAGACGTAGAACTCGGCCTCGATGTCTACGGGTTGGGCCAGCATCACGGTGCCGACGGGGTGGCCCTTGATGCGCATGCCGAGGATTTGACGTGCGGTCAGTTCGGCGGCGGCCGGGTCGGCGGCGAGCTTGACGCCGCCCGCCTTGCCCCGGCCGCCGGTCTTCACCTGCGCCTTCACCACGACCCTGCCGCCGAGCCTGCGGGCGATCTCGCGGGCCCCCTTGGGCGAGTCGGTGATCTCGGCCCTCGGCACCACGATGCCATGTTCCTCGAAGAGTTCCCTTGCCTGGTGTTCGTACAGGTCCATCACCGGCTCCTGTCTGAAAGTGCCGCACGCCCCCTGGACACCACCCATCGGATGCGGGATAACAACTTCATACAGTATTCGTCGACTGTATGCAATGTACCCCAGAGCGTTCCAACCCCTACGAAGGGACAGGACTTCGCCATGCCCGACGACACCCAGGACGTGATTTCCGGTGGTCATCTCGTTGCCAAGGCGCTGAAGGCCGAGGGGGTCGACCGCATCTACACCCTGTGCGGCGGCCACATCATCGACATCTACGACGGCTGCGTCGACGAGGGCATCGAGGTCGTCGACGTACGCCACGAGCAGGTCGCCGCCCATGCCGCCGACGGCTACGCGCGCATCACCGGCAAGCCGGGCTGCGCGGTCGTCACCGCAGGACCGGGGACGACCGACGCGGTCACCGGTGTCGCCAACGCCTTCCGCGCGGAGTCCCCGATGCTGCTGATCGGCGGTCAGGGGGCCCTCACCCAGCACAAGATGGGGTCCCTGCAAGACCTGCCGCACGTCGACATGATGACGCCCATCACCAAGTTCGCGGCGACCGTGCCGGACACGGCGCGCGCGGCGGACATGGTCTCGATGGCGTTCCGCGAGTGCTACCACGGCGCCCCCGGCCCCTCCTTCCTGGAGATACCGCGCGATGTCCTCGACGCCAAGGTCCCGGCCGGCGCAGCCCGCGTGCCGACGCCGGGCCACTACCGTGCCTCGCCGCGTTCGGCCGGCGACCCCGAGGCGATCGAGAAACTCGCCGACCTGCTGGTGCACGCCGAGAAGCCCGCCATCCTGCTCGGCAGCCAGGTGTGGACGACCCGGGGCACCACGGCCGCCATCGAGCTGGTGCGCACCCTCAACATCCCGGCGTACATGAACGGCGCCGGCCGCGGCACCCTGCCGCCCGGCGACCCGCACCACTTCCAGCTGTCGCGCCGGTACGCCTTCTCGCACGCCGACGTCATCGTCATCGTGGGCACGCCCTTCGACTTCCGCATGGGCTACGGCAAGCGGCTGTCGCCGGAGGCGACCGTCGTGCAGATCGACCTCGACTACCGCACCGTCGGCAAGAACCGGGACATCGACCTCGGCATCGTCGGCGACGCCGGCCTTGTGCTGAAGTCCGTCACCGAGGCGGCCGGCGGGCGGGTCAACGGCGGTGCGTCGCGGCGCAAGGAGTGGCTCGACGAGCTGCGCGCGGCCGAGCAGACCGCGTTGGACAAGCGGCTGCCGAGCCTCAGGTCGAACGCCTCGCCGATCCATCCGTACCGGCTGGTCAGCGAGATCAACGACTTCCTCACCGAGGACTCGATCTACGTCGGCGACGGCGGCGACATCGTCACCTTCTCCGGGCAGGTCGTCCAGCCCAAGTCGCCCGGCCACTGGATGGACCCGGGCCCGCTGGGCACGCTCGGCGTCGGCGTCCCCTTCGTGCTGGCCGCCAAGCAGGCCCGCCCGGACAAGGAGGTCGTCGCCCTCTTCGGCGACGGCGCGTTCTCGCTGACCGGCTGGGACTTCGAGACCCTGGTCCGCTACGACCTGCCGTTCGTCGGCATCGTCGGCAACAACTCCTCGATGAACCAGATCCGTTACGGCCAGGCCCAGAAGTACGGCGTGGCACGCGAGCGGGTCGGCAACACCCTCGGCGATGTCGCGTACGACAAGTTCGCGCAGATGCTGGGTGGTTACGGCGAGGAGGTCCGCGACCCGGCCGACATCGGGCCCGCGCTGCGGCGCGCCCGTGAGTCAGGGCGGCCCTCGCTGATCAACGTCTGGGTCGACCCCGACGCGTACGCCCCCGGAACCATGAACCAGACCATGTACAAGTGAGGTGAAGTCCGGTGACCAGCAAGGCACTCGACGGCATCCGCGTCCTGGACATGACGCACGTGCAGTCCGGGCCCTCGGCGACCCAGCTGCTCGCCTGGCTCGGCGCCGACGTCGTCAAGCTGGAGGCGCCGACCGGTGACATCACGCGCAAGCAACTGCGCGACCTGCCCGACGTCGACTCCCTCTACTTCACGATGCTCAACTGCAACAAGCGCAGCATCACCCTGAACACCAAGACCGAGCGCGGCAAGGAACTCCTCACCGAGCTGATCCGGCGCTCCGACGTCATGGTCGAGAACTTCGGTCCTGGCGCGGTCGACCGGATGGGGTTCACCTGGGACCGCATCAAGGAGATCAACCCGCGCATCGTCTACGCCTCCATCAAGGGGTTCGGCGACGGTCCGTACACCGACTTCAAGGCGTACGAGGTCGTCGCGCAGGCCATGGGCGGCTCGATGTCGACCACCGGCTTCGACGACGGGCCGCCGCTCGCCACCGGCGCCCAGATCGGGGACTCGGGCACGGGTGTGCACACCGTGGCGGGGATCCTCGCGGCGCTGTTCCAGCGCGAGCGGACCGGGCGCGGGCAGCGGGTCAACGTCGCCATGCAGCACGCGGTGCTCAACCTGTGCCGGGTGAAGCTGCGCGACCAGCAGCGCCTTGCGCACGGCCCGCTCGCCGAGTACCCCAACGAGGACTTCGGGGACGAGGTGCCCCGCTCCGGCAACGCGTCCGGGGGCGGCCAGCCCGGCTGGGCCGTCCAGTGCGCGCCGGGCGGCCCGAACGACTATGTGTACGTGATCGTGCAGCCGGTCGGCTGGAAGCCGATCAGCGAGCTGATCGGCCGGCCCGAACTGGCCGACGACCCCGAGTGGGCGACGCCCGGGGCGCGGCTGCCCAAGCTGGGCAAGATGTTCCAGCTGATCGAGGAGTGGTCCTCGACGCTCCCCAAATGGGAGGTGCTGGAGCAGCTGAACGCCCACAACATCCCGTGCGGGCCGATCCTGTCGACGAAGGAGATCATCGAGGACGACTCGCTGATCGCCAACGAGATGGTCGTCACCGTCCCGCACCCCGAGCGCGGCGAGTTCGTCACGGTGGGCAGCCCGCTCAAGCTCTCCGACTCCCCCGTCGAGGTATCCGCCTCACCCCTGCTCGGCGAGCACAACGCCGAGGTGTACGTAGGCGAACTGGGCCTCGGTGACGAGGAGTTGCGCCTGCTCAAGTCGAACGGAGTGATCTGACGTGATGGCCGAGGACCGGGTGCTGAGGGTGCGGGCACTGCTCGACGCGGTGCGCGCCGAGGGTCGCAGCGCGCTGACCGCCCCGGAGGGCAAGGTCATCGCCGACGCGTACGGCATCGCCGTACCGGGCGAGGAACTGGCGACGGACGTGGACGAGGCGGTCGCGCACGCGGCGCGTTTCGGCGGGCCCGTCGTGCTGAAGATCGTCTCGCCCGACATCCTGCACAAGACCGACGCCGGCGGGGTGATCGTCGGCGTCGAGGGCGCGGCGGACGTACGGGCCGCCTTCCTCCGGATCGTGGCGAACGCGCGCGCCTACGACGCCGCGGCCCGTATCGAGGGCGTGCAGATCCAGGAGCTGCTGCCCCAGGGGCAGGAGGTCATCGTCGGCGCGGTCACCGATCCGACGTTCGGCAAGGTGGTGGCCTTCGGGCTCGGCGGTGTGCTGGTCGAGGTGCTCAAGGACGTGACGTTCCGGCTCGCGCCGGTGGACGCCGACGAGGCGCTGTCCATGCTGGACTCGATCCGCTCGGCGGAGATCCTGCGCGGGGTGCGCGGGCGGGCGGGCGTGGACCGGTGGGCGATCGCCGAGCAGATCCGCCGGGTCTCCCAACTGGTCGCGGACTTCCCGGAGATCGCCGAAGTGGACCTCAACCCGGTGATCGCCACACCGGAGGCCGCGGTCGCCGCCGACATCCGGGTGATCCTCGCCGGGAAGCAGCCGCCCCCGCGCCGGACGTACACGCGTGAGGAGATCCTCACCTCCATGCGGCGGCTGATGCAGCCGTCGTCGGTCGCCGTGATCGGCGCCTCCAACGAGCAGGGCAAGATCGGCAATTCGGTCATGCGCAACCTCGTCGACGGCGGCTTCGCCGGGGACATCCACCCGGTGAACCCCAAGGCCGATGACATTCTGGGCCGCAAGGCGTACAAGAGTGTCACGGACGTTCCCGGTGAGGTGGATGTGGCGGTCTTCGCGATCCCCGCCGCGTTCGTGGCCGCGGCCCTCGAAGAGGTGGGGCAGAAGAAGATCCCCAACGCGGTACTGATCCCCTCCGGGTTCGCGGAGACCGGCGAGCACGCGTTGCAGGACCGGATCGTGGCGATCGCGGAGCGGTACGGCATCCGGCTGCTCGGACCGAACATCTACGGCTACTACTCCCCGTGGCAGGACCTGTGCGCCACGTTCTGCACGCCCTACGACGTCAAGGGCCCGGTGGCGCTGACCTCGCAGTCCGGCGGCATCGGAATGGCCGTCCTGGGCTTCGCGCGCACCACCGGGACGGGTGTGTCGGCGATCGTCGGCCTCGGCAACAAGTCGGACCTGGACGAGGACGACCTGCTGACCTGGTTCGGTGAGGACCCGCACACCGAGTGCATCGCGATGCACCTGGAGGACCTCAAGGACGGGCGGGCGTTCGTCGAGGCGGCGCGCGCCACGGTGCCGAAGAAGCCCGTCGTGGTCCTCAAGGCGGGCCGTACGGCGGCCGGCGCGAAGGCGGCCGGTTCGCACACCGGGGCGCTCGCGGGCGACGACGCCGTGTACGACGACATCCTCCGCCAGGCCGGGGTCATCCGGGCGCCGGGCCTGAACGACATGCTGGAGTACGCGCGCGCGTTGCCGGTGCTCCCCACCCCCCGGGGCGACAACGTGGTGATCATCACCGGGGCGGGCGGCAGCGGTGTGCTGCTCTCGGACGCGGTGACGGACAACGGCCTGTCCCTGATGGAGATCCCGCCGGACCTGGACGAGGCCTTCCGGGCGTTCATCCCGCCCTTCGGGGCCGCGGGCAACCCGGTCGACATCACCGGGGGCGAGCCGCCGTCGACGTACGAAGCGACGATCCGGCTCGGCCTTGAGGACCCGCGCATCCACGCCCTGGTCCTCGGCTACTGGCACACGATCGTCACGCCTCCCATGGTGTTCGCCGAGCTGACCGCACGGGTGGTCGCCGAGTTCCGGGCGCGTGGCATCGAGAAGCCCGTCGTCGCGTCGCTCGCGGGTGACGTCGAGGTCGAGGACGCCTGCCAGTACCTGTACGAGCGCGGGGTGGTGGCCTACCCGTACACCACGGAGAAGCCGGTCGCCGTGCTCGGCGCCAAGTACCGGTGGGCCCGTGCAGCAGGTTTGTTGGGGGGCGGTTCATGAGGTGAGTGACGAAGGGGCCGGCCGGCGGTGCGCGTCGGCCGGCCCCGGGACCCGAGCGCGCACGAAACGCATTGGACAGGGGGCGCTGGCCAAGAGCTTTCGACGCAAGGGGTGCTGAACAGATGACAACCACCGACTACTCCGCGTCCGTCCCGTACCGGGAAGTGACGGACCGCAACGGCCGCATGTACCGGATCGGCGAGTTGGACGTCGGCATCATGGGCCGGCCACGCAAGTGGATGGTCATCCTGCCCTGGGTGGGCATGATGGGCATCAGTTCCGCGGAATACGCGTTCACCTCCGCGGAGGACACGCTGCACGCGGCACATCTGTGGAGCAGCGGACACATCTTCTGGCTGATGGGCGTCTGGGTGTTCTTCCAGGCGGCCGTGGCCTTCCCGGCCGGGCAGCTGCGGGAGAGCGGACGGCTCCCCGCCCGCACGGCCATGCTGATCGGCGCCGTGGGCACGCTGCTGGGCTATCTGGCGCTGGCGTTCGCACTACGGGCTGGTGTACAGCGGCAAGCTGATCAGCGGCCTGTTCGGGGGCGGGCTCGGTTCGATGGTGGTCGGCGCCTGGGGCTACAACGGGGCGTACGCGCTGGCCGGCGGCGTGTCGATGGCCGCGGCGTGCATCGCCCTGCTGCTCAGGCAACCGGGCCACACCCCCCACCCCACCCCCACCCCCTGACCCACAACGAGCGGGCCCTCCCCAGCCCATGGGGAGGGCCCGCTCGGGTTTATGTGGTGGGGTTACCTGCGGCGCAGGGACGCCAGGTTGCGGTAGCCGGTGCGGGCGTGGGTCAGGGACTGGGCCGGGTCGGTGGCGCTGGGCGCATTGTCCTGTTCGACCATCGGGTTGTGGTAGTTGCGCTGGCCGACGCGGGAGAAGAACGTCGTGTAGTCGATGACGCCGGTGCCGAACGGGACCATGTCGTAGCCCTGTCCGTTGGTGGTGTTGACGACGCCGTCCTTCGCGTGGAACAGCGGGTAGCGCTTGTTGTGGCAGGCGACCAGGCCCGCCGGGTCGAAGATCTGCTCCCGGGTGGAGCCGTCGGGAGCGGTGTAGCTGCGGAACTTGTACTGGGCCACGTGCGCCCAGTAGATGTCCATCTCCAGCCACACCAGCTTGGGGTCGGTGACGGACAGGAAGTACTCCAGCTTGCGGATGCCGGAGCTGCGGGTCGGGCGGCCCTGGGCGTCCAGCGGACCGCGGTCGAGCAGGAAGCCGTATGCGGCGTCGTGGTTGTGCGTGTACAGCTTGATCCCGGCGCGGCGGGCGATCGCGCCGAGGGCGTTCCACTTGTCCGCGGCCACGTCCCAGTCGGCCTTGTAGGAGCTGCCGGTGGGGTCGCCGCCGGTGCCCATGTGGTCCATGCCGAGGATGTTCGCGATCTCCAGGTGCTTCTTGAAGGTGTCCAGGTCGGCGGTGGTCAGCGGCCAGGAGGGCGGGATGAAGCCGTGGTTGCCCTGGGCCCGCAGCCCGAACTCGTCCAGCCAGCGGCGCAGCAGCCGGGCGCCCTGGACGCTCTCCAGGCTCGCCCCGCCGGGCGCGTTGGTGTGCTGGCCGTATCCGGCGAACTCGACCTGCCGGTAGCCGAACCGGGCGAGCTGCTCGAACACGGCCCGGAACCCGGAGGGCAGGCTGGTGGAGAGCGGGTCGCGGCCGGTCGCGTCGCGGACGGTGTACAGGATGATGCCCCGCTTGTCGGCGGGAACGAGCAGCTGCCCTCTGCCGCCCTTCCCGGACGCGGGGACGGCCGGCGCGGCCTGGACGGGTGCCGCGCCGAACACGGGAGCGGCGACCGCGCCCGCCGCGACGGCGGTGCAGGTGCTCAGGAAGCCGCGTCGGCCGATGCCGAGGGCGCGGCGCAGGGGTTCGTCGGTGCCGGTGACGGTGGTGTCGATGTCGTTCACGGGTGCCTCTCTCTGGACTGGTGGTCCGATAGGCCCGCCAGGGCGAGCAGCAGGGACTTCACGTCGGTGGCCGCGATGCGGTCGCCGACGGCGCGGGGGGTGGAGCACAGCAGGAGCGGACCGTCGTCGTCGCTCGCGGGTAGGCGGCCGTGGCTGCCGCGGATGGGTGAGGCGTCGAGGGGCACGACCGCCATGCGGTAGCGCATGCCGAGCTTCTTGCGGGCGAGCGCGGTGGCGGCCTTGACCTTGACATAGGGGTCGAGCGGGTCCATGAACAGCTCGACCGGGTCGTACCCGGGTTTGCGGTGGATCTCGACGAGCTGCGCGAAGTCGGGGGCGCGGTCGTCGTCGAGCCAGTAGTAGTACGTGAACCAGGCGTCCGGCTCGGCGACGGCGACCAGCTCGCCGGCCCGCGGATGGTCCAGGTGGTGGGCCTTCTTGCCCTGCTCGTCGAGGAGTTGGTCGATGCCGTCCAGTCCGTCGAGCGCGGCCCGGGTGGCGTCCAGATCCTCGGGACGGCGCACATACACATGGGCGATCTGGTGGTCGGCGACCGCGAAGGCGCGGGAGGCCATCGGGTCGAGGTATTCCATCCCGTCCTGGGTGTGCACCTCCAGCAGCCCGGCCCGGCGCAGCGCCCGGTTGATGTGCACGGGGCGGTCGGCGCGGGTGATGCCGTACTCGGAGAGGGCCACGACGGTGCGGCCCTCGGCGCGGGCGTCGTCCAGCAGCGGGGCGACGGCGGTGTCCAGGTCGGCGGCGGCCCGGTGGGAGCGCGGGTCGTCGGGGCCGTAGCGCTGCAGGTCGTAGTCGAGGTGCGGGAGGTAGCAGAGCGTCAGGTCGGGGTTGCGGGTGCGCAGGACGTGCCGGGTCGCGTCGATGATCCACTGGCTGGAGACCAGGTCGGCGCCCGGGCCCCAGAAGTGGAAGAGGGGGAACGTGCCGAACTTCTCGGTGAGTTCGTCGTGCAGCGCCGGGGGCCGGGTGTAGCAGTCGGGTTCCTTGCGTCCGTCGGCGTAGTAGACGGGCCGCGGGGTGACGGTGATGTCGGTGTCGGCGCCCATGGCGTACCACCAGCAGATGTTGGCGACCGTGTAGCCGGGGTGGACGCGGCGGGCGGCGTCCCACAGTTTCTCCCCGGCGACCAGGCCGTTGTGCTGGCGCCACAGCAGGACGTCGCCGAGTTCGCGGAAGTACCAGCCGTTGCCGACGATGCCGTGTTCGGACGGCATGGTGCCGGTCAGGAACGTGGACTGGGCGGCGCAGGTGACGGCGGGCAGGACGGTGCCGAGCGTGGCCCGGGAGCCGGTTCGGCCGAGCCGCTTGAGGTGCGGCATATGGTCGAGGAGCCGGGGGGTGAGGCCGACGACGTCGAGGACGAGCAGCGGGGTGGGTCCCGCGGCGGCGGGCGCGGCGCTCATGGCAGCTCCTTCAGGCCGAGGTCGGTCAGCAGGTCGCGGGCCAGGGTGAGTTCTGCGGCGATGCCGTCGGCGAGCCGGCCCCGGTCGCGGGGCCGTAGGTCCGGCGGGAGTGCCTGCCAGGTATAGGTCTCGACCTCCAGGTGGTGGGTGAGCGGGTGCGGGCCGCCGACGAGCCGGGTCAGGGCCGTGCGCAGCACGGGGAGTGTGGCGGTCAGGGGTGCGGCGGGTGCCGCGTGCAGCGGGACGTGGAAGTGGGACCGCCAGGGCGCGGTGTCGGGCAGCGCGTCGCCGTGCACCGCCTCGGCGAGGTCGTCGGTGCCGCTCAGCCCGGTGTCGGTGAGGGTGCGGGTCTGGTGCAGGAAACGGGGTTCGGCGAAGGCGGCAAGGGCCTCGCGGACCTCGGGGCGCCGCGGCTCGGCGGCGTGCAGGGCGGCGGACAACTGGGACTTGACGATGCGGACGCCGGCCCCCGTGAGCGCGTCCAGGGCGGTGTCCGGGTCCTCGAAGGAGGTGGCGAGGTGGCAGGTGTCGACGCAGACACCGATGCGGTCGTGGGCAAGCGCGGTGAGCGGGCCGATGGCGTCGGCGGTGGTCTCGACGACGCAGCCGGGCTCCGGCTCCAGGCCGACGCGGACGGAGCGGCCGGTCAACTCCCGCAGGGCGTCGAGGCGTTCGGCGAGGGTGCGCAGCGCGGTGCGGGCGGTCTCGGCGCGCTCGTCGTCCCAGCGGGTGCGCCAGGCCAGCGGCAGCGTGGACACGCTGCCTTCGGTGACGTCGTCGGGGAGCAGCCCGGCAAGCACCCGGGCCAGCGACGTGGTGTGCTCCAGGCGTTCGGGGTCGGCCCAGTCCGGTCGGTAGACGCGGTACTTGACCTCCTCGGCGCCGAAGCCCTCGTAGGGAAAGCCGTTGAGGGTGACGACCTCCAGGCCGCGCCGGTCCAGTTCGGAGCGCAGGGTGCGCAGGGCAGCCGGGTCGGTGACGAGGGCGTGGGCCGCGTCCTTGGCGAGCCACAGGCCGATGCCGAGCCGGTCCCGGCCCAGTCTGCGGCGTACGGGTTCGCAGTGGTCGCGGAGTTGGGCGAGGACGCCGTCAAGGGTCTCGGCGGGGTGCACGTTGGTGCAGTAGGCGAGGTGGACGGTGGTGCCGTCGGGGTGCCTGAAGCGCATCGCTCACTCACCGCCGCGCAGGATGCTGCTGCCCTCGTGGGTGGCGCCGGTCTCCGGGACGTCCAGGGCGAGCCGGCCGCTGAGCCCGTAGAAGGCGACCGGGTTGCGCCACAGGACCCGGTCGACGTCGTCCTCGGTGAAGCCGTCGGCGAGCATCAGGTCGGCCACCTTGCGGGTCTTGAGCGGGTCGCTTCTGCCCCAGTCGGCGGCGGAGTTCACCAGCACCCGGTCGGGCCCGTAGGCGCGCAGGATCGCGACCATCCGGGCCTCGTCCATCTTGGTGTCCGGGTAGACGGAGAAGCCGAGCCAGCAGCCGCTGTCCTTGGCCTCCTTGACGGTGGTCTCGTTGAGGTGGTCGACCAGGACGCGGTCCAGGGGCAGTGCGGACTCGCGGACCACGTCGAGGGTGCGGCGCAGCCCGGACAGCTTGTCGCGGTGCGGGGTGTGCACGAGCGCGGGCAGCGCGTGGTCGGCGGCGAGCTGCAACTGGGCGGCCAGCGCGGTGTCCTCGGCCGGGGTCATCGAGTCGTAGCCGATCTCGCCGACGGCCACCACCCGGTCCTTGACGAGGTACCGGGGCAGTTCGTCCAGGACGGGCGCGCACCGCGGGTCGTTCGCCTCCTTGGGGTTGAGGGCGAGCGTGCAGTGGTGGGCGATGCCGTACTGGGCGGCGCGGAAGGGTTCCCAGCCGAGGAGCGAGTCGAAGTAGTCGAGGAAGGAGGCGGGCGAGGTGCGGGGCTGGCCGAGCCAGAAGGCGGGCTCCACGACGGCGCGGACGCCTGCGGCGTGCATGGCCTCGTAGTCGTCGGTGGTCCGCGAGGTCATGTGGATGTGGGGGTCGAAGATGCGCATCAGGACTCCTTGCCGTGGGGGTCGTCCGTGGTGTGCGGCAGTGTCGCGGCCCCGGTCAGGGTCAGCACCCGGTACAGGTCGTCGGGCACGCGGCGGTCGGCGGCGGTGCGCTCGGCGGCGTAGTCGTCGAGCATGCGGGCGAGTTCCGCGTCGCCGTGGGCGCGCCGTGGAAGGTCGGCCACCGCGTCCACGGGCACGCCGGTGAACAGGCACTTGAGGACGGCGTGCCGCCAGGCGTGGGCGTCCAGGTGGCGGGCGGCGTACGGGCCCACGGCGGCGGCCAGGAGCCGGGTGTCGTTGGTGCGCAGCGCGTCCTCCACGAGCGGGAGCGCGCCGGCGTCCGCGACGAGGTGGGGCAGGGCGTGCAGGACCGCGCGGCGTTCGTCGGCGGTGCCCTGCCGGTAGACGCGGGTCAGGGCGTCGGTGTCGGCGCGGGCCGCGTGCAGCACGAGGACGCGGGCGGCGTCGGCATGGGCGGGGCCGCAGCGCCGGCCGGCCTCCGCGAGGCGCAACTCCCAGGCGGAGATGGGGCCGTGGCCGCCGGGGTGGGCGGCCGCCTCGGCGAGGGCGTGGTCCAGCCAGGTACGGGCGGCGGCGTCGAGCCGGGCGTGCAGCCTGGTGCGCAGGTCGTCCGGTGGGGTGTGGGCGGGGCCGGCCACCGGGGTGTCGGGTGCGGGGTGCCGGTGGGTCATACGGTGCTCCCTTCGGGGGTGGCGGGGGGCTCGCCTGGGGCCCGGACGGGGTGCGGGGTGCCCGGTGCCGCGGAGCCGGCGGCGGTGGCCGCGGCGCGCAGGAACGGCAGGGCGAGGGCGGCCTGGTGGGGTCCGGCGTGCGAGTGGCGGGGCAGTTCGACGACGGTCAGACCGCGGTAGCCGGTGGCGGCGAGGGCCGCGAGGACGGGCGGGAAGTCGATCTCGCCGTCCCCGAAGGGCAGGTGTTCGTGGACGCCGCGCCGCATGTCCTCGATCTGGACGTGGCGCAGCCAGGGGGCGGCGGCGCGTACGCAGTCGGCGGGCGGCAGCGGTTCGAGGCACTGGCAGTGGCCGATGTCGAGGGTGAGGCCGAGCGGGGCGGGGTCGCCGAGGGTGCGGCGCAGCCGGTGGAAGTCGGCGAGGGTGGCGAGCAGATGGCCGGGTTCGGGTTCGATGGCGAGCGGGACGCCCGCGGTGGCGGCGGCGTCCAGGACCGGCGTGAGACTGCCGGCGAGCCGCTGCCAGGCGGTGTCCTCGTCGGTGCCGGCCGGGGTGATCCCGCTGAAGCAGTGCACGGCGTGCGCGCCGAGGTCGGCGGCGACCCGGACGGCGCGCAGCAGCAGGTCCGTGCGGCGGGCGCGGGCCTTGGGGTCGGGGTCGAGCAGGGAGGGGCCGTGCTTGTGCCGGGGGTCGAGGACGTAGCGGGCGCCGGTCTCCACGGTGACGTCCAGGCCGAGCCGGGCCAGCCGGTGGGCGACACGACGGGTCCGGGCGCCGAGGTCCGGGCCGAGCGGGTCGAGGTGCATGTGGTCGAGGGTCAGCCCGACGCCGTCGTAGCCGAGATCGGCGAGCAGCCCGAGGGCATCGTCGAGCCGCAGATCGGTGAGACCGTTACTGCCGTACCCAAAGCGAAGCGGCGGGTCTCCGGGGGTCGGTGCGGGCGCGGTGACCGGGGCGGCGATGGTCGATGCGGGTGCCGTGGCCTGGGTGGCGGGGGTTGGTGCAGGCGCCGCGGCCTGGGTGGCGGCAGCCGGTGCAGGCACCGCGGACGGACCGCCGGCGGCCGGTGCAGGCGCCGCGGCCGGGCCGGAAGCGACCGGTGCAGGCCCGGTAGCCGGACCGCCGGCGGCCGGTACAGGCGCCGCGGCCTGGGTGGCGGCAGCCGGTGCAGGCCCGGTAGCCGGACCGCCGGCGGCCGGTACAGGCGCCGTGGGCGGGCCACCGGGGGCCGGTGCAGGCGCCGCGGCCTGGGTGGTGGGGGTTTGCTGGGAAGGCGGGGGGTGCGGGCTCATGTGACGCTCACCTTCTTTGCGAACCGGCGGGCGAGCGGCGCGAGGGCCGCGGTCAGCAGGGCGCTCGCGGGCGCACCGGCGCGGGCGCAGAGCGCGGCCTGGAGGGGGACGGTGGCGCGGATGCCGCCGCCGACGGCCCGCTGGGTGAGCTGCGGGGACGGGTTGAGTACGGCATGGAGGTAGGGCCGGCCGGCCGTGACGGCGTAGGTGGCGCCGAGGGCGGCGCGCAGTGTGTCCTCGGCGCCGCCGGCGGTGCGGCGCGGCCTCGGCGGGTAGGTCCCCGGCGGGCCGGGGGCGGCGGCGTCACCCCGGCCCGCCGGACGGCGGAGGGAGCCTGGTGATTGCTTGCCGCGGTGGGCCGTGGCGTCGACGGGAACCGGCGAGAAAGCGGACGCGGACGCGGTCTGGCCGGTCCGTGGCCGGGTCAGCGCCAGCGTGAGGGCGCCGGTGGTGGCCAGCGCGGCCAGGGGGGCGAGGGCCGAGCCGCCGGTCGTCTCGCGCCGGGACACCGCCGTGACCGCAAGGGTGTGGGAGCCGAGCAGCGCGGCGGAGGGCAGCGCGCCGCGGACGGCGCCCGGGGCGGGCCGACCGGCCGCCGCCCCGAGCAGCAGGTCGAGGCCGCGGGCCGCGGCCATCGCCGCGGGGCCCGCCGGGGTGTGCTTGAGGACGAGGTCGTACGCCCAGACGGTGGCCGCGAGCGGGGCGGCGACGGCGAGCGCGGGCCGGCCGGCGCGGGCGGCCAGGGCCAGGCCCGCCGCGGTGCAGGCGCCGGCCGCGGCGAGGGCCGCGGCCGGCCGGATACGGCCGGACGGCAGCGGCCGGTGCGGGCGCTCGACGGCGTCCTCGGCGCGGTCGGCCCAGTCGTTGAGTGCCATGCCCGCCTCGTACAGGCACAGGGAGGAGCCGATGGCCAGCAGGGTGTGCCGCCCGGGGCGCGCCGACACGGCGGCGGCGCCGGCCAGCACGTCACCGGGCACGGTGAACAGGGCGGGCAACCGCAGCAACTCGGCCCAGGCCCGCGGCCGGGAACCCCGCAGGCCGGCACCGCCCCGCGGCCCGGACGGAGCGTCGGCCGCACGCCCCGCGCGGGGTTCCGCGCCGTCGCCGCTTGCGTGTGACGGGGTGCGCCGGAGCGGCCGGGCCTCGTCGCCCGACCCGGTCCGCCCCGCCGAGCCACCGGTCCGCGCCGCCGAGCCACCGGTCCGCGCCGCCGAGCCACCGGTCCGCGCCGCCGAGCCACCGGTCCGCGCCGCCACGACGGACCGACGCAGCGACGCCATACCCCTCAGCATCCGCGCACCTCCGCCGGTCCCTCGGCCGCCCCGGGCGCCCCGTCCCGCAGTCGCTCCGCGAAGCGGCCGAGGGCCGTGTGCTGGTCGGCCAGGGACGACGGGGCATCGCCCAGGGGGTCCTTGAAGTAGAAGGCGAGATCGGTCAGGGGGCCGGTGTGTCCGCACTCGTGGGCGCGTGCGGTCAGCCGGGCCAGGTCGAGGACGAGCGGCGCGGCCAGCGCGGAGTCGCAGCCCTGCCAGATGGTCTGCAGGACCATGCGGGTGCCGAGGAAGCCGTCGAAGGCGACGTGGTCCCAGGCGGTCTTCCAGTCGCCGAGGGCGGGCACGTCGTCGATGTGCACCTCGCCCTGTGGTGTGCCGCCCAGCGTGTCGGCGAGGACCCGTTCCTTGCCGGCGTTCTTGGCTGCGGCCGCCGCCGGGTCGGCGAGGGCGGCGCCGTCGCCGCCGCCCAGCAGGTTCGTGCCCGACCAGGCGCGGACCGCCAGCGCCCGCTGCGCGAACATCGGGCCGAGCACCGAACGGAGCAGGGTCTGCCCGGTCTTGCCGTCGCGGCCCGCGTACGGCAGGCCGCTGTTCGCCGCCGCCGCGGCCAGCGCCGGGTGGTGCAGACCGGTCGACGGGGTGAAGTTCACGTACGGGCAGCCGGCCCGCAGGGCCGCCGCCGCGTACAGCGAGCTGGGCGGCAGGGCGTCACCGGTGGCGGTGGGTTCGGTGGATGCCACGTTCACGACGACGGCGCGGTCGAGTCCGCCCCGCCGTACGAAGTCGGAGATGTCCGCGGCGAAGCCGGCGATCACCTCGTCGGGGTCCCGGGTGTCTGCCGGGGCCGGGCCGCCGGGCCTGATCTCGGCGTCGGCCGCTTCGAGTTCGCCCGCGACCGCGGCGGGCAGGCCGTGCGACAGGACGCCGCCCGCCGCCAGTTGCTCGGCCCGCTTGGGCAGGGGGCAGTCGACCGTGTCGTGCCCGCCGAAGACGAGCGAGGCGAGGGGCGGCAGCCCGCAGTCGGCGAACAGGGCTGTCTCGGTGACCATTCCGGTGGGCGGGTGCAGGCCGGCCGCCACGGCGGCGCAGCCCGCGACCACGGTGGTGGCGACGGAACCCCGGGCGCCGATCAGCCACACTCCCACGCGGTTTCGGGAAAGGGACGCGGACATGGGCAGCCTCCTTGTCGTGCGCGAACCCCGGCTAAGACGGGACGAAGACGGCGGGCGGGGGTCCGGCGTCCCCCGCCCGCCGCCGCTCACCTGCCCTTGACGGGCAGTTCCTTGATCCGGATGTCGCGGAAGGACACCTGGTCGTCGGCTCCGTGGTTCTGGATGCCGACATGTCCGTCGCGCAGGCTCCGGGCCGGATCGGTGTTGGTGAAATCGTTGATCTTCACGCCGTTGAGCCAGATGCGGAGGCGCTCGCCCTCCACCCGGATCTCGTACGTGTTCCACTCCCCCGGCGGATTCAGCGCGCGGTCGCGCTTGTCCAGGTCGGCGGAGTGGAAGCCGTAGACGGACCCGGTGGTCTTCTCGGGCGCGTCCGTGGCGTCGATCTGGATCTCGTAACCGTTGTTCACGGCCGACCACGGGTCGTCGGAGGGCGGGAAGCCCACGAACACACCCGAGTTGTCGTCGCCGTCCATCTTCCAGTCGAGCTTCAGGGAGTACGCCCCGAAGCTCTGGTCGGCGTACCAGAGCATCCCCATGCCGCCCGTCGAGGTCAGTGTGCCGTCCTCGGACAGGGTGAAGGAGCCCGGGCCCGCCTGGCGCCAGCCGTCCAGGGAGGTGCCGTCGAACAGCGGCCGGTAGCCGTTCTCCGGGCGGCAGTCGGCCTGGGCGTCGCCGATGGCCCAGCGGATGCCGCCCAGCAGGTGCTGCCGGAAGGCGGGTTCGGCGTAGGACTCCTTGGTGTGGCCGGCGCCGGTGTAGAAGGCCCGGCCGCCCCGGTAGTCCTGGCACCAGGCGATCGGATGGTCGCCGTTCATGGTGCCGCCGGTGTACGACGACTCGTCGAGCGAGGCGAGGACATGGGCCCGTTCGCGCGGGTTGGAGCGGTAGTTGTACCACTCGTCCGTGCGGTCCCAGGTCCGCGCCAGGTCCGAGGTCGCCGGGTGGGCGCGGTCCTCCACGTCCACCGTGGCCGGCTGGATCGCCGGGTGCGACTGGAAGTAGGCGCCGGCCAGGCCGCCGTAGAACGCCCAGTCGTACTCGGTGTCGGCGGCGGCGTGGACGCCCACATAGCCGCCGCCCTGCCGGATGTAGCCCTCGAAGGCCCGCTGCTGGGCGTTGTCGAGGACGTCTCCCGTCGTGGACAGGAACACGACCGCGCCGTAGCGCCGCAGGTTCTTCGCGGTGAAGGCGCCGGCGTCCTCCGTGGCGTCGACGGCGAATCCGCCGTCCGCGCCGAGTTCCCTGACCGCCGCGATCCCTTCGGGGATGGAGTCGTGCCGGAATCCGGCGGTCTTGGAGAAGACCAGCACCCGCTTGTCCTGTGCCGGGTGCGACGAGGCGGGTCCCGCCACGCAGCCGAGGAGGAGGGCCGCCCCGAGGACGGCGGTCGTCAGTCTGCCGGTCGAGCGCATCGCGGCCTCCGCTCAGCCCGTGGTGAAGACGAAGTCGTCGACGTCGAACAGGGCGCCGCTTCCGGTGCTCCCCTTGAAGACCAGGTAGAGCGTGGTGGTGCCCTTCGGTGTCTTCGACAGGTTGGCGGTGACGTCCTGGAAGGTCTCCCAGCCGCCGGTCACCGGCACGGTCGCCTTGCCGAGCAGCTTGCCCGTCGGGGAGCCCGTGCGGACCTCAAGGGTGCCGCCCGCGCCGCCGGAGGACACGCGTGCCGTGATCTTCTTGGCGTTGGACAGTACGTACGGTGTGAAGGAGATCCAGTCGCCGTTGTCGATGTCCCCGACCGTCTTGCCGCCGTGGGCCTCGGCCTTGGTGATCACCGAGACGCCGGAGGAGTCGCCGAAGTGCTCGGCCTGCCGGTGCCGGGGCTGCAGGACGTTGCGGTCGTGCGAGGTGAGCGCGGCCTGGCCGCCGCCTCCGTTGTCGGTGTACTGGGCGTCGAACACGCCGAAGATGTTGGCGTTCTCGTCGTGGCCGCCGTCCGCGCTGGTCTGGATGGTGCCGGAGCAGCCGTTGGCGGAGGTCAGCGGGTGGCCGTGAGTGTCGTGGCCGAGGATGAAGTTGACCGTGACCTTGGAGCAGTCGATGTTCCTGCCGTCCTCGGGGTCGGTGACCTTCACCTTGAACGGGACGGCGTCACCGAAGCTGAACAGCTGGCCGTCCTTGGGGAGTTGGAGGGTGATGGTGGGCGCGGTGTTGCCGACGACGATCTGGACGCTCGCGCTGCCGGTGCGTCCGCCCGGGTCCTTGGCGGTCACCGTGGCCGTGTAGGTGCCGTTCTTCTTGTAGGTGTGGCTCGGGCTCGCTCCGGTCGCGGTGGCGCCGTCGCCGAAGTCCCAGCTGTAGGTGAGCGCGTCGCCGTCCTGGTCACTGCTGCCGGCCGAGGAGAACGTCACCTTCAGCGGTGCCTGTCCCGAGGTGCGGTTCGCCGCCGCCTGGGCCACCGGCGAGTGGCCGTCGGTCGCGTTCTCGATGCGGAACAGGCCGGAGTTGTCGTCACCGCCGAACCAGGAGGTGCCGTAGTCGAGGACGTACAGCGCCCCGTCGGGTCCGAAGGCCATGTCCATCACCTGGGTGCCGGTCCAGGGCACGGGGTTGATGGACTGTACGGCGCCGTCCGCGTCGCTGGCGATGCGCTTGATCCAGCGGCGGCCGAACTCACCGGCGAAGAAGTTGCCGTCGTAGGCCTCCGGGAACTTCACGGGCGAGTCGAGCGCGGGGTCGTAGTGGTAGACCGGTCCGCCCATGGGGGATTCGGATCCGTCGCCGAACTCGGGCACGGACGGGCCGTCGTACGGGATCCAGGCGGGCTGGGCCGGCGGCAGGTCGGTCAGGCCGGTGTTGTGCGGCGAGGTGTTCTTCGGTGCGGCGCAGTCGAAGGCGGCGCCGGACGTCTTGGTGGCGAAGTCGTAGTCCTTGTACGCCTGGTTGTCGCCGATGCACAGCGGCCAGCCGTAGTTGCCGGGGCCGGTGACCCGGTCGAACTCGACCTGCCCGGAGGGGCCGCGGTCGGGGTTGGCGGAGCCGGCGTCGGGCCCGTAGTCACCGACGTAGAGGATGCCGGTTTCCTTGTCGACGCTGAAGCGGAACGGGTTGCGGAAGCCCATCGCGTAGATCTCGGGCCGCGTCTTGGGCGTGCCGGGCGCGAAGAGGTTGCCGTCGGGGACGGAGTACGAGCCGTCGGCGTTCACCTTGATGCGCAGGATCTTGCCGCGCAGGTCGTTGGTGTTGCCGGCGGAACGGCGGGCGTCGAAGGCGGGGTTGCGGTCCGGGCGTTCGTCGATGGGCGCGAAACCGTCCGACTGGAACGGGTTGGAGTCGTCACCGGTCGACAGGTAGAGATTGCCGTCCTTGTCGAAGTCGATGTCCCCGCCGACGTGGCAGCACAGGCCGCGGGAGGCCTGGACGTCGAGGATCTGCTTCTCGCTGGCCTTGTCGAGCGTGCCGTCCGGGTTCAGGACGAACCGGGAGAGCCGGTTGACGCCGTCGAAGGGGGCGAAGTCGGCGGCCGTGCCGGTCTCCGGGGCGTCGCCCGCGGGGGTGTTGAGCGGGGGCGCGTAGTAAAGGTAGATGAAACGGTTGTCGCTGAAGCCGGGGTCGACGCCGACGCCCTGCAGGCCCTCCTCGTCGTGCGAGTAGACATCGAGCTTGCCGGCGACCTTGGTGTTGCCGGCGGCGTCGGTGACGCGCAGCGTGCCGTCGCGCGAGGTGTGCAGCACGGAGCGGTCCGGCAGCACGGCGAGCGACATCGGCTCGCCGACCTCCGCCGCCCCCTTGGCGAGGGTGACCTGCTGGAAGTCCTCGGCCGCCGCGGCTGCCGGGTCGGCGACGGCTGCGCCGGCCTGCGGGGCGGTGAGACTCAGGGTGGCGCCCGCGAGCAGCGCCCCGCTGAGCAGGGCCACCGCCTTGCGGAATGGGCGTTGTCTGTTGGTCTCGTTTCTGCGGGTGCTGGTGGTGCGGTGGTTCCCGTGCACGAATGCCTCCAGAAAGGGGCTGGTTGTACGGGGCGGGTGCGGTACGCCGGGATGCGCCGTCATCCCGGAAGAACGGAGAAGCGGTGGATGGTGGGCCGGGGGCGAAGATCAGCCCCCGCCCCCAAGGGGCGCGGGGAACTGCGCGACCAGCCGCAACGACGCCGCAGACGACCGACGACACAACTCGGCCGGTGCAGCGCAGCGCTATTTACCGAACGCCGCGTCGAAGGAGGCCGTAGGCGGTTCGAAGTCGAACGCCTTGAGGCGGGTCAGCGCCTCCGGGGCGCCCTGGAGCCGGTCCATGCCGGCGTCCTCCCACTCCACGGAGACGGGCCCCTGGTAGTCGATGGACCGCAGCATCCGGAAGACGTCCTCCCAGGGGACGTCGCCGTGCCCGGCGGACACGAAGTCCCAGCCGCGGCGCGGGTCGCCCCAGGGCAGATGGGAGCCGAGGCGGCCGTTGCGGCCGTCGAGGCGCTTGCGGGCCTCCTTGCAGTCGACGTGGTAGATCCGGTCCCGGAAGTCCCACAGGAAGCCGACCGGGTCGAGGTCCTGCCAGACGAAGTGGGAGGGGTCGAAGTTGAGGCCGAAGGCGGGCCGGTTGTCGACGGCGGCCAGGGCGCGCTGGGTGGTCCAGTAGTCGTAGGCGATCTCGCTGGGATGGACCTCGTGCGCGAAGCGCACGCCCTCCGCGTCGAAGACGTCCAGGACGGGGTTCCAGCGGTCGGCGAAGTCCTGGTAGCCGCGGTCGATCATCGCCTCGGGCGCGGGCGGGAACATGGCGACCAGGTGCCAGATGGCGGAGCCGGTGAAGCCGATGACGGTGTCGACGCCGAAGGCCGCCGCGGCGCGCGCGGTGTCGGCGATCTCGGCGGCGGCCCGCCGGCGTACGCCCTCCGCCTCGCCGTCGCCCCAGATCCGGGCGGGCAGGATCGCCTCGTGCCGCTCGTCGATGATGGCGTCGCAGACGGCCTGTCCGACCAGGTGGTTGGAGATGGCCCAGCACTTGAGGCCGTACTTGTCGAGGAGTTGGTGCCGTGACTTCACGTAGGTGGGGTCGGCGAGGGCCTTGTCGACCTCGAAGTGGTCGCCCCAGCAGGCGAGTTCGAGTCCGTCGTAGCCGAAGTCGCGGGCGAGGCGGCAGACCTCCTCCAGGGGAAGGTCGGCCCACTGACCGGTGAAGAGCGTGAAACTGCGCGGCATTGGCGGGGCCTCCTCAGGCCGCGATGGGCGTGTAGACGGAGTTCTTCTCGGCGCTCTCCTCCACCGCGGCGAGCACGCGCTGGACCTGTAGTCCGTCGGCGAAGGAGGGTTCGGGGGCGCTGCCCTCGGCGATGGCGAGCAGCAGGTCGCGGGCCTGGTGGACGAAGGTGTGCTCGTAGCCGAGGCCGTGGCCCGGGGGCCACCAGCCCTCCAGGTAGGGGTGGTCGGGTTCGGTGACCAGGATGCGGCGGAAACCGGCGTGCGTCCCGGGTTCGGTGCCGTCGTGGTACGACAGCTCGTTCAGCCGCTCCAGGTCGAAGGCGAGCGAGCCGCGCTCGCCGTTGAGTTCGATGCGCAGCGCGTTCTTGCGTCCGGTCGCGTAGCGGGTGGCCTCGAAGGAGGCCAGCGCGCCGGAGGCGAAGCGGCCGGTGAACAGAGCGGCGTCGTCGACGGTGACCTCTCCGGTGCCGGCGGCCGACACCGCGGCCAGGCCGCTGCTCGGGCCGCCGGGCAGCGGCCGCTGCCGTACGAAGGTCTCGGTGAGCGCGGAGACCCCGGTCAGCCGTTCGCCCGCCAGGTACTGGGCGAGGTCGACGATGTGCGCGCCGAGGTCGCCGAGCGAGCCGGATCCCGCCTGTTCCTTGCGCAGCCGCCAGGTGAGCGGGAACTCCGGGTCGACCAGCCAGTCCTGGAGGTAGCTGACCCGGACGTGCCGCAGGGTGCCGATCCGGCCGTCGGCGACCATGCGCCGGGCGAGCGCCGTGGCGGGCAGCCGCCGGTAGTTGAAGCCGACCATCGCCACCTGGCCGCGGGCCTTGGCCTCTTCGGCCGCGCGGGTCATCGCGGTGGCCTCCTCGACGGTGTTGGCGAGGGGCTTCTCG
The DNA here is from genome assembly GCF_042873595.1 of Streptomyces sp. NPDC004629. Classification (NCBI taxonomy): domain Bacteria; kingdom Bacillati; phylum Actinomycetota; class Actinomycetes; order Kitasatosporales; family Streptomycetaceae; genus Streptomyces; species Streptomyces sp. NPDC004629. Next base: position 88,825 of record NZ_JBIALO010000017.1, on the reverse strand, counting down.
CACAGCACGTGCTTGCCGGCGGCCAGGGCGGCGAGGGCGATCTCGGCGTGGCTGTCCCCGGGCGTGCAGATGTCGACGAGGTCCACGTCGTCCCGGGCGATCAGCGCACGCCAGTCGGTCTCGGCCGCCGCCCAGCCGTGCCGGTCCGCCGCCGCCCGGACCGCGGCGCCGTCCCGCCCGCAGATCGCGGCCAGGACCGGCCGTCGGGGCAGGTCGAAGACCCGGCCCACGGTGCGCCAGCCCTGGGAGTGGGCGGCGCCCATGAAGGCGTATCCGACCATGCCGACGCGGATCGGTGGCTGTGCTGCCTCCGGCCCGTCCGTCTGCTGCGGCTGTCCCATACGGAAGTCCTCCTGGTCCTCGTCGTGTCTGGCGCCGCGGTGGCGCCGTGGGGGGTGCGGGGCGCAGCCGGTCAGCGGAAGCCCGTGGACATGTACTGGTCGATGTTGTCCTTGTCGACGACGGCCGAGTACAGCGTGATCGACGACGGGATCTCGTACTCGGCGAGACCGCCGATGCCCTTGCTCTGGCCGAGGGCGCGCGCCAGGTCGATCGCCGAGGCGGCCATGGTCGGCGGGTAGAGCACGGTCGCCTTCAGCACGCCGTTGTCCTGCTTGATCGCCTGGAAGGCGGAGAGCGCTCCGGCCCCGCCGACCATCAGGAACTCGTCGCGTCCGGCCTGCTCGATGGCGCGCAGCGCGCCCACGCCCTGGTCGTCGTCGTGGTTCCAGACGGCGTCGATCTTCGACTGGGCCTGGAGCAGCTGGGACATCTTGGCCTGTCCCGACTCGACGGTGAAGTCGGCTGCCTGGCGGGCGACCTTCTTGATGTTCGGGTAGTTCTTGAGCGCGTCGTCGAAGCCCTGGGTGCGCTGCTTGGTCAGCTCCAGGTTGTCGATGCCGGCCAGTTCCACGACGCGGGCGTCCGCCTTGCCCTTCAGCTTCTCGCCGATGTAGCTGCCCGCGTTGAAGCCCATGCCGTAGTTGTCGCCGCCGATCCAGCAGCGGTAGGCCTGCGGGGTGTTGAAGATCCGGTCCAGGTTGATCACCGGGATGCCGGCGCGCATCGCCTTCAGGCCGACCTGGGTGAGGGCCTTGCCGTCGGCGGGCAGGATCACCAGTACGTCGACTTTCTTGTTGATCAGGGTCTCGATCTGGCCGATCTGCGCGGCGGTGTCGTTGGAGCCCTCGGTGATCTCCAGGGTGACGTCCGAGTACTTCTTCGCGCGGCTCTTGGCGTTCTCGTTGATCGCGTTGAGCCAGCCGTGGTCGGCCTGGGGTCCGGCGAATCCGATGGTGACCTGCTTGCCGGGCTCGTCGGCGGCGGCCGGCTGGTCGTTCGCGGCGGGCTTCTCATCGTTGCCCGCGTCGCTCTCGTTGCTCGTGCAAGCGGTGAGCAGGGCGCCGGCGGAGACCGCGGCGGTCCCGAAGAGCAGTCCTCTGCGGCTGGTGAGCTGTGACATGGCGGTGAACCCTTTCCTCAGGTCGTGCTCGCGGTACGGCGCTGGACCAGCACGGCGGCGACGATGATCGCGCCCTTGGCGATCTGCTGGACGTCGCTCTGCAGGTTGTTCAGGGCGAAGATGTTGGTGATCGTGGTGAAGATCAGGACACCGAGCACGGAGCCGGTGATGGTGCCGCGGCCCCCGCTGAGCAGGGTTCCGCCGATGATCGCGGCCGCGATGGCGTCGAGTTCGTACAGGTTGCCGTTGGTGTTCTGGCCCGAGCCGGACAGGATGATCAGCAGGAAGGCGGCGATGCCGCAGCACAGTCCGGACAGCAGGTAGAGGTAGAGCCGCTGGCGGCGCACGTCGATACCGGCGAGCCGGGCGGCCTCCGCGTTGCCGCCGACGGCGACCGTGCGGCGGCCGAAGGTGGTCCGGTTGAGCACGAGCCAGCCGATGATCGTCACGACCGCGAAGACCAGGACGAGCGGTGGGATGCCGAGCACATAGGAGTCGCGCTCGCCGAGTTTGAGGATGCCGTCGACGGTCACGATCTGTGTCTTGCCGTCGGTGATCTGCAGGGCGAGGCCGCGCGCCGAGGCCAGCATGGCGAGGGTGGCGATGAACGGGACCATGGCGCCGTAGGCGATGAGTACGCCGTTGACGAGTCCGCAGCCCACGCCGACGAGCACCGCGGTGAACAGGATGCCGGCGAAGCCGAAGTCCTGGGTGGCCATCGTCGTCGCCCACACCGAGGCGAGGGCGACGATCGCGCCGACCGACAGGTCGATGCCGCCGGAGGTGATGACGAAGGTCATGCCGACCGTGACGACGCCGATCACCGAGGCCTGGGTGAGGACCAGTTGGAGGTTGCGGGTGTCGAGGAACTCGTCCGGTTTGGTGATGCCGCCGACTACGACGAGCGCGAGCAGCACGCCGAGCAGCGAGAGGGTGCGGACGTCGGCGCGGGCCACGAGGGAGCGCCAGGCGGGCAGGGGGCCGATCGGCTGCACCTTGTCGGTGCTGCCCCGCGGCGGGGAGGCGTGCTGCGTCATGACGCCGGGCTTCCTTCCATGACGAGGTCGAGTACGCGGTGTTCGTCCAGTTCGCGGGCGGGTGCCTCGTGTACGACGTGGCCCTCGCGCAGCACCAGCACGCGGTCGGCGAGCCCCAGTACTTCGGGGACCTCGCTGGACACGAGCAGCACGGCGAGCCCTTCGTCGGCCAGCCGGCGCACGACCGCGTACAGTTCGGCGCGGGCGCCGACGTCGACGCCGCGGGTCGGCTCGTCGAGCAGCAGCACCCGGCAGCCGCGCAGCAGCCAGCGGGCCAGCACGGCCTTCTGCTGGTTCCCACCGGAGAGGGTGCGCACGGGTACGGAGGGGTTGTCGGGGCGCAGCGACAGTTCGCGGGTCGCCGCGCGGGCCGCGCCCAGTTCGGCGCGCCGGTCGAGCCAGCCGCCGCGCGAGAAACGGGAGAGGGTGGAGACGGACACGTTCCGGGTGACGGACTCCTGCATCAGCAGGGCCTGCGCCTTGCGTTCCTCCGGGGCGAGGCCGAGTCCGGCGCGGACCGCGGAGCGTACGCTGCCGGGCCGCAACGGTCTGCCGTCCACCAGGACTTGGCCGGTGCTGGGCCTGCGGGCGCCGTAGACGGTCTCCAGCACCTCGGAGCGGCCCGAGCCGACGAGTCCGGCGAGGCCGACGATCTCCCCGGCCCGGACGGTGAGGTCGAGCGGTGCGAACTCGCCCGCCCGGGACAGCCCACGGACCTCCAGGACCGGGGCGCCTGCGGGCGCGGCGGCGGGCCGCTCGGGGAAGACGTACTCGACGTTGCGCCCCGTCATCAGCGCCACGACATCGCGGGTCGGCGTCGTCTTCGCAGGCAGCCCGCCCGCGACCGCGCGGCCGTCCTTGAGCACCGTCACCCGGTCGCCGATGCGCCGGATCTCCTCCAGGCGGTGCGAGATGTAGACGACCGCCACGCCGTCGGCGGTCAGGGCGGCGACGATGCGGAACAGGTTGTCCACCTCGTCCGGGTCGAGGGCGGCGGACGGCTCGTCCATGACGATGAGCCGTACGTCGTGGGAGAGCGCCCGGGCCATGGAGACGATCTGCTGCTGGGCCGCGGACAGTTCGCCGACGAGCCGGGCCGGGTCGATCTCCGGATGGCCCAGTCGCTTCAGGAGTCGGGCTGCCGAGGCACGCGCGGCCTTTTGGCGTACGACGAATCCGGCGGCCGTCGGCTCATGGCCGAGGTGGACGTTCTCGGCCACCGACAGGTGCTCCACCAGGTCGAGTTCCTGATAGATGGTGGCGATACCGAGGCGCATGGCGGCGATGGGCGAGCGGAGCGTGACCGCCTCGCCGCGCCAGTTGATGGTGCCGCTGTCCGGCTGGTGGGCGCCCGCGAGCACCTTGATCAGGGTGGATTTTCCGGCCCCGTTCTGGCCGAGCAGGCAGTGCACTTCACCGGCCTGGACGTCGAGGTCGACGCCGTCGAGGGCCCGGACGCCGGGGAACGACTTGGTGATGCCGGACATGCTGAGCAGCGGTGGTTCTGGTGCCATGTGGGTTCCCCTCGGCGGGCGTGCGGGGCCGGAGTCAGGGCGAGGTCACCTGCGTGCGCAGGCGCGTGGGAGCAGGGCAGGGCAGCGCGGGGCGCCGTGCCGGGTGGTACGCGGAAGAAGGTGGTGCGCGGAACAGGGTGGTGCGCGGGAGAGGGTGGTGCGGGAGTCGGCTACGCGGGTGAGAACAGATGGTCGCTGATCAGGCGGGCCGCGCCGATGACTCCGGCGTTCTGGCCCAACTCCCCCAGGACGATGGGCAGATTGCCGGTGGCCAGCGGCAGTGACTGGCGGTAGACCTGGGTGCGGATCGCGGCGAGCAGGGTGTGGCCGAGGCCGGTCACCCCACCGCCGATCACCACCAGGCCGGGGTTGAAGAAGGAGACGAGTCCGGCGATGACCTGACCGACGTGGTTGCCGCCCTCGCGGATCAGGCCGAGCGCGATGGCGTCGCCCGCGGCGGCAGCGGCGGCGACGTCGACACCCGTCAGGGTGCCGTTTGCCGCGAGCCGCGCCGCGAGTTCCGTCGACAGGCCCTGTTGGGCCGCTTCCAGTGCGTCGCGGGCGAGTGCGGCCCCGCTGAAGTGGGCTTCCAGGCAGCCCCGGTTGCCGCAGGCGCACGGCCGGCCGTCGGACACCGCCTGGATGTGCCCGATGTCGCCCGCGCTGCCCGTCACCCCGCGGTGGACCTCACCGCCGGCGACGATGCCGCAGCCGATGCCGGTACCGATCTTGACGCAGAGGAAGTCGCCCACGGAACGCGCGACGCCCGCGTGCCGCTCCCCCATCGCCATCAGGTTCACGTCGTTGTCGACCATGACCGGGCAGCCGAGTTCCTGGCTGAGCGCCTCCCGTACCGGGAAGCCGTCCCAACCCGGCATGATCGGCGGCGCGACCGGGACGCCCTCGGGGAAGCGGACGGGCCCCGGGACGCCGATGCCGGCGCCGTCGAAACCCTCCGCGAGCCCCGAGGCCCGCAACTTCGCTGCCATGGCGAGGACTTGCTCGAAGACCGCGACGGGGCCCTCGCGTACGTCCATGGGCTGGTTGAGGTGTCCCAGCACCTCCAGTTCGGCGTTGGTGACGGCGACGTCGACCGAGGTCGCGCCGATGTCGACGCCGAGGAACCGGAGGTTCGGGGCGAGCCGGATGTTGTGGGACCGGCGTCCGCCGCGGGAGGCGGCGAGGCCGTCGGCGACCGCGAGTCCGGTCTCCAGCAGTCGGTCCACCTCCACGGCCAGCTTGGACCGCGAGAGGTCGATCTGGTCGCCCAGCTGTGCTCGGGAGTTGGGGCCTCCGTCGCGCAACAGCTTGAGCAATCTGGCCTGATGGGCGTTCGCGGGTCGTGCGGTCATGCGTCTCACGTGCCCCTCCCCGCCTCAATTCGGCCATCCGGGTGTGTCTTTCGAGGGGAACGTAGCAGCCACCGCCGAAGCTGGGAAGAAGCTGTGCACGGATTCCTGCGAACTTTCTCCTCTCACAGGACAAAGGCGTGCCGCGCCCGGTCGAGAGAACCGTTACGAACCTCAAGAAACCCGAACAAAATCACCCCACCCACCGGCACACACACCACACCAGCAATCCGAGCACCACAACCACCGCACCCCCGCCCCGGGGCGCGCCCCACCTGGACCCGGCCCCGGACCACCACGGCACCCGGGCTGACCGCTCGGGGCGGGTCGACCGACCGGGGGCCGCGGACGGCCCGCACCCGAACCGAACCGGGCTACGGCCGCCCGGGACCAGCAGGCCGGCAGGAGTCGTCATCGGTGCGCGGCCGAAGACCCGCCACGGCGCCGACTCAACCGACCAACACCCCCGCCGACCCAGATGCCCGGCCCCGCCCTCATCCCGCGTCAGGGTGTTGGGCGGTCGTGGTAGGAGTGGCGGGTGTGTTCCGTGTGTTCGCGCATCAGTCGCGTCGCGAGCGCTTCGTCACGGTCGGCCACCGCCGCGATCAGGGCGCGGTGCTCTACCCAGGACTCCCGGCCGCGCTGGCGGGCCACCGGCGTGTAGTACCAGCGCACCCGCCGGTCGACCTGCCCGGCCAGCTCCGCGAGGACCGCGTTGCCCGCCAGCTCCATGATCTTGGCGTGGAAGGCCGCGTTCAGCGCCACCGCACCGTCCACGTCGTCCGCGGCCACGGCCTTCTCCCCCTGCGCGCACAGCTCCTTGAGCGCCGCGATGCCCGCGCTGCCCGCGTTCGCCGCGGCGAGCCGCGCGGCCTCCGCCTCCAGCAGCGTCCGCACGGTGAGCAGCTGATCGGCCTCGTCCTCCGTCGGCTCGTGCACGAACGCCCCCTGGGCCGGCCGCAGATCCACCCAGCCCTCGGTGTTGAGCCGCTGCAACGCCTCCCGCACGGGCTGCCGGGAGACCCCGAGGTGCCCGGCGAGCTCGCTCTCGACGAGGTGCTGGCCGGGCTGCAGCGCGCGCGTGGTGATGAGTTCGAGCAGCGCCTCGTAGACACGGTCGCGCAGCGGGCCGGGCCGTTCGAGCTTGGGCACGGCCCCCTGTGGCAGTCCGGTCGACAACATCGCGGTCCCCCTCCTGGGCAGGGCCGTGCACGGCGGACGTCGGCTCGTGCGCGCTCCGAGCCCCGTATCGATTGTCTTTCGTCTACAGTCTACGGCGCACCGATGCCAGAGGAAGCGGCAGTTGAGCGCGTCACATCGCGGGGCAGCGACCGCCCGCACCGGCTCGCGGCGCGGCTCAGGGGCACCGCACGACCTGCCCGGCGTACGACAGGTTGCCGCCGAAGCCGAACAGCAGCACCGGGTCGCCGCCGCAGATCTCGCCCCGCTCGACGAGCTTGGACAGGGCCAGCGGGATGCTGGCCGCGGAGGTGTTGCCGGACACGGTGACGTCCCGGGCGACCACGGCACGCACCGCGCCGATCTTCTCCGCGAGGGGTTCGATGATGCGCAGATTGGCCTGGTGCAGCACGACCGCGGCAAGGTCCTCAGGGGCGAGCCCGGCCTTCTCGCAGGCGCGGCGGGCCAGGGGCGGCAGCTGTGTGGTCGCCCAGCGGTACACGCTCTGACCCTCCTGGGCGAACCGCGGCGGTGTGCCCTCGATCCGCACGGCGTGCCCCATCTCCGGCACCGAGCCCCACAGCACAGGCCCGATCCCGGGCTCCTCCCCGGGCGCGCACGCCTCGACGACCGCGGCCCCCGCCCCGTCGCCGACCAGGACGCAGGTGGTGCGGTCGGTCCAGTCGGTCACCTCGGACATCTTGTCGGCACCGATGACCAGCGCCCGGCTCGCGGCGCCGGCGCGGACGGTGTGGTCGGCGGTGGCCAGCGCATGGGTGAAGCCGGCACACACGACGTTGACGTCCATGGCGGCGGGCCGTGGAATGCCGAGCCGGGCGGCAACCCGGGCGGCGGTGTTCGGGGAGCGGTCGACGGCGGTGGAGGTGGCGACCACGACCAGGTCGATGGCGTCGGCGGCGAGGCCCGCCGCGGCGAGCGCCTTGGCGGCGGCCTGCGCGGCCAGTTCGTCCACCGGTTCCTCGGGCCCGGCGATGTGCCGGGTCGTGATGCCCACCCGGGACCGGATCCACTCGTCACTGGTGTCGACCAGGCCCGCCAGGTCCTCGTTGGTGAGCACCTTGGCGGGCTGGTAGTGGCCGACGGCGGCGATGCGTGAGCCGTTCATCTGGGATCCCCCTTGTGGGCACGGGTAGCGGGATTCACCAGTGTGTTCAGTGACTCGCGGGTATGTCGGCAGGTAAGGCCACAGGATTCGGGCGCCCGCGTTGTCGGCTTCCGTCAGGACCTCGGACGCCCTGGCGATCATCCCGTGAACAGCTGCGTCGCCTTCTGGACCAGTTCGTACAGACCGTAGCCGAGGGGCGCCCCCACCCACACCCAGGCGAAGGCGATCAGACCACGGCGGCTAGGCGGACTGCTCTCGCCGGACATCGGCGGCCTCCTTCGGCGGCGCGGGGACGTGGTGACGGGCGTGGACGGGGCGGACGAGTTCGTTGGCGACGAAGCCGACGAGCAGCAGCCCGATCATGATGGCGAAGGACAGACCGTACAGGGACGAGCCGTGCTTGCCGGCCTCCTCCTGCCGGTCGGCGATCCAGTTGACGATCAGCGGGCCGAGCACGCCCGCGGTGGACCAGGCGGTGAGCAGCCGGCCGTGGATGGCGCCCACCTGGTAGGTGCCGAACAGGTCCTTCAGATAGGCGGGAACGGTCGCGAATCCGCCGCCGTAGAAGGAGAGGATCACCAGCGCGCACACCACGAACAGGGGTTTCGCGGAGTCCCCGAACAGGGCGATCGTCAGGTACATCAGCGCGCCGACGCCCAGGTAGACGCGGTAGATGTTCTTGCGTCCGATCAGGTCGGAGGTGGAGGACCAGCCGATGCGGCCCGCCATGTTGGCCGCGGACAGCAGCGCGACGAACCCGGCCGCGGCGGACGCCGTGACGGGCGCGCTGGAGTCCGTGAAGAAGTCTGTGATCATCGGCGCGGCCTTCTCCAGGATGCCGATGCCGGCGGTCACGTTCGTGCAGAGCACGACCCACAGGCACCAGAACTGCGGGGTGCGCACGGCGCTGCGGGCCGACACCTGGACGCCCTCGGCGGCGCTCGGCCCGCCGGCCGCCGCGGCGCGGTCCGTGCCGCGGGGCACCCGGACGAGGAACACGCCGAGCGCCATGAACACCGCGTACGACAGCCCGTGCACGAGGAAGGCGAGCGCGATCCCCGAGGGGCCGGTGCCGAAGGAGTCCAGCATCTGCGCCGACCAGGGCGAGGCGATCAGCGCCCCGCCGCCGAAGCCCATGATGGCGATGCCGGTGGCCATGCCGGGCCGGTCCGGGAACCACTTGATCAGGGTGGAGACGGGCGAGATGTAGCCGATGCCCAGGCCGATGCCGCCGACGAAGCCGTAGCCGAGGACGATCAGCCAGTACTGCTCGCTCCACGCGCCGAGGGCGGAGATCAGGAAGCCCGAGGAGAAGCAGACGAGAGCCACGGTCATCGCCCAGCGCGGCCCCCTGCGTTCGACGAGGGTGCCGCCGAACGCGGCCGACAGCCCGAGCATCACGATCGCGAGCTGGAAGGGCAGCGCGCTCTGGGTGCCGTCGAGGTGGAGCGCGGACTCCAGGGACGGCTTGAACACGCTCCAGGCGTAGGCCTGGCCGATGGAGAGGTGGACGGAGAGCGCGGCGGGCGGGACGAGCCAGCGGCTCCACCCCGGCGGTGCGAGTGGGGGACTCATGATCGCGAACGATAGGGACGCGCGGGGCGGTTGAGAAGGCGTCGGGTCGACCGTATGCGATGAGCGGTATGCGACATGCGATGAACGGTCGCCTGGCCCCTTGTCGACCCCCTTCCCATACTGTAGACAATATTTCGTCGACGAGATTCACCCCCCACCTCCGACGAGATTCACCCACCTCCGCGGTATCCCTCAAACCGAACGGAGCGTTCCCCGTGAAAGTCGCAGTCCTCGGCGCCGGTGCGATCGGCGCCTATGTCGGTGCCGCGCTCCACCGCGCCGGCGCCGATGTGCATCTCATCGCCCGTGGACCGCATCTGGCGGCCATGAGGCAGCACGGAGTACGGGTGCTGAGCCCGCGCGGCGACTTCACCGCGCACGCCCACGCCACCGACGACCCGGCCGAGGTCGGCCCGGTCGACCATGTCTTCCTGGGCCTGAAGGCCAACGCGTACGCGGCGTGCGGGCCGCTGATCGCACCGCTGTTGCACGAACGGACGACCGTGGTGGCGGCCCAGAACGGCATCCCCTGGTGGTACTTCCACCGCCACGGCGGCCCGCACGACGGCCACCGCGTCGAGAGCGTGGACCCCGGCGGCGCGGTCAGTACCGTGCTCGCGCCCGAACGGGCCGTCGGCTGTGTCGTCTACGCCGCCACCGAACTCGAAGCTCCGGGCGTGGTACGGCACTTGGAAGGCACCCGGTTCTCGATCGGTGAGCCCGACCGCAGCGTCTCGGCACGCTGTACCAACTTCAGCGAGGCCATGCGGGCCGGCGGCCTGAAGTGCCCCATCGAGCCGGAGCTGCGCAACGACATCTGGCTCAAGCTGCTCGGCAACATCTCGTTCAACCCGATCAGCGCCCTGGCCCGGGCCACGATGCGGCAGATGTGCCGGCACGGCGGCACCCGCCGGGTCATCGAGACCATGATGCGCGAAACCCTCCTGGTCGCCGAATCCCTCGGCTGCGAGGTCGGGGTCTCCATCGAACGGCGGCTCGCGGGCGCGGAGCGGGTCGGCGACCACCGCACCTCCACGCTCCAGGACCTGGAGCGCGGCAAGCCGCTGGAACTCGACGTACTGCTCGCCGCCGTCGTCGAACTGGCGGGGATCACCGGTGTTCAGGTGCCCACCCTGCGCACCGTGCACGCCATCTCGGACCTGCTCGCGCTGAGGAGCGCCGCATGAGGAAACGGCAACCGAAGACATACACCCGGCTCACCCACCCGCTCGTCCGCGACCGGCGCGACGAGCCCTTCCGGCAGGCCAGCTGGGAGGAGGCACTGGAGCGCACCGCCCAAGGGCTGCGGCGCAACCGCGGCGCCTTCGGCCTGTTCTCCTGCGCGCGGGCGACCAACGAAATGAACTACGTGGCGCAGAAGTTCGCCCGCGTGGTGATGGGCACCAACAACGTCGACTCGTGCAACCGCACCTGTCACGCGCCGAGCGTGGCCGGTCTGTCGGCGGCATTCGGCTCGGGCGGCGGGACGTCCTCGTACGAGGAGATCGAGCACACCGACGTCATCGTGATGTGGGGCTCCAACGCCCGTTTCGCGCACCCGATCTTCTTCCAGCATGTGCTGAAGGGGATCAGGAACGGCGCCCGGATGTACGCGGTCGATCCGCGCCGCACCTCGACCGCCGAGTGGGCGGAGAGCTGGCTCGGCCTCAACGTCGGCACGGACATCCCGATGGCGCACGCGATCGGCCGCGAGATCATCCACGCGGGGCTGGCCAACGAGACGTTCATCGCGCGGGCGACCTCCGGCTTCGACGAGTACCGGGCGCTCGTCGAGCCCTGGACGCCGTCGCTCGCCGAGAAGGTGACCGGCGTACCGGCCCGCGCGATACGGGAGTTGGCGCACGCCTATGCGCGCGCAGAACGCGCCCAGCTGTGCTGGACCCTCGGCATCACCGAGCACCACAACGGCACCGACAACGTCCGCGCACTGATCAACCTCTCGCTGCTCACCGGCCAGGTCGGCCGCTACGGCTCGGGCCTGCAACCGCTGCGCGGCCAGAACAACGTGCAGGGCGGCGGCGACATGGGGGCCATCCCCAACCGGCTGCCGGGGTTCCAGGACATCCTCGACCCCGGCATCCGGCTGAAGTTCGAGTCGGCGTGGGACACCGTCATCCAGCCGCACTACGGGCTCAATCTGACGGAGATGTTCGAGGCGATGGAGGAGGGCACGCTGAGGGCGGTCTACTGCATCGGCGAGAACCCGGCCCAGTCGGAGGCCGACAGCGAGCAGGCCGTACGGCGGATGAAGGAGCTGGACTTCCTGGTCGTGCAGGACATCTTCCTGACGCGCACGGCCGAACTGGCGGACGTGGTGCTGCCCGCGACCGCCGGCTGGGCGGAGACCGACGGCACGACCACCAACAGCGAGCGGCGGGTGCAGCGGGTGCGCCGGGCCGTCACCCCGCCCGGTGAGGCCCGCGAGGACATCGGCATCCTCTGTGAGCTGGCCGGGCGGCTCGGGCACGACTGGAAGTACGCCGACGCCGAGGCCGTGTGGAACGAGCTGAGGTCCCTCTCGCCGGACCACTACGGGATGACGTACGAGCGGCTGACCGAACACCAGGGCATCCAGTGGCCGTGCCGGAGCACCGACCGGCTCGAACCGCCCTATCTTCACGGCCGGTTGTGGGAGGCGGACCCGGCGAAGCGGGGCCTGCTCGCGCCCTTCGGGATAGTGCGGCACGACCCGCCGGTCGACCTGACCGACGAGGAGTACCCGATCCGGCTCACCACCGGGCGGCGGCTCGACTCGTACAACACGGGTGTGCAGAGCGGTGGTTTCGCCTCACCGCTGCGTCGTGGCGAGTACATCGAACTGTGCCCGGAGGACGCCGAACGGCACGGGGTGGCGGTCGGCGAGGAGGTCCGGGTGACCTCGCGGCGCGGCGCGGTCGTGGCACCGGTGTGGATCGACACCGCCCTGCGCCCCGGGCTCGCGTTCATGACCATGCACTTCCCCGACGAGGTGGACACCAACCAGCTGACGATCGAGGCCAACTGCCCGATCGCGGGGACGGCGGAGTTCAAGGCGTCGGCGATCCGCATCGAGAAGCTGCCGATCACCACGACCGTCGGCTGACCGCACCGCTCGACCCACGCGAGAAGTCCAAGTGAGGTGACCTGGTGGATCTGCACTTCGGCGACGGCAAGCCGACGGACGAGGAACGGGCGGCCGTCGACGCCCTGCTCGGCCCCCCGGAGTCCTCCTGGCAGGGCGCGGCCCGGGACGAGATGAGGACCGAGGACCTGAGGTGGGCGCGCGGCGGCCGCAGTGCCCGCGAACGCCGCGACCTGCTGTTGCCGGGGCTGCACGCGATCAACGACCGGATCGGCTGGATCAGCGACGGCGCCCTCGACTACCTGTGCCGGCGGCTGACGGTCCCGCCGGCCGAGGCGTACGGCGTCGCCACCTTCTACGCCCTGTTCTCCGTGCGGCCCCGCCCGGCGACCGTGCTCCACGTCTGCACCGACCTGGCCTGCACCGCCGCCGGGGCCGAGGAGATGTGCGCGGGGATCACTGCTGGGCTCGGGCCGGGCAGCGGGGTGAGCGTGGAGCGCTCCCCGTGCCTCGGTCTGTGCGAGCGGGCACCGGCCGCCCTCGCGATCCGCGCCGGTGACCCGGTGCGTACGGCGGTGTCGGCGCCCACGAACGTGACGGCGGCCGTGTTCGCCGCGACCGCCCCCGACTCGGCGCCCGAGGAGCCGCCCGCCGCGCTCGCGGTCCCGCAGGCGGGCGACCCGTCGCTGGTCCTGCTGCGCCGCGTCGGCGTGGTCGACCCGGCGTCCCTCGACGACTACCGCGCCCACGGCGGCTACGCCGCGCTGCGCCGGGCCTTCGCGCTCGGGCCCGCCGGGGTGATCCGCGAGGTCGCCGGCTCCGGCCTGGTCGGCCGCGGCGGCGCCGCCTTCCCGACGGGCCGCAAGTGGCAGGCCACGGCGTCCCAGCCCGACCGGCCGCACCACCTGGTGTGCAACGCGGACGAGTCCGAGCCGGGCACCTTCAAGGACCGGGTGCTCATGGAGGGCGATCCGTACGCGCTGATCGAGGCGATGACGATCGCCGGGTACGCGATCGGTGCGCACCGCGGCTTCCTGTATCTGCGCGGCGAGTACCCGCGCGCGCTCCGCCGCCTGGAGCACGCCGTCGCCCAGGCCCGTGCCCGCGGCTTCCTCGGCGACGACGTCCTCGGCCAGGGCTTCGCCTTCGACATCGAGATCCGGCGGGGCGCGGGCGCGTACATCTGCGGCGAGGAGACGGCCCTGTTCAACTCGATCGAGGGCTACCGCGGCGAGCCGCGCGCCAAGCCGCCGTTCCCGGTGGAGAAGGGCCTGTTCGGCAGGCCGACGGTCGAGAACAACGTGGAAACCCTGGTCAACGTCCTGCCGATCCTGACCATGGGCGCCCCGGCGTACGCGGCGATCGGCACGGAGACGTCCACCGGGCCGAAGCTGTTCTGCGTGTCGGGAAGCGTGGCGCGGCCCGGCGTCTACGAACTGCCGTTCGGGGCGACGCTCGGCGAACTGCTGGCGCTCGCGGGCGTGCGGCACGGGCTGCGCGCGGTGCTGCTCGGCGGGGCGGCGGGCGGCTTCGTACGGCCCGACGAACTCGGCATCCCACTCACCTTCGAGGGCACCCGGCAGGCGGGCACCACCCTCGGCTCCGGGGTCGTGCTGGCCTTCGACGACACGGTGCCGCTGCCCCGCCTGCTGCTGCGCATCGCCGAGTTCTTCCGCGACGAGTCCTGCGGGCAGTGTGTGCCGTGCCGGGTCGGGACCGTCCGGCAGGAGGAGGCACTGCACCGGATCGTGGCGCGCACGGGCGCCGACGCCACCGGTGACATCGCCCTGCTGCGCGAGGTCGGCCGCGCGATGCGGGACGCCTCGATCTGCGGTCTGGGACAGACCGCGTGGAACGCCGTGGAATCCGCCATCGACCGTCTGGGGGCGTACGAATGACCGTCACACCGCTGGGGATCCCCCGCCGGCTGCTGGAGTTCACCGTCGACGGCGCGCCGGTCCGGGTACCGGAGGGCTCGACCGTCCTGGACGCCTGCCGGGCCGCCGGGAAGGACATCCCGACCCTGTGCCAGGGCGACACGCTGCGACCCAAGAACGCCTGCCGGGTGTGCGTGGTCGAGGTCGAGGGCTCGCGCACCCTGGTGCCCGCCTGCTCACGCGGGGCCGAGCCGGGCATGGTGGTGCACACGGACACCGAGCGCGCCCGGCACAGCCGCAAGATCGTCCTGGAACTCCTCGCATCCTCGGTCGATCTGTCCACCACGGCGAGGGCCGCCGAGTGGATCAAGGAGTACGAGGCGAAACCGGACCGTTTCGGCCCGGACGCGGCCCGGCTGAACGAGGAACCTGAGATCGACAACGAGCTGTACGTGCGCGACTACGACAAGTGCATCCTGTGCTACAAGTGCGTGGACGCGTGCGGCGACCAGTGGCAGAACACGTTCGCGATCTCGGTCGCCGGGCGCGGCTTCGACGCCCGGATCGCGGTCGAGCATGACGCCCCGCTCACCGACTCGGCCTGCGTGTACTGCGGAAACTGCATCGAGGTGTGCCCGACGGGGGCGCTGTCCTTCAAGTCGGAGTTCGACATGCGCGCGGCGGGCACCTGGGACGAGTCGGCGCAGACCGAGACGACGACGGTGTGCGCCTACTGCGGAGTAGGCTGCAATCTGACCCTGCACGTGCAGGACAATGAGATCGTCAAGGTCACCTCACCGCACGACAACCCGGTGACCCATGGCAACCTCTGTATCAAGGGCCGCTTCGGCTACCAGCACGTACAGAACCGGAGCTGATCGGGACATGGGACGAGTCACGGAACGACGCAAGGTGATCCGGATCCGCGACGGGGCGGTCACGAGCCGGCCGGACACGCTCGTCGCCGAGGAGCCGCTGGAGATCAGGCTCAACGGCAAGCCCCTCGCCATCACCATGCGCACGCCCGGCGACGACTTCGCGCTGGCCGCCGGGTTCCTGGTCAGCGAGGGCGTCCTGGCCACCGCCGCCGACCTGGCGAACATCGTGTACTGCGCGGGCGCGACCGTGGACGGTTCGAATACCTACAACGTGGTGGACGTGAAGACCGCGCCGGGCGTCGTGCTGCCCGACATCACGCTGGAACGGAACGTGTACACGACCTCGTCGTGCGGGCTGTGCGGCAAGGCCAGCCTGGACGCCGTGCGTACGACGGCCCGCTGGCCGATAGCCGACACTCCCCCGGTCCGGGTGGACCCCGAACTGCTCGCGAGCCTCCCCGACCGGCTGCGCGCCGCCCAGCGGGTGTTCGACCGGACCGGGGGGCTGCACGCGGCGGCCCTGTTCTCCGAGGACGGGGAGCTGCTGGACGTACGGGAGGACGTGGGCCGGCACAACGCCGTCGACAAGCTGGTCGGCCGCGCGCTGCAGAGCGGTTCCCTGCCGCTGTCCCGTTCGGTCCTGCTGGTCTCCGGCCGGGCCTCCTTCGAGCTGGCGCAGAAGGCCGTGATGGCGGGCATCCCGGTGCTCGCCGCGGTCTCGGCGCCGTCGTCGCTGGCGGTGGACCTGGCCGCCGAGACGGGACTGACCCTGGTGGGTTTCCTGCGGGGCAGCTCCATGAACGTGTACGCGGGGCAGGACCGCGTCGCCCTGCGGACCGCGGCCGCCCAGGGCTGACACCGTCTCCCCGCGACACGGCGGCGGGGCCCCGACCGGCGGGGAGCGCCCCCTGCGCCGCAGGGGCCCCGCCGTGCCCCGCCGCCCGCTCGCCTCAGGCGCGCTCCCGCGCCGTCCGGGCGAACTCGGCGATCAGCGGTGAGCGCTGGCTCGCCGCCCAGGCGAGGAACACCTGGTCCGGCTCGGCGTCGCGCACGGGCACATACGCGATGTCGGGCCGGGAGTACTGCTCGGCGACCGAGGCCGGCACGAGGGTGATGCCGGTGCCCGCCGCCACGCACTCGAACTTCTCCTCGACGGTGCGGATCGGCATGTCGTCGGGGAGCGGGTCGACGTAGCGCAGCCACCGCTCCCCGGCCAGGTCGGCGAGGGCGAGGTCCCGCTTGCCGGCGAGCCGGTGCTGCGCGGGCAGCATCGCCACCCGGTCCTCGGTGAACAGCGGCAGCAGGGTGAGACCCCGCTCGTGCACCGGACGACGCACATAGGCCAGGTCGACCGTGCCGTCCAGGAGCAGCCGTTCCTGGTCGTCCCACTCGACGCGGCGGGCGTGCACCGCCACGTCGGGGTGGGCGGCGCCGAAGGCGCGCAGCACGGGGGTCACCACCACGCCCGCCCGGAAGCCGACGACCAGCCGCCGCGGTCCGCGCGCCGCCTTGCGCACCCGGCGCCGGGTGGCACCCGCGGCGGCCAGCAACTGCCGTGCGTCGTCGAGGAGTTGGCGGCCCGCCGGGGTGAGGGTCACACCGTGGCTGTCCCGCTCGAAGAGGGTGGCGTCCAGGTCCTTCTCCAGGGCCCTGATCTGGCGGCTCAGCACGGGCTGGGTGATGTGCAGCCGCTCGGCCGCCCGCCCGAAGTGCAGTTGTTCGGCGACCGCCGTGAAGTAGCGGACCTTCCGCAGGTCGAGGTCCATGGCCGTCCCTTCCGCCGTCGCGGTGGCGATGCCCTCAGAGTATCGCCACGCCCGGAAGAGGTCTTGGACGGCGAGGGGCCGGCAGGCGGAGGCTGGAGCCCGTCGGACCGGCACGGCAGGGCGACGGAACGGAACAAGCGGAACAACGGGGCAACGGGACAACGGGACAAGCGGATAACGGCGGAAAGGGACAGCGGTATGAGTCTGCGAGGACAGCGGGTCGTGGTCGTCGGGGGTACATCGGGCATCGGCTTCGCGGTCGCCGAGGCCGCGACGCAGGACGGGGCCGCCGTGGTGGTCGCCTCCCGGCGGCAGGAGAGCGTGGACGCCGCGCTGCGGCGGCTGCCGCCCGGCGCCGAGGGGCAGCCGCTCGACGCGACGGACGAGACGGCGGTGCGCGCCTTCTTCGAGCGGATCGGCGCCTTCGACCACCTGGTCTACACGGCCGGGGAGTCCCTGCTCATGACGGGTCTCGCGGAGGCGGACCTGGCCCAGGCCAGGCGGTTCCTGGACACCCGGCTGTGGGGTGCGTACGCGGCCGTCAAGTACGCGGCGCCCGTGATCCGCGAGGGCGGTTCCGTGGTGCTGACCACCGGTACGGCGGGCCGTCGGCCGCTGCCGGGCACCACTGTCGCGGCGAGCCTGTGCGGCGCGATGGAGTCGCTGACCCGGGCGCTGGCCCTGGAACTGGCCCCGCTCCGGGTGAACGCGGTCTCCCCGGGCGTGGTGCGCACCGACCTGTGGCGGGAGATGTCCGAGGAGGACCGCGCCGGGCTGTTCGAGTCGAGCGCCGCCGCGCTGCCCGTGGGCCGGGTGGGCACCCCGCAGGACGTCGCCGAGGCGTATCTGTATCTGATGCGCGGCGGGTACAGCACCGGCTCGGTGGTGGTCGTGGACGGCGGCGGCCTCCTGGTCTGACCCCCGGCGCCCCCAAAGGGACGCGTAGAACTGCGCGACCAGCCACAACGGTGCCGCAGACGACCACGGCGCGACAGCCGTGGAAGGCGCCGAAGGTCATGACGGAACGTCAGCCGCGCCCCCCGAATGGGCGACAGGGTGCTTGTGAGTCGCGGTGGCCCCCAACTAACATCTGAGATACGGACATTGGACGTCGGATGTCCGAATGTCCCGATGCCCGTATGTCTCGACGCATGAAGGGCGGGCCGCACATGCCACGGAGGAGATCCGTCCGGGCCGCCGCGCTCACGGCGGCCGCGCTGCTCCTGCTGCCCCACCCCGCACACGCTCAGCCGACGCGCACCCGGCCGGCGGACGCCCAAACGGCCCCCGACTCCCCCGGATTCGCCCAGCAGGTCCTCTTCAAGGCCGCCCAGGACCCGGGCTATGCCTGCTTCCGTATCCCGGCGATCGTGCGGACGACCGCCGGCACGCTCCTCGCGTTCGCCGAGGGCCGGGTCCTCAACTGCGGTGACGCCGCCGACATCGACCTCGTGCTGAAGCGCTCCACCGACGGCGGCCGCACCTGGGGCCCGCTCCAGGTGGTCAACGAGGGCGGGGGCGACACCCACGGCAACCCGGCGCCCCTCGTGGACCGCGCGACGGGGCGCATCCTGCTGGCTCAGACGTACAACACGGGCCGCACGGACGCCGCGAACTGCTCCGTGCCCTGCGACCGCACCCCGCACCTGCAGTACAGCGACGACGACGGCCTGACCTGGTCGGCACCGCGCGATCTGAGCCCCGAGATCCTGCCGCCCGACTGGAACTCCTGGTACGCCACCGGTCCCGCGCACGGCATCCAGCTCGACCGCGGCCGGTACGCCGGCCGGCTCGTCTTCGGCGTCAACACCGAGACCTGGAACGGCAGCCGGGTCACCGCCGACCACGCGGCGCTCATCGTCAGCGACGACGGCGGCGACCACTGGCGGACCGGCGCCACGGACAGCCGGCCGGTGGCCGCCGACGGCACCTTCCCGCAGAAGCCGTCCGAGCTGACGCTCGCCGAGCGCGCCGACGGCTCCCTCCTGGTCAGCGGTCGCGAACAGGACGGCACCGACCTCGGCCACCGCACCCAGACGGTCAGCCGCGACGGCGGCGGCAGCTTCACCGCCCCCTTCCAGGACCTCCCGGACCTGTACGCGCCCCAGGTGCAGTGCTCGACGCTGCGGCTCGGCGGCCGACTCCTGCTGGCCTGCCCCGGCGACCCCGACCGGCGGCGCACCATGATGATCCGCTCGTCCTCCGACGGCGGCCGCACATGGGACAGCGTGGACCGCGGCACCGTCGTCACCGCGGACTGGTCCGGCTACTCCGACCTGGCACACATCGCCGGCGACACGGTGGGCCTGCTGTACGAGGGCGGGACGGTCGACGCCCGCGACGAGATCCGCTTCGCCCGCTTCACCGAGGACTGGCTGCGCCCGCGCCGCGGCCCCGATCCCACCACCCCCGACCTGGCCCCGCGCGCCCCGCGCGCGGCGGTGCTGGGAGGCGCCGGTGAGACGGCCGGCATGTCGGGCGGCGCCCTGGAGTTCGACGGCGCCGACGACGCCGTGCGCCTGCCCTACGACGACCGGCTGCCGCTCGGCACCCGGGACTTCACCGTGTCGCTGTGGTTCCGCACCAAGGCCACCGCCGGGGAGCAGCCGCTGCTGTGGATGGGTGGCATCGGCACCAGCCAGCCGCAGGTGTGGCTGCGCGCCGAGCCCGGCAGCGACCGGGTGCGCGGGCTGATCACGGCACGGCAGGGTGCGACCACGGTCCGCACGGCGGCGGTCACCGCGCCCGGCGCCCACAACGACGGCCGCTGGCACCACCTGGCGCTGCGCCGCGGCGGCGGGCGGCTGACCCTCGTTCTGGACGGTGAGGCGTCGTCCGTCGCCAACGTACCGGGCTCCGTCAGCCGTAATTCGCCCTTCGGTGTGCACATCGGCCAGCGCATGGACGGCCGGGCGTTCTTCACCGGAGCGATCGACGACGTGCACGTCTGGGACCGGGCGCTGACCGACGCGGAGCTGTCCGGCCCGGGGGCGCCGCGCTCCCTGCGGGACACCGTGCTGTGGCTTCCCCTGGACCGGGTGACCGGCCCTCCCGGGCGCCCCTGAACCGGGCGGCGGATGTCAGCGCGGACGCGTTCTGGGGCCGGCCGCGGCGGGCGTCGCCGCGGCCGGTGCGGCGGTGGCCGTGGCCTGCTCCTCGGGGTCGCGCGCCCGGCGCTTGGCGATGACCGCGCAGACCATCAGCTGCATCTGGTGGAAGAGCATCAGGGGCAGCACCGCCAGGGAGGCGTGCGCGCCGAACAGGACGCTCGCCATGGGCAGCCCGGAGGCCAGCGACTTCTTCGAGCCGGCGAACTGGATCGCGATCCGGTCCCCGCGGGGGAACCGCAGCGCCTTGGCGCCGTACCAGGTCAGGGAGAGCATCACGGCCAGCAGGGCGGCCTCGACGGCGAGCAGCCCGGCCAGCCGGGCCGGACTGACCTGGTGCCAGATGCCCTGGACCATGCCCTCGCTGAACGCGGTGTAGACGACGAGCAGGATCGAGCCGCGGTCGACCAGTCCGAGCACCCTCTTGTGCCGGGCGATGAAGCCGCCCACCCACCGGCGCAGCAGCTGTCCGGCGAGGAACGGCACCAACAGCTGCAGCACGATCTTGATCAGTGAGTCGGCGGAGAACCCGCCGCCGCTGTTGCCGAGCAGCCCCGCCGCCAGCAGCGGGGTCAGCACGATGCCGACCAGCGAGGAGAAGGAGCCCGCGCAGATCGCGGCGGGCACGTTGCCGCGGGCGATCGAGGTGAACGCGATGGACGACTGGATCGTCGACGGCACCAGGGTGAGGAACAGCAGGCCCTGGTAGAGGGGGTGGGTCAGCAGGACCGGCACCAGAGCGCGGGCGGCCAGGCCGAGCACCGGGAACAGCACGAAGGTGCAGGCCAGAACGGTGACATGGAGTCGCCAGTGGCGCAGTCCTTCGACCGCCTCACGGGTGGACAGACGGGCGCCGTAGAGGAAGAAGAGGAAGGCGATCGCGGCCGTCGCGGCACCGGACGCCACGTCGGCGGCCGTGTCCCGGGCGGGCAGCAGCGCGGCGAGGCCCACGGTCCCGAGCAGGAGCAGGATGTACGGGTCGATCGGCATCCGGCTCGGCCAGTGCAGGCGTTTCACGGTGCTCCACTTGCTGTGCGTCGAGGCTCGTCATGCGGTGGGTCCGGGTGGTGCTGGGCGCGTACGGGCCCTCTCCATCGTCCTCCTCCGGCCGGTGATCGGGAATCCGGCATACCGTTCTCACTGTCATCACGTCCCGCGATAGCCTGGTGGTGTGTACGACCCCTCCCAGCTGCGGACGTTCCTCGCCGTGGCCCAGACGCTCAGCTTCACACAGGCCGCCCGGCGGCTGGGGCTGCGCCAGTCCACCGTCAGTCAGCATGTGCGGCGGCTGGAGGACGCCGCGGGGCGCCAGCTGTTCACCCGCGACACCCACTCCGTGGAGCTGACCGAGGACGGCGAGGCCATGCTCGGGTTCGCGCGCCGGATCCTGGAGGTGCACGAGCAGGCGGCGGCGTTCTTCACCGGCACGCGGGTGCGCGGCCGGCTGCGCTTCGGCGCCTCGGAGGACTTCGTACTGACCCGGCTGCCGCAGATCCTGGAAGGCTTCCGGTACGACCATCCCGAGGTGGACCTGGAACTGACGGTCGAACTGTCCGGCACGCTGCACGAACAGCTGGCCGCGGGGAAGCTGGACCTGGTGCTGGCCAAGCGGCGGCCCGAGGACCCGCGCGGTGAACTGGTCTGGCACGACGACCTGGTGTGGATCGGCGCGGAGCGGCTTCGCCTGGACCCGGACCGCCCGGTGCCGCTCATCGTGTTCCCGCCGCCCGGCATCACCCGGGCGCTGGCCCTGGAGGCACTGGAGCGGCAGGGCCGCCCGTGGCGCATCGTGTGCACCAGCGGCAGCCTCAACGGCCTCATCGCGGCGGCCCGGGCCGGGCTCGGTGTGATGGCGCACTCACGCGGGCTGGTGCCGCCCGGACTGTTCCGGGTGCCGGACCGGGCGGGACTGCCGGAGCTGGGCGAGGTCGACTTCGTCCTGGTCCACGGCCACAGCCGCCGTCCGGCGCCGGCCCGGAACGCGGCGGGGGCGCTGGCGGCGGCCATCCTCACGGGTGCGCTCCGCTAGGAGGGCCGGGATACGCGCGGTGGTTCATCCGCGGCGCCGTCGTGGTTGGTCGCGCCCGCGTTTCGGGGTACTGGCGCGCCGTGGGCGACTGCAGCGACATCGTGGCTGGTCGCGCAGTTCCCCGCGCCCCTATCGGGCGCCATCGAGCCGCACATTGGTACAGCTCCGCGTCCCTTTCGGGGGTGCTTCGCGTGTGCTGTGGGGCGTAGTGGGTGGGGCGTACAGATTCGGTGGAGATTGGGGGACCGGGAGCTACTGAACCGTAGGCGGTTCTGTCCGGCCGTTCCCCGTGTGGGCGAAATTTCTGGGTGGCCGCCGGGCCGTACGCGGGGTTTGGCCGGTTTCGTACCCCCTCCCACCCCGTCGACGCGTGGGGTAGCTTTCACGGCGCTGTGCGGAGCGCCACCGAGGAGCGGGAGCGGGGTTTGCGCGAGTTCACCAACCCTCCGTCGGCGTCGGCACCACCGGTGGGCGGTCTGGCCGACGTCGTCTTCGAGCATGCCGTCCGGGACCCGCTCCATGTCGCCCTCGGCCGCAAGGACGAGCTGGGCCGGTGGCGGGACGTGACCTCCGCCGAGTTCCGCGACGAGGTCCTCGCCCTCGCCAAGGGCGTGCTCGCGCGCGGCGTCCGCTTCGGTGACCGGGTCGCCATCATGTCCCGTACCCGCTACGAGTGGACCCTCTTCGACTACGCGCTGTGGACCATCGGCGCGCAGGTGGTGCCGGTCTACCCCACCTCCTCGGCCGAGCAGTGCTTCTGGATGCTGTACGACGCCGAGGTGTCCGCGGCGGTCGTCGAGCACGAGGACCACGCCATGACGATCGCCACCGTCATCGGCCGGCTGCCGCAGCTGCGCCAGCTGTGGCAGCTGGACTCGGGCGCCGTGCAGGAGCTGTACGACGCCGGCGCGCACCTGGACGACGAGATGGTGCACCGGCACCGCCGCGCCGTCACCCCGGACTCGGTCGCCACGATCATCTACACCTCGGGGACGACGGGCCGCCCCAAGGGCTGTCTCATCACGCACGGCAACTTCATGTTCGAGGCGGACACGGTCATCGAACGCTGGGAGCCGGTGTTCCACTCCAGGAAGGGCGACGAGGCGGCGACCCTGCTGTTCCTGCCGCTCGCGCATGTCTTCGGACGGATGGTGGAGATCGCCGCGATCCGCGGCGGGGTGCGCTTCGGGCACCAGCCGCAGCTCAACGCCGCCGCGCTGCTGCCCGATCTGCAGGCGTTCCGGCCGACGTTCATCCTCGCGGTGCCGTACATCTTCGAGAAGGTGTTCAACTCGGCCCGGCGCAAGGCGGAGAAGGAGGGCAAGGCCGGGCCGTTCGAGAAGGCCGTCGATGTCGCGGTGCGGTACGCGGACGCGATGGAGGCGAAGGCCTGGGGCATCGGGCCCGGCCCCTCGGCGGCTCTGCGCATGCAGCACCAGTTCTTCGACAAGGTCGTCTACGCCAAGGTCCGTTCGGCCATGGGCGGCCGGATCCGCAACGCGATGTCCGGCGGTTCGGCCATGGACCGCAGGCTCGGGCTGTTCTTCGCGGGCGCCGGCGTGCAGATCTACGAGGGCTACGGCCTCACGGAGTCGACGGCAGCCGCCACCGCCAACCCGCCCGAACGCACCCGTTACGGCAGCGTCGGCCAGGCCATCCCGGGCGTGACGGTGCACATCGCGGACGACGGGGAGATCTGGCTGCACGGCGCCAACGTCTTCCAGGGCTACCTCAACAACCAGAAGGCCACCGACGAGACGCTGCACGACGGCTGGCTGGCCACCGGCGACCTGGGTTCCCTGGACGAGGACGGCTATCTGACCATCACCGGCCGCAAGAAGGAGATCCTGGTGACCTCCGGCGGCAAGAGCGTGTCCCCCGGGGTGCTGGAGGAGCGCGTCCGTGACCATCCGCTGGTCAACCA
This sequence comes from Streptomyces sp. NPDC004629, assembly GCF_042873595.1. Classification (NCBI taxonomy): domain Bacteria; kingdom Bacillati; phylum Actinomycetota; class Actinomycetes; order Kitasatosporales; family Streptomycetaceae; genus Streptomyces; species Streptomyces sp. NPDC004629. Next base: position 64,920 of record NZ_JBIALO010000017.1, on the reverse strand, counting down.
GTGCATCGTGGTCGGCAACGACCGCCCGTACGTCGCCGCGCTGGTCACCCTCGACCACGAGGCGATCGAGCACTGGCTGACCATGCGCGGCAAGCCGCGGATGACGTCGGCCCAGCTGGTCCGCGACCCGGATCTGGAGACCGAGGTGCGGCGCGCGGTGGTGGCCGCCAACACGCTGGTGTCGCAGGCGGAGTCGATCCGCACGTTCCGCATCCTGGCCCAGCCGTTCACCGAGGAACACGGTCTGCTGACGCCGTCGTTGAAGCTGAAGCGCAAGGCGATCGAGAACGCGTGCGCGAGCGAGGTGGAGGCCCTGTACCACGCGTGACCACGCCCCGAGCGACCGCGGACCGCGATCGGCCCCGTGCAGGGCCGGTCATTCTTCGCCACCGGAGCCGGCTCTCCGGTCAGTTCCGGCGTATTTCATGGTCAGGAATGCACGACGGGCTGTGATCGTTGACGATGGTGGTATCACCTGTCCGCAACCGAAGGATCAAGAGCTCGTGAGCAGCAAGGTCCCCCCGATCATCCTCAACAACGGCGTCGAGATGCCCCAGCTGGGCTTCGGCGTGTGGCAGGTGCCGGACGACGAGGCCGAGCGGGCCGTCGCCACGGCACTGGAGGCCGGGTACCGCAGCATCGACACAGCGGCGATCTACGGCAACGAAGAGGGCACCGGCAAGGCGGTCGCCGCCTCCGGACTGCCCCGCGAGGACATCTTCGTCACCACCAAGCTCTGGAACACCGACCAGGGGTACGACGCGACACTGCGCGCTTTCGACGCCTCACTGGAGAAGCTGGGCCTGGACTACCTCGACCTGTATCTGATCCACTGGCCGCTGCCGTCCCGCGGCGCGTCCACCGACTCCTACAAGGCCTTCGAGAAGCTGTACGCCGACGGCCGGGTCCGGGCCATCGGTGTCTCCAACTTCCTGCCCGAGCACCTGGAGCGGCTGATCGCCGAGACGTCGGTCATCCCCGCGGTCAACCAGATCGAACTCCACCCGCAGCTGCAGCAGCACGCGGCCCGTGAGTACCACGCCGAGCAGGGCATCGCCACCGAGGCATGGTCGCCGCTCGGCCAGGGCAAGGGCCTGCTGGGGGTGCCGGCGATCGTGGCCGTCGCACAGAAGCACAATCGAACTCCGGCCCAGGTGGTGCTGCGCTGGCACGTCCAGCTGGGCAACATCGTGATCCCGAAGTCCGTGACGCCGTCCCGGATCAGGGAGAACATCGAGGTCTTCGACTTCAGCCTGGACGCCGAGGACCTCGCGGCGATCGGCGCGCTCAACGAGGACCACAGGCTGGGACCGGACCCGGCGACGTTCGACGCCCGCTGAGCCGCCAGAACCGAGCGTTCCGTTCGCCCCGCGGCGCGGTAACCGCACCGCGGGGCGGGCGCGTACCGGGGGGCGGGCGCATGCCGCGGGGCGGGCGCATGCCGCGGGGCGGGCGCGTACCGGGGGGCGAGCGCATGCCGGGAGGCGGGCGCGTACCGGGGGGCGAGCGCATGCCGGGAGGCGAGCGCGTACCGGGGGGCGAGCGCGTACCGGGGGGCGAGCGCGTGCCGCGGGGCGGGCGCGTACGGGGGCGGGCGCGTACCGGGGGGCGAGCGCATGCCGCGGGGCGGGCGCGTACCGGGAGGCGAGCGCGTACCGGGAGGCGAGCGCATGCCGCGGGGCGGGCGCGTACCGGGAGGCGAGCGCGTACCGGGAGGCGAGCGCATGCCGGGAGGCGAGCGCATGCCGGGAGGCGGGCGCGTACCGGGGGGACGGGCGCGTACCGGGAGGCGGGCGCATGCCGGGGGGCGGTCAGTCGGGCCGCACGTCCGCGTGCACGACCTCGAACTCCTCCAGCGCGGTCACGGTCGCATGCGCCTTGGCCACGCCGTCGTGCCGGGCGACCGCATGGCCCGACCGGGACGCGGCCAGGGCGTCGCGGTCGACGAAGAGCATGCCGACCATGCCGCGTCCGCGCTCCCGGTCCACGAACAGGGACGCGCCGGCGACGCCGCGTGCCGCTTCGAGCCGCGGCATCACCGATGCCCGGAATACGTCGGTGAGCAGGTCCGTGTCCGCGGGGTCGAACTCCAGCCTGGTGACGCGCAGTCCGCCGCCCACCCGGGGGTGCTGGAGCACATGGAGGGCCGCCACCTCGTAGTTGTCGACCGTCACGGTGCCCGCGAACGGCTCCAGGAGCGCGGCCCGCTTCACGCGCATCACCTCGTCGCTGTTGTGCCGGTCGGCCGCGGAGGCCCACCAGCTGGCCGAGAGCAGCTTGCCGAGTTCCCGGTCCACGAAGACGCCCGCTCCGCGGTAGCCGGGGCGGTCCGCGAGCAGATCCCGCCCCGCCGTGTTGAGCGCGCGGATCGCCGCATCGGTCTTCGTGGGGTCTCCGGTCGCGTACACCGTGCGGACGAACATGACGCCTCACCTCCGCGGAAGCCAGGTAACGGCGCGGGAACACCCCCGAGAATCCGGACATATCCGCTTGAACCCAAGTCTTGACCGCGGGACCGACCACCGCAAACGGCACGGGCGACACACGGTCGCGCCGCGGGGCTTGACGAGGGCACGTAAAGAAGGCCACTTTGGAGCAGCCGGTAAGGAAACTTTCCTAATAGAAGGGTCCCTAACAGTGCGCATGCGACCACTGACCCTCACCGCGGCCTCCGGAGCCGCGCTGCTCGCGGCCGGCCTGCTCCCCGCGAACGCCTCAGCCGCCCCCGCCTCGGCCCAGGAGGGCACCGTCAGCGCGGCCGCCCTGCTCGCCAAGGTGACCTCCTGTCAGCAGATCTCGAACGGCACATACCGGACCGACGAGGAGACCTCGGCCGCGATCCCCGTGTGCGGCAAGAACGGCGCGGTGTTCTGGAAGGCCGACATGGACATCGACTGCGACGGCCAGCGCACCGCGAACTGCAATGAGAGCACCGACCCCTGGTACCAGGACGACACGGCCTTCCACCAGTCCGACGGCAAGCCGCTGAAGGCGGACACGCTGCCCTACGTCGTGGTGCCCAGCCCCAGCGGCATCTGGAACTATGCGAACGCCGGAATCAGGGGCGGCGGCGTGGTCGCCGTCGTCTACGCCGACAAGGTCGAGTACGCGGTCGTCGGCGACACCGGCCCCACCGGGATCATCGGCGAGGCCTCGTACGCCACCGCCAGGGCGCTGGGCATCGACCCCGACCCCGAGACCGGCGGCGCCGACTCCGGTGTGACCTACGTCCTGTTCCAGAACTCGCAGGTGTCCCCCATCGAGGACCACGGCGCCGCGGTCGCCCTCGGAGACCGGCTGGCCAAGCAGTTCGTGCAGACGGGCTGAGGCCGCAGCCGGCACGATGGACGCAGACTCAGCGAAACCCATTGCGGCACGACAGCACCCCAAAGGGGCGCGGGGAACTGCGCGAACAACCACGACGGCGCCGCACACGACCGACCGCACATCGCATCACGGCGCTTGCACCGGAGGACGGATGGCCGTGTAGACCGTCTGGGCGGACAGGACGAACACGTCCGGGCGGCGGTGGACGCTCGCAGGGTCGGACGGGTCGAGGAGGCGGTCGAGGGTGGCGCGATCGTCCGCGTCGAGGCTGTCGGCGACGACGTCGCGCAGCCGGCCGAGGCTCCCGGCGGCGTGGGCGCGTGCCTGGTCGGAGGCCGGGGCGGGCAGGTCGAGCAGGAAGCTGCGGGTGCGGGAGTGCTGCAGGCCCGCGGACGTCAGCAGGGCCGGCCAGTCCTCGGTCTCGGCGACGCTGCCCGGCAGTTCGGCCCGCATCCGGGTGAACCACTCCTCCTGCACCGCGTCGAGCCTGGCCTGCAGTCCTGGCCGCCCGATGCCGATGTCCCGCGGCAGGAACCGGCTGGGCAGGCCGCCCTCCAGCAGGGCCAGCGTGCCGCCCGGTGCCAGCCGGGCGGCGAAGGCGGCGAGCGCGGCGCGCTGATCGGCGAGGTGGTGCAGGCTGCGGCCCGCCCACAGCAGATCGGCCGGGTAGGGCAATTCGTCGAGCACGCCTGGCAGTTCGCCGACGAGGGTGTCGAGGCGGTCGGCGAGGCCCTGCCGGGCGGCCCGGGCGCGGGCCCGTTCCAAAAGCGGCTCCGATCCGTCCACCGCCAGCACCCGGGCCCCCGGGAACGCCTCGGCGAACAGGCACGACACCACGCCGGGGCCGCTGCCCACGTCGACGATCAGTCCGGGCTCGGGCGCATCCTGGGCGAGCCAGGCCATGGTCCGCTCGTACACCGGTGCGGACAGCTCGGCCTGGGTCTCCAGCATCGATGCCAGCTGGGACCAGTCGGTGTCGGTCACCCGCTGCCCGTGCCCCTGCCCGTGGGGGTGCGGGTGGCCGTGGTGGTCGTGGTGTCGGTGCGCCATGCTGGTCAGCCTCTCCTCCGGATGCGGCCAGCTTGCGCCGACGCACCGTGCGGGGGCCAGTCCAGTTGCCGGTGCGGCAAAAAGCCGGGACGGCGCCGCGCGGGCGGGAGGGGCGTGCCGTCGGGCCGGCCCCCTGCGGGAACCGGCCCGACGGGCCGTCAGCACGTCACGACAGCGGCGGGTAGGCGTTCTGCATCAGCTGCTGGAACTGGGCGGAGAACCAGTGCCCGGACAGCGGCGCGTTCGGCAGGGCGCCCGACATGTTGTTGCCGTTGCGGGCGTTGCCCGTGTACGTCGGGTCGCACATGCGGTCGAAGCCCTTGCCCTCGTCGTTCGGGATGGCGCTGCTGGAGCCGTCGGACTCCCCCGGGGGCTTCATCCACACGTAGGCGTCGATCCCGCTCGCCGGGCTCGCCTGCGGCCGCTCGCCGAGGCCGGCCCCGGACTGGTTGCACCAGTTGCCGACGTGGATGCGCCGGTCGTAGCGGCCACCGTCGATGTACGTGTCGACGCTGGTCTGCGCGCCGGGTCCGCTCGGCCGGGCGGTGCCGCCCCAGCCGTTGCGGGAGGTGTCGATGAGCATGCCGATGTTCGAGTTGAAGCCCGCCGAGACCAGCTGGTTGCGGAAGGCCTGCGCGAAGGACAGCTCGTCGACGTAGCGGTTCCAGTCGACCCACTTGGACTGGCGCACGGAGGTGCCGTTCACCGAGTCGCCGATGGTGAAGTTGTTCTCCTTCAGGGCACTGTAGTTCGCCGTGTTGGTGATGAACCCGGCGACGTCGTCGACCGTCGCGCCCTCGCTCGTCGCCGCCTGCTTGAACAGGGTTGCGGACGGGGCGAAGTTGTCGTCCCAGCCGATCCAGCCGTGGTGGCCGGCGTCGAGGTAGTTGTAGACGTTCGGGATGGCGCCCAGCTTGGCGAGGGCGTAGCCGACGCCCTTCACGTAGTTGCCGTTGGCGAGCATCGTGTCGCACTGCGGGGTGGCGGTGGCGCGGCTGCCGGTGTTGGTGACGAGGTTGGGCAGCGAGTCGATCTCGATGGTGGTGACGATCCGCAGCGAGGCGTACTTCGGGTCGGCCAGGATCGCCGCGATCGGGTCGATGAACTGGGTCTTGTACTTGTCGATCTCGGTCGAGCCGAGTTCGCCGTTGGACGCCAGGGCGGCGCAGTCCCGTCCGGGCAGGTCGTAGACGACCAGTTGGACGACCTCTTCGCCGCTGCCCTTCTGGGCGAGGGCCGCGTCCAGGTGGTCGCGCAGGCCCATGCCGCCGTTCACACCGTTGATGGCGGCGATCCGGTCGAGCCAGACGCCGGTGGGCTGGTTGGAGACGCGGCTGCCGCCCGGCTCGGCGGCGGCCTTCGCGGACCACTCGGGGTTCACGTACACCTTGGCGCCGGTGTACGGGTTGTCGACGCGGGAGCCGGTGCCGCCGCCGTCGTCACCGCCACCGCCGTCGTCACCACCGCCGCCGCTGCCGTCTTCGACGTTGCAGGTGACGCCGTCGAGGGTGAACGTGGCCGGGACGGCGTTGCTGCCACTGTAGGAGGCGTTGAAGCCGAAGCTGATCGAACCGCCGGTGCCGAGTGTGCCGTTGTAGCTCTCGTTGGCCACGGTGACGGCCTTGCCGCTCTGGCTGATCTTCGCGTTCCAGCCGCTGGTGACGGTCTGGTTGCCGGCGTAGGACCACTTCACCGACCAACTGGACTTGGCGGCCCCGTTGTTGGTGACGGTGACGGCGGTGGTGAAGCCGCTGTCCCACTGGTTCTGCACCTTGTAGTCGACGGTGCAGGGGACGGCGGAGATACCGGCGTTCGCGGCCGGGCCGGCCGCGAACGCCGTCCCGGAGGCGCCGGCGACCAGCGCCAGGGCGGCGAGCATCGCTGTTCTGGTACGGCTCATGAGTGCGGGTTCCTTCTTCCTCTCGGTGTCTTCCTCGGTGCTTTCTCTCGGTGCTTGCTTTCTCTTGGTGCTTTCCTCGGGGGTTACGGGTTGACGGCGCGCAGGTGATCGCGCAACCCGATGCCGTACGCCGTGGGCGTACCGTCGAATGAGGAGATCAGCGACGGGCCGGAGGAGCAGTCCCAGGTGTTCCAGGTCCAGCCCAGGTAGGACAGGTTCCGGTCGTCGAACCACTTCATGACCTGGTCGACGAACCCATGGGAGCAGGTGTTCTCGCCGATCTCCCCGGCCACCAGCGGCACTTGCGCCGCCACCGGGGCCAGCGTGGAGTTCCAGCAGCTCTCGCTCGCGCAGGTGTTGAAGTTGTACACGTGGTACGCGGCGACGAGGTTGCCGGTCGGGTCGGTGGGCCGGTGGGTCAGCCACTGGCCGAGGTCGTTGGAGTAGGCGAGTCCGCCCGCCATGACGACGTTCTTCGCGCCCGTGCCGCGCACGGCGTCGACCAGGTCCTGCATGCCGGCCACCTCATAGCCGATGCCGGGGCAGTCGCCGCCGTCCCGCCAGCACTGCCAGGCCTGGGCGAGGGTGGGGGTGGCGCGGTCCGGGTACGGCTCGTTGAACAGGTCGAACACGGCCGCCGGATCGTCCTTGAAGGTGCCGGCCACCGAGGCCCAGAAGGACGGGGTGTACTGCATGTCGGGCATCGGCTTCTGGCAGGTGGCGTGCACGTCGGAGCAGCCGGCCGAGTTGCCGGTGTACTGGCCGTGGCTCCAGTGCAGTTCGAGGATCGGGGTCATGCCGTGCGCCTCGACGCGGGCCACCAGATCCTTGACCGCGGCGATGTAGTTGTCGCCCGCGTACTCGGGCTTGACGTTGGAAAGACCCAGCCAGCACTCCTCGTTGAGGGGGATGCGGACCGCGTTGGCCTTCCAGTCGGCGATCGCCTTGATCGCCGCGTCGTCCACGGGCCCGTCCCAGATGCCGTAGCCCTGCACGCACATGAACTCGCCGCCGGAGCGGTTCACGCCGAGCATGCGGTGCGCGGTGCCGGCGGCGCCCACGAGCTTGTTCCCGGACACATGCAGTGCGGGTGCCGTGCCGTTGCCGGGCGGGTCGGTCGGTGGGTCGGTCGGCCCGGAGTCGACGTTGCAGGTGGTCCCGTTGAGCTTGAACGTCGTCGGTGCGGCGTTGCCGCCCGACCAGGAGGCGAGGAAGCCGGCGCTGATGCTCGCGCCGGTGCCGAGCGAGCCGTTCCAGCTCTCGTTGGCGGCGGTCACGGTGGTGCCGGACTGGGACCACTTCGCGTTCCAGCCCTGGGTGACCTCCTGGCCGCCCGCGAAGTCGAAGCCGAGGCTCCAACTGCTCAGCGCTGCCTGGTGGTTGGTGATGGTCACGGCGCCCTGGAAGCCGTTGTCCCACTGGCCGGTGACGGAGTACTCCACCGTGCAGGCGGGGGTGGCCCCGGACGCCGAGACCACCGGCACCAGTGCGGTCGTGAGCAGGGTGACCGCACCGGTGATGGCTAAAAGTACTGAACGCGGGGGGTGTCGCATGAGCGACTCCTTGCAGATCGGGCGCGTCGTGCCGGACGCGTCGACTGAATGGAATCGCTCCCACTGGTGCGAAGGAAGGTAGCGCCAAGTGACGGCAAAGAACAGAGGAGTTACTTGACTTTTCCGAGGCGGCGTTCATCGAATCTTTTCGACTCTTCAAGCACCTTGACCGCCCCCGGCCCCTTCCCCAGTATGGGAGCGCTCCCACTGGTTCAAGCCTTGACTTCTCCGAGCCGCACAAGGAGGAACCAGCACCATGCACCCCGGACGCAGACGAAGAGCCGCACGGCGGTTATGGACCGCCGTGGTGGCGGCGCTCGCCCTCCCTCTGTCGATGCTCGCCACCGGCACGGCACCCGCGCACGCGGCGGCACTCCAGTGCAGCGTCGACTACACGGCGAACGACTGGGGCTCCGGCTTCACCGCCGACCTCACCCTGACCAACCGCGGTACGGACGCCATCGACGGCTGGACACTGACGTACGCCTACGCGGGCAACCAGAAGCTCACGAACGGCTGGAACGGCACCTGGTCCCAGTCCGGCCGGTCGATCACCGTGCAGAACGCCGCGTACAACGGGACGATCGCCGCGGGGGCCGCGGTGATCACGGGTGCGCAGTTCACCTACAGCGGCGCCAACGCGGCTCCGGCCTCCTTCGCGATCAACGGAACCACCTGTGCGGGCGCCCACCAGCCGCCGGTCACCGTGCTGACCAGTCCGAGCGCGGGCGCGGTCTACTCCCAGGGCGACGCGGTGCCGCTCGCGGCGACCGCGGCGGCGGCCGACGGCGCGACGATCAGCAAGGTCGAGTTCTACGACGACACCACGTTGCTCGGCACCGACACCAGTGCGCCGTACTCGCTCTCCGCCTCTGGTTTGACCGTGGGCAGTCATTCCTTGCTGGCGAAGGCGTACGACAGCCTGGGCGCCGCCGCCGAGTCCACGCCGGTCGGCATCACCGTCGCCTCGGGACCGGCCGTGGTCGCCTCCCCGACCCAACTCGGCATCCAGCAGGGGAAGTCGGGCACGTTCGACGTCAAGCTGTCCACCCGGCCGAGCGCCGACGTGACGGTGAGCGTGGCCCGCACAGAGGGCAACACGGGTCTCAGCGTCACCGGCGGGTCCTCGCTGACCTTCACCCCGGCCGACTGGAACACCGCGCAGCGGGTGACGATCACGGCCGACTCCTCGGGCACCGGCACCGCGACGTTCACCGCCTCGGCGACCGGCCACGCCAAGGCGACGGTCACCGTGACGGAGCTGGCCGCCTCGAAGACGTACAACGCGCGCTTCCTGGACCTCTACGGGAAGATCACCAACCCGGCGAACGGCTACTTCTCCCCCGAGGGCATTCCCTACCACTCGGTCGAGACGCTGATCGTCGAGGCCCCCGACCAGGGCCACGAGACCACCTCCGAGGCCTACAGCTACCTGCTGTGGCTCCAGGCCATGTACGGCAAGGTCACCGGTGACTGGTCCAAGTTCAACGGCGCCTGGGATCTGATGGAGAAGTACATGATCCCGACCCACGCCGACCAGCCGACCAACTCCTTCTACAACGCGTCGAAACCGGCGACCTACGCGCCCGAGCTGGACACCCCGAACGAGTACCCGGCCCGGCTGGACACCTCGATCCCGGTGGGCTCCGACCCGATCGCGGGCGAGCTGAAGAGCGCGTACGGCACGGACGACGTCTACGGCATGCACTGGATCCAGGACGTCGACAACATCTACGGCTACGGCAACGAGCCCGGCACCTGCGAGGCCGGCCCCACGGCCACCGGACCGTCGTACATCAACACCTTCCAGCGCGGACCGCAGGAGTCGGTCTGGGAGACCGTCCCGCAGCCGACCTGCGACGCCTTCAAGTACGGCGGCACGAACGGGTATCTGGACCTGTTCACCGGCGACTCGTCCTACGCCCGGCAGTGGAAGTACACCAACGCCCCGGACGCCGACGCACGCGCGGTGCAGGCCGCCTACTGGGCGGACGTGTGGGCGAAGGCGCAGGGCAAGGGCGCCGCCGTGTCGGCCACCGTCGGCAAGGCGGCAAAGATGGGCGACTATCTGCGCTACGCGATGTACGACAAGTACTTCAAGAAGATCGGCAACTGCGTCGGTCCCTCCAGTTGCCCGGCGGGCACCGGCAAGGACGCCTCGGACTACCTGCTGTCCTGGTACTACGCCTGGGGCGGCGCGAGCGACCCCGCCGCCGGCTGGGCCTGGCGCATCGGCTCCAGCCATGTGCACGGCGGCTACCAGAACCCGCTCGCCGCGTACGCGCTCAGCTCCTACGCCGATCTGAAGCCCAAGTCGGCGACGGGCGCGGCGGACTGGGCGAAGTCCCTCGACCGGCAACTGGAGTTCTACCGCTGGCTCCAGTCCTCTGAGGGCGCCATCGCGGGCGGCGCGACCAACAGCTGGCAGGGCCGCTACGCCACCCCGCCGGCCGGCACGCCGACCTTCTACGGCATGTACTACGACTGGCAGCCCGTCTACCACGACCCGCCCTCCAACCAGTGGTTCGGCTTCCAGGCCTGGTCGATGGAGCGGGTCGCCGAGTACTACCAGCAGAGCGGCAGCGCAGCGGCGAAGACGGTCCTCGACAAGTGGGTCAAGTGGGCGCTGTCCCAGACCACGATCAACCCCGACGGCACCTACCGGATCCCCTCCACCCTCCAGTGGTCGGGTCGGCCCGACACCTGGAACCCGTCCGCGCCGGGATCCAACAGCTCCCTGCACGTCAGCGTCGCCGACTACACCGACGACGTCGGCGTGGCCGCCGCATACGCCAAGACCCTGACGTACTACGCCGCCAAGTCCGGTGACGCGGCGGCGAAGTCGACGGCGAAGGCGCTGCTCGACGGCATGTGGGCGCACCACCAGGACAGCCTGGGCATCGCCGTCCCGGAGACCCGCGCCGACTACAACCGCTTCGACGACGGCGTGTACGTGCCGAGCGGCTGGAGCGGGAAGATGCCCAACGGCGACGCGATCGACGCGCCCTCCACGTTCGCGTCGCTGCGGTCCTTCTACCAGGACGACCCGGCCTGGTCGAAGATCGAGAGCTATCTGGCGGGCGGCGCCGCGCCCGTCTTCACGTACCACCGCTTCTGGGCCCAGGCGGACATCGCCCTGGCCATGGGCTCGTACGCGGAACTCCTCGAATAGTCCCCGCCGAGCGCTTCGCGGGCAGGCCGGTGCTCGGCCGCGCCTCCCGCGGGTGCTTGAAGCCCCGCGTGCGCGACCCCGTCATCCGGCGACGGGGTCACCCGGCCGGGCGGTCCTCACCCGCACCGAGGGCCGCCCGGCCGTCGCGTCCTTCCCTCCCGTCCCGAAGAGGGCGGTCCCGGACCGGACCGCCCCGGAGAGGACCCCCCACCGTGCGCAGAACCCGCATCCTGACGGCCGTGCTGGCGCTCACCGCCGGCCTGCTCGCGGGCACCCCGCCCGCACTGGCCGCGCCCGCCCCGCGGGCGGCGCTCGCCGCCGACACCTACACCTGGCACAACGCCCGCATCGACGGGGGCGGTTTTGTCCCCGGCATCGTCTTCAACCGCTCCGAGAAGAACCTGGTCTACGCCCGCACCGACATCGGCGGCGCCTACCGCTGGCAGCAGTCGACGAAGACCTGGACGCCGCTGCTGGACTCGGTCGGCTGGGCCGACTGGGGGCACACCGGCGTGGTCAGCCTGGCCTCCGACGCCGTGGACCCGGACCGGGTGTACGCGGCCGTGGGCACGTACACCAACAGCTGGGACCCGGGCAACGGGGCCGTGCTCCGCTCCGCCGACCGGGGCGCCACCTGGCAGAAGACCGACCTGCCGTTCAAACTGGGCGGCAACATGCCCGGCCGGGGCATGGGCGAGCGGCTGGCGGTCGACCCGCACCGCAACAGCGTCCTGTATCTGGGCGCGCCCAGCGGCAAGGGCCTGTGGCGGTCGACGGACTCCGGGGTGACCTGGTCGCAGGTGACGAACTTCCCCAACCCCGGCACCTATCGGCAGGACCCGGGCGACACCACCGGCTACGCGAGCGACAACCAGGGCATCGTCTGGGTCACCTTCGACGAGTCCACCGGCAGCGCAGGCGCCACCACGAAGACGATCTACGTGGGGGTCGCGGACCAGGACAACGCGGTGTACCGGTCGACGGACGCGGGCGCGACCTGGTCGCGGCTGCCGGGCCAGCCGACCGGCCATCTCGCGCACAAGGGCGTCCTGGACGCGCAGAACGGCTATCTCTACCTCGCCTACAGCGACAAGGGCGGCCCGTACGACGGCGGCAAGGGCAGGCTGTGGCGGTACGCGACCGCGACCGGCACCTGGACCGACATCAGCCCGGTCGCCGAGGCCGACACCTACTACGGCTTCAGCGGGCTGAGCGTCGACCGGCAGCATCCGGGCACCGTCATGGCCACCGCGTACAGCTCCTGGTGGCCGGACACCCAGATCTTCCGCTCCACGGACAGCGGCGGCAGCTGGACCGGGGCCTGGGACTACACGTCGTACCCGAACCGCTCGAACCGCTACACCATGGACGTGTCGTCGTCGCCGTGGCTGACCTTCGGCGCGAACCCGTCGCCGCCCGAACAGACCCCGAAACTGGGCTGGATGACGGAGTCGCTGGAGATCGACCCGTTCGACTCGGCGCGGATGATGTACGGCACGGGCGCCACGATCTACGGCACGGAGAACCTGACCGACTGGGACGGCGGCGGCCGGTTCACGGTGAAGCCGATGGTGCGGGGCCTGGAGGAGACGGCGGTCAACGACCTGGCCGCTCCGCCCTCCGGCGGGGCACAGCTGTTCAGCGCCCTCGGGGACATCGGCGGCTTCCGGCACACGGACCTGACGAAGGTCCCGTCGATGATGTACACCTCGCCCACCTTCACCACGACCACCAGCCTTGACTTCGCCGAGACCAACCCGAACACCGTGGTGCGCGTCGGCAACCTGGACTCGGGCCCGCACGTCGCGTTCTCCACGGACAACGGCGCCAACTGGTTCGCGGGCAGCGACCCTTCGGGCGTCAGCGGCGGCGGCACCGTCGCGGCTGCGGCCGACGGCAGCCGGTTCGTGTGGAGCCCGGAGGGCACCGGAGTGCAGTACACGACCGGGTTCGGCTCGTCCTGGTCGGCGTCGAGCGGCATCCCGGCCGGCGCGGTCGTCGAGGCGGACCGGGTCGACCCGAAGACCTTCTACGGCTTCAAGTCGGGGAGGTTCTATGTCAGTTCGGACGGCGGCGCGACCTTCACCGCGTCCCCGGCGAGCGGGCTGCCGAGCGGCGACAGCGTACGTTTCAAGGCGCTGCCCGGCACCGAGGGCGACATATGGCTGGCGGGCGGGGCGAGCGACGGCGCGTACGGGCTGTGGCACTCGACGGACGGCGGGACGAGCTTCACCAAGCTGGCGGGCGTCGAGCAGGCCGACACCATCGGCTTCGGCAAGGCGGCCACGGGCGCCTCGTACCAGACCCTGTACACCAGCGCGCAGATCGGCGGGGTCCGTGGCATCTTCCGGTCGACGGACAAGGGTGCGAGCTGGACCCGGATCAACGACGACGCCCATCAGTGGGGCTGGACCGGCGCCGCGATCACCGGCGACCCTCGGGTGTACGGGCGGGTGTACGTGGCGACGAACGGCCGGGGTGTGATCTACGGCGACACCTCGGACCCGAGCGGCGGAGGCGGGGACGGCGGTGGCGGCACCGACCCCACACCGACCGGCGCCTGCGCCGTCGGCTACCGGATCACCAACCAATGGTCGGGCGGCTTCCAGGCGGACGTGCAGCTCGCCAACACCGGCACGAGCACCTGGTCCGGCTGGTCGCTGAACTGGTCCTTCCCGGACGGCCAGAGCGTGTCCCAGCTCTGGAACGCCGAGTACGGCCAGTCCGGTGCGACGGTCACGGCGAAGAACGTGGCCTGGAACGGCACGGTGGCGCCGGGTTCCTCGGTGGGCTTCGGCTTCACCGGGAGCTGGTCGGGCGCCAACACGAGACCGACCTCGTTCCGTCTGGACGACCAGACCTGCGCGGTCCCCTGACCGACGAGGGCGCGTGCCACCCGGCCCGCGCCCTCCTGCCGCCGCTACGGCGTGTACACCGCCGGCCGCGGGGCCGTCGGCATTGCCGTCGCCGTGCGCCACAGCCGGGTGCCGTCCAGCTCCATCCCGTCGACGTTCGTGTTGCCGGTGTAGCCGGACTGGGAGTTGTCCTTGGCGTTCGTCGGCTGCCACTTGAGGACGAGGTCGAGGGCGCCGTCGCCGTCGAGGTCGCCGACGGAGGCGTCGTTGGCCTCGTAGGTTGTCGGGGTCGGTGCCCAGCCGGCGCCGGCTGACCAGGTTGCCCCTGTGGGTGTGGACGCTGACGACACCGCGGTCCAGGGCCTCGACCTGGCGGGCGGTGGCCGCCTCGGCGGTGCCGGCGGACAGGGCGGTGAGCCCGGCGCCGAGCAGTGCCGTCGTGGCGGTCACGGCGCAGGGCCTCGACCTGGCGGGCGGTGGCCGCCTCGGCGGTGCCGGCGGACAGGGCGGTGAGCCCGGCGCCGAGCAGTGCCGTCGTGGCGGTCACGG